>JAYSPT010000081.1:0-2060 GCA_043721995.1 Salinibacterium sp. | reverse complement strand
GGGGTCAGTAGGTAGTGGGAGGCATCGATGGCGGCCACGACGCGGTCGAACGCGCTGGTGGAGACCTCAGCACCGTTGCCCACTGCCGAGCGGATGCTCGCCCCGAGTGCGCGCTCATCGGAGCCAGCCGTGCCGGCGCGCGAGCCAACATCAGTGCGATTCACGGGTGACCTTATCCCCGCTCGAGCCCACAAGGAAGTCGAGGTCGGCGCCGGTATCGGCCTGCATCACATGATCCACGTAGAGCTTCGCCCACCCGCGCGTGGGTGCGGCGAAGGCCGCCACGGTTTCGGCGCTCTGGCTGCGGGCGGCAAGCTCAGCGTCGGGGACATCCAGATGCAGGCGACGGCCCTCGACGTCGAGCTCGATGAAATCCCCGGTCCGTACGAGGCCGAGCGGGCCGCCGGCGGCCGCCTCGGGGGCCACGTGCAGTACCACGGTGCCGTAAGCCGTGCCGCTCATCCTCGCGTCGCTGATCCGCACCATGTCACGGACTCCCGCTTCGAGCAGCTTGCGCGGCAGCGGCATGTTGCCAACCTCCGGCATTCCCGGGTAACCGCGCGGGCCACAGCCGCGCAGCACAAGCACGGTATTCGCGTCGACAATGAGGTCGGGGTCGTCAATGCGAGCGCGCATGTCTTCGATGCTGTCGAAGACCAGCGCTGGCCCACGATGCTGCAGCAGTTCTGCCGTGGCTGCCGCTGGCTTGATGATGGCGCCACTCGGGGCAAGATTGCCGCGCAAGACGGCGATACCCGCATCGGCCATGAGCGGCGTCGCCCGCGGCAGGATGACGGTGGCGTCGTACACCGGGCGGTCGTCGAGATAGTCGACGAGTGGCGTTCCCGTCACGGTGATGGGCTCTGGGTGCAACAGGTCTTTCACCTGGGCCAGCAGCGCGAGCACTCCGCCCGCCCGGTAAAGGTCGTCCATCAGGAACGTGCCGGAGGGCTGCAGGTTGGCCAGCACCGGCACCCCGCGTCCCGCGACGTCGAAGTCTTCGAGCGTGAGGTCGATGCCGAGTCGTCCGGCGATGGCCAGCAGGTGCACGACCGAGTTCGTCGAGCCACCCGCCGCCGCGACGGCAACGATGGCATTCAGGAAAGAACCCTTGGTCATGATGTCGCTCGGCCTGCGATTCTGCTTGACGAGGTCGACGATCAGCCGGCCGGTCTCGTGCGACATGACGAGCAGGCGGGAATCAGGGGCTGGCGTTCCCGCAAAGCCCGGGATAGTCATCCCGAGGGCTTCGGCGACAACAGCCATGGTCGAGGCCGTGCCCATCGTGTTGCAGTGGCCCTTGCTGCGGATCATCGAGCCCTCCGACTCGATGAACTGCCCGTTGGTGATCTTGCCCGCGCGCGCTTCTTCGCTCAGGCGCCACACATCAGTGCCACAGCCGAGCGCCTCGCCCTGAAAATATCCGGTGAGCATCGGCCCTCCCGGAATGACTATCGCCGGAAGATTCACTGATGCTGCGGCCATCAGGAGCGCCGGAATCGTCTTATCGCACCCGCCGAGCAACACCACGCCATCGATTGGGTTGGCACGGAACATCTCTTCCATCGCCATCGCGGCCATGTTTCGCCACAGCATTGCCGTTGGCTTCACCTGGGTCTCGCCGAGCGAGACGACGGGAAGATTGTAGGGCACGCCACCGGCCGCCCAGATGCCCTGTTTGACCGATTCGGCGACCTCGTTGAGGTGCATGTTGCAGGGGGTCAGGTCGCTTGCGGTGTTGGCGATGGCGATCTGCGGTTTCGATCCGTCGAGTGCTTCGTCTGGCAGTCCGCGCCGCATCCATGCCCGGTGGATATAGGCGTTTCGGTCGCCGCCTCGGTACCATTCCGCGCTGCGCAGCTCGTCCAAGATATAGACCAGCTTTCCATATAGTTGAAAACGCTATTACTATTCTGAATTATGACACGCACTGACCGCACCGCGCGAGAGGCGACGACCCAGCGGTACTCACTTGCCGAGGGCGTGCTCTGGGATGACGCGACCGGCGATGTGGTCTGGGTCGACATCCATGCGGGTCTCGTGCTGCGCGGCGACCGGTC
>JAYSPT010000080.1:0-53362 GCA_043721995.1 Salinibacterium sp. | reverse complement strand
GCATCCATCAGCATTTTCGGTTTGGGCGATCATCGCCGGCCCGTTTGGGCAGGATTCAGTCGGCCGTTTGCTCGGCTGGATCTTGTCATTCGCCTACGCCGCGGTCGCCCTTTCGATCGGATGGATCACCTACCGAACTCTGCGACGGAACCGCCAGTTTGCGTCGCTCTCATTGAGCGGTTGCCACCGAGGCGGTTGCGACAGTACGAGCAACGTCATGGCACCAATTCCCAGTTTTCTTGCCCGCAATAGGGCAGTATGGGGCCGTGTCAACTTCCGGACCAGCACACCGATCCGATCGCCCCGTTCCGGGTCTACTGAGACCCGTGGCCCGATTCCCGCTTGCGATCGCCGCTGGTGTAGTTGCCGTTGCGCTCGTCGCCGTATACGGATTCGTCCTTGCCGAGTCGTCGAACCTGCTCGCCGCGGACAGGGGCATCCTTGAGTCGCTTAGCCGCAATCACTCCAGTCTTCTCGTAACCCTCGCCAACGCGGTGTACAAGGTCTTCAGTCCCGCCGGCGCGATCATCATTTCGCTCGTCGTTGTGGCTGCGATCTGGCTGTTCACCCGCAACTTGCGGCTCGCTGTGACGTTTGGTGCCGTCGTCGCGATCACCTGGGTTCCGAGCGGAATCCTCAAGATACTCGTGGACCGGCCGCGACCGGATGCGACGCTGCTGCTGCATCCATTCACTCCGATGCCGACCGACGCGTCGTATCCGAGCGGGCATGCCGTCTTCATTACGTCGCTGGCCATGGCGCTAATTTTCCTCTCACGCGGGAAACGGTTTCAGCCGCTCGTGATCGTTGCGGCCATCCTCGGCGTGATTGCCCTCGTCGCCTCGTTCCCGTACATCGGCGTGCACTACGTCTCTGATGTGGCCGCGTCGCTCGTGTGGGCGACGGGCGTGAGCCTGCTGGTGCTGGCGCTGTGGAATCGGTCCGTGCTCCCGCTCACCTATCGGCACCGAGGGTCGGGCCGCACGGGGCAACCGGCGACTAATACTCCAGCGCAGTAGTCCGCGGTTGTGGCAGTCACTTGTTTTGCTTGGGAAGCGTTCCTTGGGCTGCGGTCGAGGAAATAGCGCCACCACCCGGTCCGCGAAGCAGGTAGGCGAGCACGCAGGCCAAAAGTGTGCCCGCCAGCGGGCCGGCTACATAAATCCATGTGTCGCTGAGATTGCCGCTGATGATCGCTGGCCCCAGGGAGCGAGCAGGGTTCATCGACGCTCCGCTCACGGGACTCGCCCATAGCCCCGCCAATATCACGTAGCCACCGGCTGCGACAGCTGAAAGGGCCCCGATGTTCTGCGCCCCTGAAGCCGCACCCAGAATTACGCTGACCAGTCCGAACGTCAGGAGAATCTCGACCACCAGGGCCTGCCACACGGTGAAACCGGGTCCAGGACTTGTCACGCCCAACCCGGTGTCCGTGCCAAATGTGAGGCGAAGGATGGCTACGGCCGAAACCGCGCCGACAAGTTGGGCGCCGATGTAGCCGGGTACTCGACGCCATTGAAAATCGGTACGAATTGCGAACGCGATCGTGACGACGGGATTGAGGTGCGCACCTGAATTTGCTCCCATGAAGAGGATGATCGCCATCACCATCAGCCCCGGCGCGGTCACCGCCGCCGAACGCCCGATTGCCCCATGGCTCAGGGTGTCCACAACACTGGCCCCGACCGCCACCAGAACGAGCAGAAACGTGCCGGCTGCTTCGCTGACCAGTCGGCGCAACTCAAACGAGCGGTCCTCGAACTGCGCGACTTGCTTCCTCTGGACCGGTGATAGCGGCAGATGCTCAGCAACCATGGTGTGACCTCCTTGGGGCTACTCTTGCTGAAACTAGCAGGAGGTACGAATGAAAGTCCGTTGGCTGCGCGAACCGCAACCGCATGACTACCCGGCCGCAGCCGCCTATCTCGGTCTCATCACAGACCCCGACACGGCGAAGTCCCTGACGAACGATCTCGAAAAAAAACCGATCGTCTTTCAGAAGGCCAAAGACATCCTTCGGGCAGCTCGACTGCCCCTACTTCCTGCCGATGATCCGTACGTGGCCGCCGACCTGCGTAAAATTCGCAAGGGGAAACCGCTCAGCCCCGTGCTGCTGGTCCGCGGCAACCTTGAGGGAACACCGCTGCAGGTTGCCGATGGCTACCACAGGATCTGCGCCGCCTACCACCTCGGCGAAGACACCGATGTTTCAGCCCAGATTATGACCCTCAACGGCGACGACAACGAGGAGCTTCCCCACTGACGCACTCCTGCCCGACCGGTAGTCACCAGCGATGCCGCGACGGCATCCGTATAGTCGGGACAGTGAATGAAAAAGATCTCCTCGGCCTCTGGTCTGGGGCGCGACTGCACATCATGCTGTCCCAACTCGCGCCAACGTTTCTGCTCACGGTAACCATTACCGCGCTAGCGGTCCAAGGCGGCAATGGCGGATCCGTCGCCGTGCGGATCGCCGCGGCGGGAATACTGCTCGCCTCGGGCATCCTCGGCTCCATCGCCCAGTACACGTCCGCCAGCGAAGCGCAGGCCGTGGCGATGGATCTGCGTCAGATCGAGAATCCATCCCGGGTCGTTCAGCAGATTATCCAGACCGCCTGGTGGACGATGATCGTGAAGTTCGTCACTCCGGCGATCTTTACCGTCATCTACCTGGCGATCCTCTGGCAGCTCTTTATCGCAGGTTGAGGATGAGCCTGACCACCGTGCATTGATTGCGAGCAGAATTGCAGAAGGAGCATTGCCCCGGACACCACCATGGACAGACCTGGACCAGGAGGGTTCCACTGTGACCGAGATTGTTGCCGACGTGATTTTTCCATGTCTCAACGAGGAAGCAGCACTCCCTGCCCTTTTGCGTGGACTGCCACACGGGTACCGAGCCATCGTGGTCGACAACGGCTCCACCGATAATTCTGTGCAGGTCGCGCTGGATGCGGGTGCCTACGTTGTGCACGAACCTCGCCGCGGATTCGGCGCGGCCGCGCACGCAGGTCTCGTGGCGGCATCCGCTCCCATAGTTGCGTGGTGCGATGCTGACGGATCGTTCGACCCCGCGGAGTTACCCCGTGTCGTCGGCCCCGTGGCCGACGGCCACGCTGACCTGGTTCTTGGCCGCAGACGCCCTGCCTCACCGCGTTCATGGCCCCTGCACGCCCGTCTGGCCAACAACGTTCTGGCCCGCAGGCTTCGGTCGCTAACCGGGGTTCCGGTTCATGATCTTGGGCCAATGCGTGCAGCTCATCGTGAAGCCCTGTTGGGACTCGATTTGCTCGACCGACGCAGCGGCTATCCGCTCGAAGTGTTCCTGAAGGCCGCGCGCGACGATTGGGTTATTCGCGAGGTTGATGTGTCCTACCACCCGCGGATCGGCAAATCGAAGGTTACGGGGACTCTCAGCGGAACCATTCGTGCGGTGAAAGATATGTCAAGACAACTCAAAGCGATCAAACCTAAAACCGTCACGCAATGACCACTCTTGTCGTTATTGCTAAAGAGTGTGTGCCCGGCATGGTGAAGACACGCCTCAGTCCGCCATTCAGTCTTGAGCAGGCTGCGCGCCTTGCCGCGGCGAGTCTGAGTGACACCCTCGCCGCCACAGCCGCGGTGAGTGCCGACCGTAAGATCTTGTATTTTGACGGCAATAACGTGCCAGCCGAAGCGGCCGCCTTCGAGGTGGTGAAGCAGCCCGACGGAGCGCTCGATGAGCGCCTTGCTCACATTTTTGATCTCCTCAGCGAGCCCGTTTTTCTCGTTGGGATGGACACTCCCCAGATAACTCCGACCCTGATCGAGGCCGCCTGCGCCCAGTGGCCGATGGATGTCGATGCCTGGTTCGGCCCTGCCCGAGACGGCGGCTTTTGGGGATTGGGTCTCGCGCGGATGCCGAACCGCGGTGCGATTGTTCGAGGGGTGCCCATGTCGACAGAGCACACCGGCAAACGCCAACTCGAACGACTCGAACACGCTGCCCTTCGTGTACAACTCTTGCCGCCGCTTACCGACATCGATACGGCGGAAACCCTCTTCGAGGTTGCACAACTCTTGCCCGGTAGTTCTCTCAGCGTTGCGCTCGCACGTGTGCGGGCCGCCTCGCAGGCAGCGCCCCGTGGCAGCGCGAAACCAAACTCGATTCGAGTCGGCTCCGGAGATAGAGAGAACGTGGCACTAATCAGACGTAGGCTCGAACGAAGCGACACCAGCGAGCGCAACGATCAGAGCTCCGCACCCTCCGAAGAAAGACGGCCATGGTGAGTAGGCAAACGAGTCTGCAGCCGAGTCTTGCTTCTCGGCCGACGCGTGTGATCGTGGCGTTTGTTCGCGTCTGCGTTGCTCTTTTATGGATGCAAAATGTGGCCTGGAAAGTTCCACCCGACTTCGGCAAAGACAGCAACAGCGGTCTTTGGCATTGGGCGAATCAAGCCCTCGAGCACCCGGTTTTTGCCCCGTACACCTGGATGGTGCAGAACGTGGTCCTGCCCAACTTCACCGTCTTCGGGTGGCTCGTACTTCTGATCGAGGGTGGGCTCGCCGCCTTTTTGCTGGTCGGCTTCCTTACGAGATTTTGGGCGGTCGTGGGGTTGGCGCAAACGCTGGCCATCACGTTTTCTGTGCTCAACACTCCCAATGAATGGCACTGGTCGTATTATTTGATGTTTCTTGTGCACCTGATGCTCATTGTTACCGCTGCGGGTCGAAGCTACGGCATTGACGGGCTGGTGCGACAGGCGATTGCTTCGCCGCATGGGCGCCTCTCCGCGCTGTATCTGAGGTTGTCATGAACACTGCGGAACGCACGAACACCGATCCCCCCGAAGGCGACTTCGAGATCTCGCGCACGAGGTTCGTAGTCGGCGCAGGAGTGGCCGCAATTGCATCAACGGTTTTTGCACTACTACATGGGGCGCCGCAAACGATTTCTTTCGTGAACGTGACCGCCCCGGCGGCGATTGTGCTTGTTGCCTGCGGCATCGCCGCGATCGTGGGTGGCCTCGCGCGTCGGCGAATCATCGCGATCGTCGCAGGGGCCGTGCTCCTGGGGGCGGCCCTGTTGCAACTTGTTCAATTCAACGCCGCGGCAAATCTGCTGGGCGGAGACGCATCCACGATGGCTCTCCTTGGCGGTCTGGGAATAGCACTCCTGAGTTGCGGCCTAATCGCGGGACCCGCCGCCGACTGAAATACCCAGCGCTCAAAAAGCGCGGTCCATTCCACCCGGTCCAGTCCATCCAGCGCGAAAAAAGGAAGCTCATGACGTACCTAGACTCACTCAAAACGGTGACAAAAATCGCCAGCGAGAACGCCGCCTCGGTCGATATCGAGGGTCGCTTTCCCGAAGAATCCGTCGCCGCCCTGCGCTCAAGCGGCCTACTCGGGCTGGTATTGCCGGTCGAAATTGGCGGAATGGGAAAGGGCCCCGAGGAGCTGACCGAGGTCGTCTCCGCAATAGCTGCCTCCTGCGGGTCGACAGCAATGATTTACATCATGCACATCGCGGCCGCAGTGACAGTAGCCGCCGCACCACCATCGGGACAGCCGGACCTACTGGCGAGCATGGCTCGCGGAGAAAGCCTGGGCACCCTCGGGTTCAGCGAGAAAGGGTCGCGATCGCACTTCTGGGCTCCCGTTTCCACCTCAAAACTCACGGGAGACACCGTACGAATTCACGCGGACAAAAGCTGGGTCACCTCGGCCGAGCACGCTGATGTTTACGTCATGTCGTCTGGTTCCACTTCCGGGGCGCCGGGTGAGGTCGATATTTACGCGATCCCGGCAAAAACGGCAGGCCTCACGGTCGCTGGCCCCTGGAGCGGTCTGGGTTTTCGCGGTAACGCATCTTCACCGATGACCGTTGACGTTGAAATACCGCTCAGCTACCGTCTGGGTGAGGCTGCCAGCGGTTTTGGAATAATGATGGCGACCGTGCTGCCGTGGTTCAACTTGAGCAACGCATCCGTGTCTCTCGGCCTTGCTGGTTCTGTGGTGGATGCTGCGGTAGCGCACGTCTCGGGTGCGCGCCTCGAGCACATTGATCAGGCGCTTTCAGCGCTTCCCACAATTCGCGCGCAAGTGGCAAAAATGAGCATCCTCCTTGCCGCCGAACGGGCCTATCTTGCGTTTGCTGCAAACAGCATCGCAAACCCGACAGATTCCACAATTCTTGCGGTCTTAGGAGTGAAAGCTTCCGCCAACGATGCCGCACTCGTTATCACCGAGATGGCGATGCGGGTGTGCGGGGGAGCGGCATTCTCGAAGCATCTACCGATCGAGAGAGCCTTCCGGGATGCTCGAGCCGGGTCTGTTATGGCACCAACCGCAGACGTTCTCTATGACTTTTACGGGAAGGCCGTTACGGGGCTACCACTTTTCTAAAGACCACTTTTCTAAAGACCACTTTTCTAAAGACCCCTTTTCTAGAGACCAACAACCCTCCCAAAGGCAGAATCATGAAGAAACCACTCCTCATCGGCGCGGTCGCCTACACTCCCAACGTCGTACCCATCTGGGAAGGCATACGCGAGTACTTCGACGAAGCCGACTCGGCGATGGATTTCGTACTTTTCTCGAATTACGGGCGTCAGGTTGAGGCCCTGCGCGACGGGATGATTGACATTGCGTGGAACACGAACCTGGCGTATGTGCGAGCGGTGTTGCAGACAGAGGGGCGGTGCAGGGCGTTGGCGTCCCGCGACACCGATACCGTCTTCTCAACCGTCTTTGTTGCGCAGGCGGGAAGCGGTTTGTCGGGGCCGGAGAGCATCAAAGGGAGACGCTTGGCTCTCGGCTCGGCCGACTCAGCGCACGCCGCGATTCTTCCTCTCTACTACCTTGCAGAGGCGGGTGTCACCGCGGATCAAGTGCAGATCACACGATTTGACAGTGACATCGGCAAACATGGCGACACCGGAAGAAGCGAGATTGACGCACTCGAAGCAGTCATCGCTGGTGAAGTGGATGTCGCGGCGGTCGGAGTAACGGTCTGGGAGAACATCGGTCGGGGCGACTTTTTGCCCGGCGCGGTTGAGTTGGTATGGCAAACAGAGCACTATTCGCATTGTGCGTTTACTGCTCTCGACACACTGTCGGAGGAGCGGTACTCACCCTGGGTTTCGAAGCTCATGGCGATGGACTGGGATGTGCCAGCGCACCGGCGAATCCTTGAGCTCGAAGGATTGCATCACTGGGTCGAGCCACGCCTTGAGGGGTACGCAAGTCTTTTTGCTGCGGTTGAAGCGCAAGGAGTGGACCCCGAATGGTAGTTCTCGAGTTGATGAGAACTGTCGAGAGATTGTCCGAAGGGGGTACCACCGAAATCAGCATTAGTTCGGCTGATGAACTAACCCTTGTTCAACAATGGTGCGAAAAAACTGGCAACACGGTTGTCTCTACCGTGATGGTCAACGGCGACGCAGGGTCCGCCACGATCAGCCGCGGGCACCCGATCAATCCCGCATCAATGCTCCCAGCAGATCGATTGCCCGGGGCGCGGCTGTGGTTGTACACGAACTTCAATTGCAACCTTTCCTGCGACTACTGCTGTGTCGGGTCGGGGCCAAAAGTCGAAAAGCGGGAACTCGGCGTTGAACGCATCGACTCCCTCGTGCGTGAGGCCGCCGACTGGGGGGTGCGCGAGGTCTACCTCACCGGCGGCGAGCCCTTTTTGTTGCCCAACATTGGTGAAATTGTGAAAAATTGTGTGGCAATCATGCCCACGACACTGCTCACCAATGGCATGCTCTTTCGCGGTCACGGCCTGACTCAGTTGAAATCGATGCCCCGCGAAGGGTTTGCCTTGCAGATCAGCATCGATTCGGCTACCGATGAGATTCATGACTCGCACCGCGGTAAAGGGAGCTGGGCTCGCGCCATCGCCGGAATCCAGGTAGCAATGGCCGAAGGATTCAGGGTGCGCGTGGCCGCGACAATCGCCTCGACCCAGGATCTTCAGCTCGATGTGCTTCACGACTTCTTCGACGGACTGGGAATCCCGCGTGAAGACCAGATCATTCGTCCGGTGGCTGCACAGGGTGTCGCCGATGATGGCGTGCTTTTTACTCGCGAATCGGTTGTACCCGAGGTGACGGTCACTGCGGAGGGCGTGTACTGGCATCCTGTCGCGGCGACTGACGACCAGGCGCTGGTGACGACACAGATCGAACCACTGGCGCCTGCACTCAACGAAATTACTCGCCTCTTCAACAAGCAGTGGGCGGCGAACGCGGCCGCGACGTCGCTGTTCGTGTGTGCCTAGGCTGGCGAACACGACATCGCCTGGAAAACAGTGAGAGGTATTCCCGCCGCGTTGGCGCTTATCGCGCTGACCACGGTGATCTTTGTTATTACGACCTCAACTAACCTCTTCTATCCCACGAATACCGCAGGATTCATCCGGCTGGAAATCGCGGCGTGGGCATTTTTTCTCATCGCTATCTTGCTCTTTCGGCTGGTGAGATCTGATGCGGCGCGGATAACCTTTGTCGTCCTCGGTGCGCTCTCGACGGGTATTGCCGCGATGATGGCCCCGCCGAATAGCAGTACCGACTCTGCCCGCTACGCGTGGGATGGCATCGTGCAGAATGCCGGAATTTCGCCCTACCGGTACGTGCCCGCGGCGGATGCACTCACCCACCTGCGGTCGTCCTGGCTTTTTCCGCCCGTGCACTTCGACACCAGCGGCGCGGCGCGCTGCCTCGACGGACGCATAAACACTGCGAATGCGATACCCAGCGGCGACATGATCTGCACGGCAATCAACCGCCCGTCTTCTCCAACCATTTACCCCCCGGTCAGTGAAGCGTACTTTGCCCTCGTACGCGCGTTGGTGGGACCGGGCGCAACGTATTGGCCGATGCAACTGGGGGGCTTGCTGCTGAGCCTGACAATCACGATCCTTCTGCTGGTCGCACTGCAGAGACGGGGAATGGATGTGCGCTACGCGGCATTGTGGGCCTGGTGCCCGCTGGTCGCTCAAGAGGCGGTGAACAACGCCCACGTTGATGCTCTGGGGGTGGCTTTGTTGCTCGGGGCAACCCTCGTGTCGAGCAGGGGCCGAAGCGTTCTCAGCGGTGTGCTGGTCGGACTGGCGGCCGCAGTCAAGTTTGTTCCGGCGATCGGCGCGCCACCGCTTCTGCGCCGAAAACCCTTACGGTTCCTTATTGCGGCAGCTGCAACTTTCGTTCTGGTGTACGTGCCCTACGTTGTCGTTGCGGGCCAAAACGTATTTGGTTTTCTCCCGAGATACGTCAGCGAAGAGGGGTATCAAAACGGTAAACGTTTTGTGCTCGTATCTTTTTTTGCACCGGGCGCCGCGGGTACCATCGTCGCCGCGATACTCGCTCTGGGTATCGTCGTTGTGTGTGCGATTCGCGCGAACCCGGATGAACCGTGGCAAACCCAGGTTGTTCTTATCGGCTCAGTGCTTCTGATCGCCAGCCCCGCCTACGCGTGGTACGCGCTGCTGCTCATCCCGTTCATTGTGTTGAGCCATCGTTGGGAGTGGTTCGGGGTACCGCTTGCGATGCTGACCTATGTGCTCTTCTCGACGCTATGGGTTGAGCGCACCGCATTTGCGGTGGCGCTCGGAGTCGTGCTGATTGTTTCCTCCGTGCGGTGGATTCGCCGACGCAGGGGCTCCGCCGAATATCTTCTGTACTCGCCTCGCTCACTCAAGGAACAGACATGATCATGACGGATGCCGCATCTCCCGACACGAAGACCCCAACTGTGGGCGTGATTGGCGGTTCGGGGTTGTACAGCGTTTTTGAACGCACCACCGAGACCACGGTCGTGATCTCGACCCCGTATGGGAAGACATCCGCCCCGATTCGGATTGGCGAACTTGCCGGGCGAATGATTGCTTTCATGCCTCGGCATGGCGAGGACCATTCGGTGCCTCCGCACGCTATCAACTATCGCGCCAATGTGTGGGCGATGGCCTCCCTCGGTGTTCGCGCTATCGTGTCGATGACGGCCGTCGGCGGCCTCTCGCCAGAAACCCGGCCAGGCCACTTCGTGCTGCCCGACCAAATTATTGACCGCACCTGGGGCAGGTTTGACAGCTACTTTGACGGTGCGACATCGGTGCAGCATTTGCCTTTCGCAGACCCGTATTGCCCTGAACTTCGTAGCTTTGCTGCAGATGCACTGCAGGCGCTCGGCGAGGATTTTATGCGCAGCGGAACGACCGTCGTCATTCAGGGCCCACGATTTTCGAGCAGGGCGGAATCGCACTGGTTTCGGGGTGCGGGGGCGAGCATTGTCAACATGACCCAGTACCCAGAGGTGGCTTTGGCCGCCGAGTTGAACGTGGGCATGGTGAACGTGTCATTTGTCACTGATTCGGATGCTGATGCCGGCGACAGCGAGGGTAGGGCTGGTGAAGCAACAAGCGCGGAGCTGGTCTTTGAACGGATGGCCGCCGCCGCTCCGCGAATTCGCGCAGCGGTTGCGGCAATCGCCGCCTCTGTCCCCAGCGACTATGAACCCCGAAAACTCATCTCGCCGGATGCTGTTGCTGCGATTCTTGCGCTGGTGCCTTCAGTGCCGGGAGATCGCTAGTGCCTCGCCTCCTCATCACCGGTGGCGCGGGATTCATCGGTTCGCACATCGTTCAGCACGCTCTGAACAAGGGCTGGGCCGTGCGAGTTGTGGACTCGTTGCGTGCAGACGTGCATCCACCCGGACGCGGGAGCCTGCTCGAGAAGTTCCCCGAAATCGAGTTTGTGGAGTCCGACCTTACGGGCGCGGGGATCGCTGCCGCGGTTGTCGAACAGGTCGATGCAGTGTGTCACCAGGCAGCAAAAGTGGGCCTGGGCGTTGATTTCGCCGACGCTCCCGACTACGTGCACTCAAATCAAACCGCCACCGCGATGCTCCTTGCCGCGATGACCGAGGCAAGCGTCAACACTCTCGTTCTCGCGTCGTCGATGGTGGTGTACGGAGAGGGGTGGTACCGCGACCCGGCGACTCCGGACGCACCGGCAATTCAACCGCCTCCCCGCTTAGCGGGCGATTTGCGTCGTCGAATTTTCGATCCACTTTCTCCCGTAACGGGCGAACCCCTCATTCCTGAGCTGGTCAGCGAAGACGCCAGGCTCGACCCGCGCAACGTGTACGCGGCAACCAAACTGGGTCAGGAATTTTTGGCGTCGGCCTGGGCCAGATCTACGGGCGGGCGAGTTGTAGCGCTGCGATACCACAACGTCTACGGCCCGGGCATGCCCCAGGGCACGCCTTATGCCGGTGTCGCCTCTCTCTTTCGTTCGGCACTGGAACGCGGTGAAGCGCCGCGAGTTTTTGAAGATGGTGGCCAGCGGCGGGACTTTGTACACGTAAGCGATGTAGCCGCCGCAAATATTGCCGCGCTCGATTGGGTCAGCGGGGCGCCAGAGGGCAGAGTGCGCGCCTTCAACGTGGGCAGTGGAGTTGTGCACACGGTGGGTGAATTCGCTACGAATTTGAGCGAGGTGATGGGTGGCCCTGCGCCTGTTGTGACGCATGAATACCGATTGGGTGATGTGCGGCACATCACCGCCTCAAGCGAGCGGGCGCAGCTCGAGCTTGGCTGGCGCGCCCAGGTCGACTTTCTTGCCGGTGTGCGGGAGTTCGCGTACGCCCCTCTCCGCCCGCGCACGCATCCCTAGTGCAAAAATACCCCCTGGGGTATAAGCTGGACTCATGTCAATAAAGGGAGTCGACTCGCGTCGAGTTGTGATCGTGGGCGGTGTTGCCGCCGGAATGTCTGCGGCGACCCGACTTCGTCGGCTCGACGAGGCTGCCTCAATCGTCGTGCTCGAACGGGCCGGATACGTCTCCTTCGCCAACTGTGGGCTCGCCTACTACGTCGGCGGGATCATCCAGAACCGCGACGACCTGCTGTTGCAGACCCCAGAGAAGCTCGCGGAGAGATTCCGCCTCGACGTTCGCATTTACAGCGAAGTGATCGCCATCAATCGCCAGGCCCGCACCGTGACGGTTCTTGATCGTCTCGAGGGGCGGGTGTACGAAGAGCCCTACGACGAGTTAGTGCTCGCGATGGGCGCGGGCGCGTTGCATCCGGACATCCCTGGGTCCGAGCGGATGCTGACCCTGCGATCAATCGAAGACCTCGATTCGATCGTCGCCACCGTCGACGCTCTGGCCCCGGATGCGCCCGCTGTTGTGCTCGGAGCGGGCTACGTCGGCTTGGAAATGGTTGAGAATCTCGTGGCCCGGGGCCTTCGTGTGACCCTCGTACACCGCGGTCAGCACGTGCTGTCGACTCTTGACCCGGAGATGTCGACGCCGATCGAAGACCTCCTTCGTGCTGTCGGAGTTGACCTGCGCCTGGATAACACACTCGTGTCGGTGGGTTCAGGTGCGGTCGAACTCGAAGACGGCTCGATCGTCGACACCGAGCTGGTTATCTCCTCGATTGGCGTTCGCCCGAACACCAAGATTGTCGATGCGGCCGGCATTCTGTTGGGGGATTCGGGGGGTATCGCGGTCGATGATCGACACCGAACCAATGACCCGCATATTTATGCGGCGGGCGATATTGCTGAAAAGCACAGTGACCTGGCCGATGACAATCGAATGGTCGCCCTTGCCGGCCCCGCCAATCGCGACGGACGATTCGTGGCCGACGCGATCATCGGCGCAGAGGCGCCCTCTCCGTCGGTGTTGGGCACCGCGATCCTGGAGATCTTCGGGCTCGCAGTAGCGAGCGTCGGGCTGACCGAGGCGGCGTTGCTGACGTCAAGCCGGGACATCAGGGTCATCCACACCCACCCCGCCTCCCATGCGACCTACTATCCGGGTGCGCAATCGATGGCCCTAAAACTCATCGTGGACGCCGTCACCGACGACATCCTCGGAGCACAGGTGGTGGGCGGTGCCGGTGTGGATCGCCGCATCGACGTGATCGCCACCGCGATGAGTGCAGGGCTCCCGGCCAGTCGTCTCGCGAGCCTCGAACTCGCCTACGCCCCTCAGTTCGGCTCGGCTAAGGATCCGGTGAACATGCTCGGGTACATCGCAGGCAACCTGCGCACCGGACAAGAGCGAACCATCCAATGGCACGAACTTGCGGCGGAGCTCACTGCGGGTGCGCTCCTCGTCGATGTGCGCACCGAGGTCGAGTTCGCTGAAGGTTCGATTCCGGATGCCGTGAACATGCCGCTCGATGACCTACGCACTCGTTCAAGTGAACTGGGCAGGCAGCGCGTGATCGTGCATTGTCAGGTTGGGCAACGGGGCCATACCGCCGCAAGCCTGCTGAGGCAGATGGGCATCGATGCGATCAACCTCGATGGCGGTTACCGCACTTGGGTTGCTGGTAGCCGTAGCAGCACTCGAGAACCAGAAGGAAGCGCACGCCCATGAGCCTGTTCCGTAAGAGCTACCGCACAGTGGGTGTCACCGAAGCCCGCAAACAGATCGCGGCTGGTGCACTGCTCATCGATGTCCGGTCCGCGGGGGAGTGGAAGTCTGGTCACGCTGCGGGAGCGAGGCATGTGCCTCTGGACACCCTCGAGTCGAAGCTGTCCACGCTCCCCGCCGGAGCAAACGTGGTCACCATCTGCCACACCGGCATGCGCTCAGCGAGTGCCGCACGCACCCTCGCCAAACACGGCTTCACGGTGTCCAGCGTGCGCGGCGGCATGATCGCCTGGAACAACACCAAATAGTCCGCTGCAACCGCGCCGGGCGCATGAGAAAGAAGAGCACAATGAAGTTCGCGCAGCTCATGAGCAAGCTGTGAGCACCCACGACTCCGACGCGATGCGCCGTATTGTCAATCGCCTCAAGCGGGCGGAAGGACAACTTCACGCCCTGGTCGCATCGATCGGCCCGGATGCTCATTGCCGCGACGTGGTTATCCAGCTGGCGGCTGTCAGCAAGGCCATTGATCGCGCAGGCTTCGCTCTCGTCGCGAGCGCACTGCAGGATTGCGTGAGTGATGAGGGCGAGACCGGCACGCATGACGGCATGGACGTCGCCGAGATCGAGAAGCTGTTCCTCAGTCTCGCGTAGGTGATGCCACCGCGCCGTTTAGAATCCGCCGCCGAGCCGAGCCCCACGAAAACGATATTTGTCGTGCCGAGGCGGCGCTTGAGGCCTGCCGCGGTCGGCATGCGTACAGCCCACCGGTCTCAAGTGAATTTCTCGTGTTGCAAGAAGGGCAAGTGTCTGGGACAGTTGTCCCACTATGTGTGCGAGCGAAAGGGCTACGGATGACCCGCCTCTCCCCGCTTCAGAGGCGCCCACTTCTGGTGCAGGCCGCAATCCGGGTGATCGCCGCCGAGGGGGTGGCCGCGGCATCCACTCGCGCAATCGTCGCCGAGGCCGGCATGTCGCTGGCGAGCTTCCACTACGCATTCCGTTCCTACGACGAGATGATGCGCGAACTCATCTCGTACGTCACGGCGGCCGAGTCGAGCGCGGTGTTCGAATCGTTGCGGCCGGGTGCAGACATCCGCACCTCGCTGCGAGCCGGACTGCAGGCGTTCCTCGACTACGTGGTCTCCGACCCGAGTCACGAGCAGGTGCTTCAGGAACTTGCGCAGTATGCACTGCGTACGCCCGGACTCGAGGCGGTCGCCCGTGACCAGCGCGAGGGCTACCGGAAGGCCGCGACCGAGCTTCTCGTGCAGGGCGCGGTTGCCGCTGGGGTTCGCTGGACACTGCCCGTCGATCAGGTCGCGCGCCTGATGCTCACAATCACTGACGGCGTGACAATGGCCTGGTTGGTTGACCGGGATACCGCTGCCGCATCACGAGTTCTCGAATTTGCAGCGGATTCGATCGCTTCCCTCGCGGCGCCGACGGGACACACGCATGCAGCTGACTAATCCGATCACCCAGCCCTGGCTCGATGCGGCAAAGTACTGGGGCGACTTGACCACCGCAACCGCGAAGCTCGACACTCCCTTTGGCGCAATTTCCCGGGACGCGCTTGCCTTCAACGCTCACGACATGCTGCGCCGTGCGAACGGCATGCCGATCCGTGTCGCGAGCAAATCGGTGCGCGTGCGCGGTGTCATCGAAGCAGTGCTGGCGTTGCCCGGCTACAGCGGCGTGCTCGCCTACACACTGCCCGAGGCTCTCTGGCTGGCCGAGACGATTGATGACGTGGTCGTCGGCTACCCGAGTGTAGATGCCACAGCCATCGCAGCGCTCGGCGCCTCCGCCACCCTTGCACGACGGGTCACGATCATGGTCGACTCGATCGATCAGCTCGACGTCGTGGACTCGGTTGTCGCACCGGGCAGCCGCGAAAGCATTCGGGTCTGCATCGAGCTCGACGCCTCGTGGCGCTCTCGTGCGCTGGGTCATTTAGGTGTGTTTCGTTCTCCGGTGCGCACACCCGCACAGGCGATCGAGCTGGCGACGGCCGTCATCGCCAGGACCGGTTTCGAACTCGTCGGCATCATGTCCTACGAGGCGCAGATCGCTGGCGTCATCAACCGCCCACCGGGAAAGCCGGTGCGCGCCCGTACGGTGGACTGGATGCAGGCCAACTCAACAAAGGAGTTGCGGATGCGACGCGGCGAGGTCGTGGCGGCGGTGCGCCAACTCGCAGACCTCGAGTTCGTCAACGGCGGAGGCACGGGATCCCTCGAGCGCACGTCGGCCGACCCTGCCGTGACCGAGGTTGCTGCGGGAAGCGGACTGTTCGGCCCGCACCTCTTCGACGGCTACAGCCACTTCTCACCGGCCCCTGCAGCCGCGTTCTCGCTCTCGGTGGTGCGCAAGCCCGGCCCCGAAATGGCGACTTTGCTCGGCGGAGGATGGGTCGCATCCGGCCCTCCCGCCCCCGACCGGATGCCCCAGCTGGCCTGGCCCGAGGGCCTAAAGTATGTGGCTCGCGAAGGTGCCGGTGAAGTGCAGTCACCCGTGACGGGCCGCGCCGCCGCTGTGCTCACCGTCGGGGATCGGGTGTGGCTGCGCCATACCAAGGCTGGAGAATTGAGTGAGCACCTCAATGAGTTCGCGGTCGTCGAACACGATCGGATTATCGACACACTGCCCACCTATCGTGGCGAGGGAAAGGCGTTCCTATGAGCCAGGCGCAACTACTACACAGTGCACTGCTGAAGCCCGGCGGGCGCTGGCGCAACTGGGGGCGCTCGCAGTCGGCGAATCCCAAATTCATCGCAAGCCCGGCGAGCGTGGACGACGTGGTGGCGGCTGTGAGCTCCGCCCGCGAGCGCGGTCTCACGGTCAAGCCGATCGGCGCCGGCCACAGTTTCACCGCGATCGGTGCCACCGACGGTGTGCAGTTCGATATGGCTGCCCTTGATGGCATGCTGGCGGTGGATGGCGAGCTCGTCACGCTGGGCGCCGGAACCAATCTGTACCAACTCCCGGCGCTCCTCAAGCCGCACGGGCTCGCACTGGCAAATATGGGCGACATCGATCGCCAGACCATCGCCGGAGCCACTTCCACGGGAACCCACGGCACGGGCGCGCGGTTCGGGGGGATGGCCACGCAGATCGCCGCAATGACAGTGGTCACCGCCGACGGCTCTGTGCTGCACATCAGTGAATCCGAGAACGCCGACCTCCTTCCGGCCGCGAGAATCGGGCTGGGCGCGCTCGGCGTCGTCGTCGATGTCACTCTGCGCTGCGTTTCCGATTTCGTCATGCACGCCAGCGAGAAGCCCGAACCCCTGGAGGACGTGCTCGATGACTGGCCGCAACGCTCATCCGCTGTGGATCACTTCGAGTTCTACTGGTTCCCGCACACGGACACCGCGATGACCAAGTCCAATACCCGGCTGCCGGCCGACACGCCACGCACGCCGCAGGGGCGGTTTGGTGCCTGGATCGATGACGAGTTCATGCCGAACGGTCTGTATGTCGCGGTGTGCCAACTCGGTCGAATGGCCCCCGGCACCACCCCGCCGCTCAGCAAGCTGGTCGAGAAGCTCTACGCGGCGCGTGAGGTCACCGATGGTTGGCACGAGGTCTTCACCTCGCCTCGGCGCGTGCGGTTTCGTGAGATGGAGTACGCGATTCCGGTGGAGCATGTCCCCGCAGCTGTCCGCGCGGTGCGCGACATGATCGACGCGAAGGGGTTCCGGGTCAGCTTCCCGGTCGAAGTGCGCGTCGCTGCGGCCGATGACCTGTGGATGTCCACCGCGACCGGTCGGGCGACCGGCTACGTTGCGGTGCACCGTTACTTTCGGGAAGACCCAACCGAGTACTTCCAGGCGGTTGAGGCGATCATGCGTGAGTTCGACGGACGTCCGCACTGGGGCAAGATGAACTATCGCACTGCCGCAGACCTGCGCCCGACGTATCCCCACTTCGATGACTTCCTCGCAGTGCGCGACCGGCTCGACCCGGATCGCGTCTTCGCGAACGACTACCTGACAAGGATGCTCGGCGAGTGAGCGATCCTTCTGAATCGAACGAGTGGCTGAACGACCCGGCGGCACTTGCGGCCCGTGCGCCCGCGGGCTTCACCATGGGGGTCGCGACGGCGGCATTCCAGATCGAGGGTGCGATCCGAGAAGACGGCCGCGGGCCCTCGACCTGGGACACGTTCATGGCCCAGCCCGGCCGCATTCTCGATGGCTCTGACGCCTCCATCGCCGACGACCACTACCACCGCTATCGTGAAGACATCGCGCTCATGAAAGAGCTCGGCGTCGACTCTTATCGGTTCTCGCTGGCGTGGCCGCGTATCCAGCCGGGTGGTGTCGGCGGCGGGAACAAGGCCGGCATCGCGTTCTACGACCGGCTGATCGATGAGCTGCTCAGCGCCAGCATCCGACCCATGGCCACTCTTTTTCACTGGGACCTGCCGGAGCCCCTTCAGCACAAGGGTGGGTGGATGCTGCGTGACACGGCATCGCGCTTCGCCGACTATGCCCTTCTCGCCGGCGAGGCTTTTGGTGACCGCGTCGAGAAGTGGATCACCCTCAACGAGCCCACGACCGTCACCCTCAACGGCTACGCGCTCGGCGTTCATGCACCTGGCGCCACCCTCATGTTCGGCTCCTTGCTGTCAGCGCACCACCAGCTGCTCGGGCACGGGCTCGCCACCCAGGCGCTTCGCTCGGTGAACGTGAAGGGTGGGATTGGCATCACCAACGTGCACTCGCCGGTCGTACCCGCGAAAGACAATCTCAAGACCCGCGGCTATGCGAACGTCTTCGATCTGGTGCACAACCGCATCTTCGCCGACCCGGTGCTGCTCGGCCACTACCCGAAGTTCCCGTTCCTCGCGCGCTCGCTCTTCAAGCCGCTTATCGAAGTGGATGCCGCAGACCTGGAGACCATCGCGCAGCCGCTGGACTTCTACGGTCTCAACTACTACATGCCGACTCGCATTGCGTCGGGCCCGCCTGATGACGACACCACGCCCGACGGATCCACCGCGGCGGGCATGTCCCAGCTGCCGTTCCATATCGCCAAGTGGCCAGAGTATCCGGTGACCGGGTTCGGCTGGCCGATCGCTCCCGAGTACCTTGGCGTGACCCTGCGGGACTACGCCGAGCGGTACAAGGGTCACCTTCCACCGGTTTATATCACCGAGGGCGGGGCGAGCTTCGATGATGTTGTCGATGCGGATGGCTCCGTGCACGACGAACAGCGCATCCGCTACCTGGCTGAGCACCTCGCAGTGGCCTTCGCGGGTGAACCCGGGATCGACCTCAAGGGTTACTTCGTGTGGACGCTCATGGACAACTGGGAATGGTCGGCCGGTTTCCGCGAGCGTTTCGGGCTCGTGCGGGTGGATTTCGACACCCAGGAGCGCACTCCCAAAGACTCGTATCACTGGCTCCAGAAGCTGTTGCGCTCGCGAGGCTGAACGCAATGCGCCCCGGGTATCCGTCACCCCAGCACGTATAGTTTGCGTATGGATCCCATCTACGTCGTCCTCATCGTCATAGTTCTGCTCGTCGTCATCATTGGTATTTACCTGTGGTCGACCTACAACTCGCTGGTGACCATGAATGTGCGAGTAGATGAGGCGTGGAGCGACATCACTGTTCAGCTCAAGCGCCGTGCTGACCTCATCCCGAACCTGATCGAGGCTGTGAAGGGCTATGCGGCCCACGAGTCGGGCGTGTTTGAGGCTGTCACGAAGGCCCGGGCAGAGACGCTCAATGTGGCGGGACCGGCGGATGCAGCGGTCGCCGAGAACCATATGCAGAGCGCCCTGAAGTCCATTTTCGCCGTGGCTGAGGCCTACCCCCAGCTGCAGGCGAGCCAAAACTTCCTGCAGCTGCAAGGCGAGCTCGTCGACACCGAGGACAAGATTCAGGCCAGCCGTCGTTTCTACAACGGTGGTGTGCGCGAGCTGAACACCAAGATCAAGATATTCCCCAACACGCTCTACGTCCGCAACCTCGGATTCAAAGAGCGTGAGTTCTTCGAAGTCAACGACGCTGCTTCGATCGCCGAGCCGCCCCGCGTTCAGTTCTGAAGCCCTCCTGCTAACCGCGACGCGGGGCAGTACCTCGGTCAGTTCAGGGTGGCTGCACAGTCATAACTGCGAAACTGGTGGGAAATGTATAGCGCCATAGCCAAAAACAAGCGCAACACGGTGTTCATCATCGCGCTGTTCATCTTGATCATCGGCGGCCTCGGGGTGCTTGCCAGCTATATCTACAACAGCTGGACGATCGTGATATTCACGGTGGTGATTGCCAGCGGCTATGCGCTGTTCCAGTACTTCAACGCCAGCGGGCAGGCCCTCGCGCTCAGCGGCGCGGTCGAGATTCAGAAGGCAGACAACCCCCGTCTGTTCCGCATCGTCGAGAACCTGTCCATCACGACCGGCACGCCGATGCCACGGGTATTCATCGTGAACGATCCGGCACCCAATGCTTTTGCGACCGGGCGAGACCCTGAGCATGCCGTCGTTGCAGCGACTACGGGCATCCTCGACCTGCTGGATGATCGTGAGCTCGAGGGCGTGATGGCCCACGAGATCGGTCACGTGCGTAACTACGACATCCGCGTATCGATGATCGTGTTCGGACTAGTGGTGGCGATCGGATTCATCTCCGATATGTTCCTGCGATTCGCATTCTTCGGCGGGCGCGGCAATAATAACAACAACGGCGGTGGCGGCAACCCGGTCGTGCTTATCTTCGGCCTCGTGGCAATGCTGATCGCCCCGCTTGTCGCCGCTATGGTGCAGGCCGCGATCTCCCGGCAGCGCGAGTATCTCGCTGATGCCACGGGCGCGTTGACCACGCGCGATCCCGAGGGACTCGAGGATGCGCTAGCTAAGCTCGGCGAGTACTCCCGCCCGATGCTGCGTCAGAACTCGACGATGGCGCATATGTGGATCGCCGACCCCACCAAGCCGGGCCTGATGTCCCGCCTGTTCAGCACGCACCCCCCGATCGAGGATCGCATCAAGCGCCTCAACGAAATCGGCAGAAAGTTCTAGACTTCGCGGTCCTCAATCGTCGTGTGCCGTTGTTTTGCTGTTCACCCGGCCTCCGCCCGCACTTCAGCAGCCGAGCGCACGATCAATTAGAACGGGTTCCGGTACCCTCAGCGCACCCCACAGCGTGCGCGGCCGGGTCTCGTAACTTGGAGGATTCACTTGATCAACAAGCGTCACTTCGCGGGGGCGGCTCTCGCCGCCGCCGTCGCGATCTCCCTCACCGCGTGCGCAGGCTCATCGGGTAGTTCGACGTCAGCTATGGGTGCGTCAACCGCGACAAGTGCAGCCGACCTTGGCGGAATGGCTGCCCTCGTGGCCGCGGCCAACGCCGAGGGCCAGCTCAACGTCATCGCTCTTCCCCCGTCATGGGCCAACTATGGCGCGATCATCGCCGGTTTCGAGAAGAAGTACCCGAAGATCACGATCAACTCGGCGAACCCCGATGGTTCCAGCGCCGACGAGGTGTCTGCCGCCAAAGCACAGAAAGGCCAAGACACGGCTCCTGATGTCTTTGACCTGGGAACGGCAGTACTGCAGGCCAACCTCAGCCTCGTCGCACCGTACAAGGTCGCGAACTGGGCAGACATCCCGGCCGACTTCAAGGACCCCGCTGGCGCGTGGTACTACGACTACACCGGTCTGATGTCCGTCGGCTACGACTCGTCCGTCATCAAGACTGCACCCACCTCGATCAAGGACCTGCTGGGTTCTGCCTACAAGGGGAAAGTTGCCATCAAGGGCGACCCGACGCAGACCAACGAGGCTGCGAGCGCGGTCTACCTGGCGGCGCTGCAGAACGGTGGAACTACCGCGGACATCCAGCCCGGTGTTGACTTCTTCCAGAAGCTGAAGCAGGCCGGAAACTTCCTCGCGGTGACTCCTTCACAGGCGACGGTTATCTCGGGCGAGACGCCCGTAGTCATCCAGTGGAGCTACAACAACCTGGCCTGGGGTGCGTCGGCTGGCTCGGCGGGTAACCCCAACTTCAAGACGGTCGTGCTCCCTGGTACCGCACTGGGCAGCTACTACAACCAGGCCATCAACGTTGACGCTCCCCATCCGGCGGCCGCCCGCCTCTGGGAGGAGTACATCTACAGCCCCGAGGTACAGAACCTGTTCCTCGCCGCTGGAGCGTATCCGGCAACGCTCGCCGTGATGGATACGAACAAGACAGTGGATGCCGCCGTGCTCTCTACGGTCGGTGCCGCCCCGAAGGACTTCGTGCAGCTCACCGCGGATCAGGCGAAAGCTGCCGCCACGCTGCTCACCTCCAAATGGGCCGCGGCAATCGGCTGAGGCAACGAACGAGAAGTAAAGGCAGATGATGACTGTCGCGACCCCAATCGCGTCGGCCAGCACAGACTGCGGCGCCGGGGTAACCCCCCGGCGCCGCAGTGTGGCGTGGCTGGCACTTCTGCCCTTCGCCGTTTACGTCGTGTTGTTTCTCGCTGTGCCCGCCCTGCTTGCTGTCGGCAGCGGACTCTTCACCAGCGAGGGCGCATTCACGCTGGCAAACCTTGCTGCGTTTTCCAATCCGCAAATATTGGGTGCCTTCTGGGCCTCCATCTGGGTATCGGCGCTCACCGCGAGTCTCGGTGCCGTCATCGGCGCAATAATCTGCTACGCGCTCCTCGGCACAAAGCCGGACGGCTTCATGCGTGCTTCCATCGACTCAGCGTCGAGCGTGCTGGCCCAGTTTGGTGGCGTCATGCTGGCTTTCGCATTCATTGCGACAATCGGGACCCAGGGCCTGGTCACACGCTGGCTCATCTCGCTCGGGCTGACGACCAACGTCTTCACGAATTTCAACAATGGCGGTCCGCTGCTCTACCAAGTGCCCGGTCTTGTCATTCCGTACCTGTACTTTCAGGTGCCGCTGATGATCCTCACCTTCATGCCTGCGATGCAGGGGCTGAAGGTGACGTGGGGTGAGGCGAATGCGACACTCGGCGGAACCCGGTTCACCTACTGGACTCGAATTGGGATGCCCATCCTGGCGCCCGCGTTCGTTGGCAGCCTCATCCTGCTGTTCGCCAACGCCTTCTCGTCCTATGCGACCGCTGCCGCGCTGATCGACCAGGGCGGCATCATTCCCTTGACAATCCGCCAGCAGCTCACAAGCGAGACCGTGATCGGTGTCGCGAACGTGGCCGGGGTGCTCGCGTTCGGAATGGTCATCGTCATGGTGGTGCTCATGTCTGCATACGCCGCCCTTCAACGCCGGGCATCGAGGTGGCAGCGATGACCGTTGAAGCTCGTTCGCCGCGTATCGCTCGGCCTCGCACGCCGCGAGTCGGAGCACCGCCGAGCCCGCTCACGCGGTGGATCATTCTTGTGATCGCGGGCGTCGTGTTCGCCATTCCGATTCTCGCGATGCTTGAGTTCACCTTGCGGTCGGGACAGCGGGTCGACGGGGTGCAGGCCTATGGATTCGAACACTTTGCCGCTCTGTTCGACCCGAAAAACGCAGGCACCTACCGGGTGCTGTTTCAGGGCATCCTGAACTCGCTCGCGATCTGCGCGGTCACCGTCGCGATCGTGCTGGTGCTGCTCCTGCCGACGATGATCCTTGTCCAATTGCGGTATCCGAAACTTCGCGGACTCCTCGAGTTCGTGTGCATCATCCCGATCACGATCCCTTCAATCGTGCTGGTCGTAGGTTTTGTCCCGGTGTACTCGGTGGTCGCGCGCGTGCTCGGCACCTCCCCGTGGACGCTCGCGTTTGCGGTCGGGGTAATCGTGCTGCCCTATGCGTACCGCCCGATCGCGGCCAACCTCGCCGCTGTCGATGTCGTGATCCTGAGCGAGGCTAGCCGCTCCCTTGGCGCTGGCTGGTTCGATGTGATTACTCGAGTCATCCTGCCCAACCTTCGGCGCGGCATTCTCGCGTCCTGCTTCATTACGATCGCGGTCGTGCTCGGTGAGTACACGATCGCCTCCTTCCTCTCGAGGAACGTTTTCCAGACGGCGCTCCTGCTGATCCAGCACACCGACCCGTATGTCGCCGTGATCTTCGCGCTGTTCGCGCTCCTCTTGGGATACCTGCTGCTACTCGCTATCGGACGGCTGAGCTCGGCCCGCCGGGACAGGACTTCGTCATGAGCCTCACCGAAACATCCACAATTCCGATTGGCGCGCCTGGTGCGACCGTCGAGTTCATCGACGTTGTCAAGGCGTACTCAGGGCAGCACGCGCTCACGGGTGTGACGCTTTCGATCCGGCCCGGGGAATTCATCGCGCTTCTCGGCCCGTCCGGCTGCGGCAAGACCACTGCTCTGCGCACCGTCGCGGGTCTCGAGCAGGTCGATCGGGGGAGCATCTTGATCGACGGCAAAGATGTCGTTTCTGTTCCTGTAAACAAACGCGACATTGGGATGGTCTTCCAGTCATACTCTTTGTTCCCGCATATGACCGCGCGCGAGAACGTCGAGTTTGGTCTGCGAATGCGCAAGGTCGACCCCGCTCAGCGTCGCAGTCGCGCAGAGCAGACTCTCGAGCTCGTCGGTCTTGCACAACTTGCGGGTCGCTATGCCCACCAACTCTCCGGCGGACAACAGCAGCGCGTCGCACTCGCGCGCGCACTCGTGACCCGCCCCCGAGTGCTCCTGCTCGATGAGCCGCTCTCGGCGCTCGACGCGAAAGTGCGGATGCAGCTGCGCGATGAGATCAGGCGCATCCAGACCGAACTGGGTATCACCACCCTGTTTGTTACGCACGACCAGGAAGAGGCACTCGCTGTTGCCGACCGAGTAGCGGTCATGCGCGACGGCGGCATCGAGCAGATTGGCACACCGGAGGAGCTCTACACGGCGCCCGTTTCAACCTTCGTCGCAAACTTCGTCGGACTGAGCAACCAGGTCCTGGCCGACGTCACTGATGGCTTTGCCGTCGTGCAGGGCGAGAAGCTGGCAATCATCAATGCTCCGCACCCCGATGGTCCCGTGATCGCCTTTGTGCGCCCGGAGGACATCGTGCTGGCGGCTTCCGGGATCCCCGCCACCGTAACGGCATCGAGCTTTCTGGGCTCACTTCGTCGCACCCAAGTAAAACTGGAAGACGGGTCGAGTCTCTCGGTGCAGCATGATGTACGCGATCAACTGCACCCGGGCGATGCGGTGCACATCAACCTGAAGGGAAGACCGGTGCTCGTCGGGGCGCGGTGACCGGCAGTTAGCAGCCCAGCTACCACAATCTAGACTGGGCGAATGGCACTCAGAGGAGGTAGGGCGCGCGTCGAACCGATCCTGCCCGTCGTTCCGGAGGCGGAGCTTGTGCCCCCGCCACTTCGGGTAGCGGCCGCGTACTCGTGGCGTATCCTGCTCGTCGTCGCCGTCTTCGCAGTACTCGTGTTTCTCATCAGCCAGTTGCGCGAGATCGTTATTCCCTTCTTCGTTTCTGTGCTGATTGCGGCCCTGCTCGTGCCCTTCGTGCACTTCCTCATGCGCCATCGCTGGCCGAAATGGCTCGCGGTCACCCTGGCGATGGTGGGCACTATCGCGATCGTCGTGGGACTGATCTTCGTGATCGTCTGGCAAATCCGCAGTGGCTACGTCGACCTGCAGTTGAGGTCCGTCAAGGCGTACGCGGCATTCCGGGATTTCCTGGCCCAGTCGCCCCTGCATCTGAATGACGCGCGCCTGCAGACCGTCATCGACCAGGCGTTCGCCGCCCTGCAGAGAGACAGCCAGGCGCTGATCAGCGGGGCGCTCTCCATCGGCTCGACTGCCGGCCATTTTCTTGCGGGCCTGTTTCTGACACTCTTCGCCACCCTTTTCATCCTGATCGATGGCAAACGCATCTGGGCGTGGATCGTGGGCCTGTTCCCTCGCAAGGCTCGGGCGGCAGTCGACGGCTCAGGCAGGGCCGGATGGGTCACACTGACGACCTTCGTGAGGATCCAGATCTTTGTCGCAGCCGTTGACGCAACCGGGATCGGTCTGGGCGCCTGGATTCTGGGGCTCATCTTCGGGGGTTTCCCGCTGGTCATCCCGATCGCAATTGCGGTCTTCCTCGGATCCTTCATACCGGTTGTCGGAGCGGTGCTGACCGGTGCGATCGCGGTCTTCGTCGCGCTGGTGTACCTTGGTCCGCTTCCGGCGCTGCTCATGGTCGGCATCGTGCTGCTGGTGCATCAGGTGGAGGGCCACATCCTTCAGCCCCTCGTCATGGGAACAGCCGTGCGCGTGCATCCGCTGGCCGTCGTGTTCGCGGTTGCCGCTGGCTCATTCCTCGCAGGAATTCCGGGGGCACTGTTCGCCGTTCCGGTGATTGCGACGCTCAACGTGATCGTGAAGTACATTGCACGTGGTGAATGGCGCACCGATCCGCGCCCTGTAGCGAAAGAAGTGTTGGATGCCAATGGAGGGTAGGCGCAATGACTGACAGAGTTCTCGTAGGGCCTAGCCTGGCTGATTTCCAAGAGGCGCGTGAGCGTGTCGCCGCTGCCGTCCAGCTGACGCCCATGGAGAGCTCGCGGTACCTCGCGAACATCCTCGGCTCGCCCGTATTCTTCAAGTGCGAGAACCTGCAGCGAACGGGTTCCTATAAGATCCGCGGAGCATTCAACCGACTATCGCTGCTCACCGAAGAGGAGAAAGCTCGCGGTGTTGTCGCGGCATCGGCCGGAAATCACGCTCAGGGTGTTGCTCTGGCGGCGCGCGCACTCGGTATCAAGGCAACGATCTTCATGCCCATCGGTGTCGCGCTTCCCAAGCTGCAGGCCACGAGGGACTACGGAGCCGACGTCGTGCTTCGGGGCCACACCGTTGACGAACCCCTGCGCGCGGCCGCTGAGTTCGCCCGCACGACCGGGGCCGTGCTCATCCACCCCTTCGATCACGCGGATGTCGTCGCCGGTCAGGGCACCGTGGGTCTTGAGATCCTCGACCAGTGCCCGGATGTCGACACGGTCATCGTTCCGATCGGCGGAGGCGGACTCATCTCGGGAGTCGCGAGCGCCATCAAGCAGCGCGCGGCGCTCGACGGTCGTATCGTCCGCGTGATCGGCGTGCAGGCAACGAACGCGTCCGCCTACCCGATCTCGCTCAAGAAGGGCGAACCGACCGAGATCACGATGTCTCCGACGATCTCAGACGGCATCGCCGTCTCTCGCCCGGGCGAACTGAACTTTGAGATAGTGCGCGAAATGGTGGATGAGGTTGTGACGGTCAGCGATGACGATACTGCCCAAGCGCTGCTCGTGCTGCTTGAGCGGGCGAAACTGGTCGTGGAGCCGGCTGGAGCCGTGGGAGTTGCCGCAATCCTGTCTGGTCAGATTAAGGCATCCGGAACTACGGTTGTCATCCTGAGCGGCGGCAATATCGATCCGCTCGTGATGGAGCGCATCATCAGCCATGGCCTCGCGGCATCTGAGCGCTATCTCAAGCTGCGCATCCCGCTGCCCGATCGCCCCGGGCAACTCGCCCGCGTATCAACGATTGTCGCCGAGAGTAACGCGAACGTCGTCGAGGTGCTCCACACCCGGCACGGCAACGGGCTGCAAATCAGTCAGGTCGAACTCGAGTTGCACATCGAGACTCGCGGGCCGGAGCACGCCGAGCAGGTACTCGCAGCGCTGCGCGATGGCGGCTACGAACCCCGCATCGCTTTTTGAGCTCGCTCAGCTACGGTACGTACGTCTCGACCTTCAAGATCTTGACGGCGATCGACTTGCCGTTGGGGGCCGTATAGCTCGTCTTATCGCCCACCTTCATCCCGATGATCGCCGTGCCCAACGGGCTGCCTTCGCTGTACACATCGAGGTCGCTGTCGCCCACGATCTCGCGGCTGCCAATCAGAAAGACCGACTCTTCGTCGAGGATGGTGGCGGTGATTACCGTTCCAGCGGCGACAACACCCGTGCTCGCGGGAGCTTCTCCAACGACAGCATGACGAAGCAGTTCGGTGAGAACCCGGATGCGCGCCTCGATCTTTCCCTGTTCTTCCTTGGCTGCGTGGTAACCGCCGTTTTCTTTCAGGTCGCCCTCTTCGCGAGCGGATTCGATCTTCTTGGCTATCTCGGTGCGACCTTCACCGGCGAGCTGCTCAAGTTCGGTACTGCGACGGTCGAAAGCTTCTTGGGTCAGCCACGTGACCGAGTTCCCGCTTGTCACACTGCTCTCCTAACAGAATGAAACCGGCCGTCTGCCGGCCGGTTTCGTGAATCCCACAAGCTTAAACGAGCCAACAACGGTAGATCAACCCGCTGATTGCAGGCTCGGTGGTCAGAACCGCCTGTGTGAGGGTGCGCGTGTACTGGTTGGAGGCTGGCAGGTCCACTATTTTCCAGCCCACAACGGCGAAATTTGCATTGAGCGCTTCGACCGCGCACCGTGCGGGGGTGCCGGGGGCAATACTGAACTCCCAGCTCACCGCGACCTCACGACTGCTCACGATCGTGGTCCCCGCATCATTCGACTCGTATCGCGCTGTGGAACTGAAGAGGCCGCCCCAGACCGCCCACGCGATGAACACCGCTGCCACGAGGATTGCAGCGGCAACCGCGATCCAGACGTTGCGGCGCTTCGAGCCCCGGGTTCGTCCGTAGCGCGCGTCGAGGGCAATAGTGCCCTCGACGGCCGGAGCCAACTCGCTCTCGGGGCTTGTCATGCGGCACTCCATTAGGGTTGGAACTCCAAGGCTATTCGCATCAACCTAGGAGTTCGGTGACACGGCGGCTGCTTGCAGTGCACGCCCACCCCGACGACGAGTCGAGCAAGGGCGCTGCAACCTACGCGTACTACCGCAGTACTGGCGCGGAGGTGATGGTCTTGAGCTGCACCGGTGGTGAACTCGGCGACGTGCAGAACGAATCACTCGCGGAGCATGCGATGGCGGAACGCGACATGGCCGGGCTCCGCCGGATCGAGATGGCGCGGGCGCAGGCGGCCATGGGCATCCAGCACAGGTGGCTGGGCTATGTGGACTCGGGGCTCCCGGATGACGGTGAAGCGTTGCCGGCGAACTGTTTCGCGCTCATTCCGCTGGAGATTTCGGCGGCACCGTTGGTGCGGCTGATCCGTGAGTTCCGCCCGCAGGTGCTCATTACCTACGACGAGAACGGCGGCTACCCGCATCCGGACCACATTCGCAGTCACGAGCTGTCGATGCATGCGTGGCGCGCCGCCTCAGATTCGAGCGCATATCCCGAGCTTGGCGAGCCGTGGCACTGCGAAAAGGTGTACTGGGACTGCACAATGAACTCCCGCCGTGTAAACGCCGTGTACGACGCGCTCGTCGAGCAGGGACATCCGCTGGTTGAGGACCTCGCAGAGCTCAAGACGAGGTTTGGAGAAAGGCCCTACTTGGCGACCAGCCAGGTTCCGATCGGCGACTTTCTTGAGGTTCGTGATGAGGCGCTTCGGTCGCACGCGAGCCAAGTTCCTCCCGACAGCCGCTTCTTTTACTGGCCCAATGACGTTCTGCGCACCGCCTGGCCATTCGATGACTTTCGGCTCGCTGAATCGTCGGTGCCGGTCACCCTGCCCGAAACCGACCTGTTCGCGGGAGTAACCGAATGATGTCGCTCTTTGTCCTGGCTTCGCGGGTGTACGTCCTGCTGGCAGACGTGACGCCCTCCCCGACACCGGCACCCGGAGTCAACCAGGATCTCATCACGCCCGGCGTGTGGGGTTTCGTGATCAGCATCGGCGTCGCAGTGGCCACGCTGCTCCTGATCATCGACATGACACGGCGAATGCGGCGCATTCGCTACCGAGCCGCCGCGCAAGAGCAACTTCTGGCCGAGCAGGTCGACTCCGCCGCCGAAGAAGAACCCAGGCACTAGTCCGGGCCGCGACAACAATTCCGGGCCAAAACAACGCCCCATATTGATCGAATCGGTCCGGAGTCTCGCAGCAGACTGGGCGGCGCTCCAGCGATGGCGGTGGCCCGGTAGAAGCTGCGCAGAGCGACCCGCTTAGCGGTTCGGATACGCACAGGTGGTGTTGAGAGCTCGGTAAACCGGATGCTTCACCTTCTCGACCTGGCGTGCGGTGCACATCAACCGAGGGTTTGACTCTTTCGATTGCGTCGTCGGCTCCGCACACCGGCCCGGTTTCCAGCTTGGGCCCGCTACGCCGCCAACAGCGGTGGATTCGTCGCCACGATGAAGATCGCGACCCAGTGGCACAGGAACGCGAGCAAAGTCAGCGTGTGAAAGATCTCGTGAAAGCCGAACTTTCCGGGGAACGGGTTCGGCCGCTTCAGCCCGTAGATGACAGCGCCCCCGGTGTACAGCAGGCCGCCGACCATGATCAAGGTCATCATGAGCCAGTTCGCTTGGAAGAAGTCGACGATGAAAATCATCGCCGCCCAGCCCAGCAGCACGTAGAGAGGCACATAAAGCCAGCGCGGCGCTCCGACCCAGAACACCCGGAATCCGACGCCGAGCGCTGCACCAACCCAAACCATCCAGAGCAGGATTGTTGCCTTCTGGGGCGGCAGACACAGCACGGTAATCGGGGTGTACGAGCCGGCAATCAGGAGGAAAATGTTCGCGTGATCGATCCTCTTGAAGACCGATTTTACCGAGGGGCTCCAGTTGATGCGGTGGTAAAGAGCACTCGTGCCAAACAGCAGCAGCGAGCAGGCGACGAAGATCGCGCAACTCACCTTTGCGGCAACTCCGTCGGCTGCGAGGATCAGGATGATTCCCAGCACAATCGCGACAGGGAAGGTGCCTGCGTGGATCCAGCCGCGCCAGGTCGGCTTCACAGCGAGTGCGTCGTACTGCAGTGATTCCTCCAGCAGGGGCAGACCGGCAGGCGGGGAAGTGTCCGCACCGGCGGCGGGTTCAGTGTGCGGTGCGGCTGCGCTCATGGCGCCAGTGTACGTGAGCCGTCTCGCCAGAGGCTGGGATAGCGTAGCGGTGTGAAAGAGCGCTGGGTACCCCTCGGTCGCGGCTTTTTATACGGGGTTTACCAGAACCGCCTGCGCAGAGCGTTGGCGGCCGGTCCGTTGCCGAAGCACGTGGCCATGATCATCGACGGCAACCGGCGATGGGCTCGCCTTCGCGAACTTGAGACCGCCACGCACGGTCACCGGGCGGGCGCCGAGAAGTATCGCGAGTTTCTGGTCTGGAGCGACGATCTCGGCATCTCGGTCGCGACGCTGTACCTGCTTTCGACTGATAACCTCACGGGTCGCCCTCAGGAGGAGCTCGACGGTCTGTTTGAGATCATTGGCGACCTCGCCGAAGACCTTTCCCACTTCAGAAACTGGCGCATCCAGCACGTCGGCGCATCGGACGGCCTTCCAGAGAAGCTGCGTCGGCAACTCACTGACGCGCAGACCCGAACCGCCGGAAACACCGGATTGCACGTTAATCTCGCAATCGGCTACGGCGGTCGGCGCGAGATAGCGGATGCGATGCGCAGCATCGTGCGTGCCCACGAGACCGAGGGCGGCACGCTCGACGACCTGGCCGAGATTCTCACGCCGGAGTTGATTGGTGAGCACCTGTACACGGGTGGGCAGCCCGATCCTGACCTGGTGATCCGTACCTCGGGAGAACAGCGACTCAGTGACTTCATGCTGTGGCAGAGTGCGCACAGCGAGTTCTATTTTGTCGAGGCGCTCGGCCCCGACCTGCGCGAGGTCGACCTATTGCGGGCGCTGCGTGACTTCTCGCGGCGACAGCGGAGGTACGGCCAATGAGCACCATGAGTATTGAGGCATTCAGAGACCGGTTCGGCGAGGAGCCGGGCTACTTCGACTTTGCGAAAGTCGGCCCGGTCGGTCGTGCAGTCCGAGACGAGGAGCACGCCCAGTCCAGCCTGCTCGGCCGCGCTCGGTTCGGCACATTCGCGAGTTTTGGGGACCAGGACGCTCGGGTCCGCGAGGCCGTTTCGACGATCATCCGTGTGCCAGCCGACCACATCGTGTTCCAGCCGAACTCGGGCGAGGGCCTCCTGCAGGCGGTCTTCGGGATGTCCGGTCAGATCGCTCTCTCACCCGCCGACGTGCCCAGCATTACCTTCGCGGTGACACGTGCCGCCGCGGCGCTCGGACGGGTGACCCCGGCGTGGCTGGCCCCTGACCATGGACGGATCACGCCCGGAACAATTCGCGACCAGCTCACGGAAGAGATTGATGCGGTTGCACTGAGCCTTGTCGACTTCCGTACCGGGTATCTCGTGGACCTGGACGGCATTCGACAGGTGATCGGCGACCGCCTGCTGCTGGTCGATGCCATGCAGGGTTTCGGAGTGGTCGATGCGGACTGGGAAGTCGCTGACATCATCGTCGGCGGAGGCCAGAAGTGGGTCAGGGCGGGATGGGGCACCGGCTTCCTTGCAATGAGTGATCGCGCCCTGGAGCGCATCACGCCGATCCTTTCCGGGTACTCCGCCTCATCGGGGGATCCGACCCCGCTCGATGAGGTACCCCCGCCCGCTCCAGGGGCAGCAGCCTTCGAGATCAGCCGTCCGGATCCGATTGCGCAGGCACGCCTCGCGGCAGCGCTCGAGGAGCTTGCCGACGTCGGGGTGCCCGCGGTCGTGAGCACACTCGCCGAGCAGACCTCTCGCGTGATCGACCTCGCCGATGAGTTCGGCATCGCGGTGACATCCTCCCGGGGCGAGTCAGAGCGAGCAGGGATCGTGATTCTGACGCCTCCGCCCGACCAACTCACCTTGCTTACTGCTTCACTGCATAATCATGGGGTGTCGGTGACGACACGGAGTGGCGCGATTCGGGTCAGCCCACACGTGAGCACATCAGAGGAAAGCTTCTCGATGCTGCGCGCCGCGCTTGTTTCCTTCGGCAGCGCGCTGATTTTGTGAGGCTCAGAGCTGCTCGGCGCGACACTCTCACGAAGGGTTTACCCATCGGACATCTAAATGGGTGTGTCGGATCCGCGCCCGACTCGTGGAGCGCCTAACTTCGAGTTATCAGGCATGGCGCCTGATCGAGGCGGCCATGCAAGTTCGTCTCGCAACATGTGCCTCACCGCGCATCGGCCGTCTTCGCAGACTGGATCCGGGAATTCTTCCGGGGATGGAGTGCACGTGGCCGAGCTAGCCAACCCGAAGTCGCAGCGGTACGAGACCGGGGCGGAGGCTGGCGGTACGAAGCAACTCGAGCGCACCTACGTTCTGGACACCTCGGTTCTGCTGTCGGATCCCAAGGCAATCTTTCGCTTTGCCGAGCACCATGTTGTTCTTCCGGTCATCGTGGTCACCGAGCTCGAGGCCAAGCGCAATGATCCCGAGATCGGCTACTTTGCGAGGCAGGCCCTCCGCAATCTCGACGAGTTGCGTGTGCAGCATGAACGGCTCGACTTTCCGATCGCGGTGGGCGATGGTGGGTCGCTGCGTGTTGAACTCAACCACTCGAATATGTCGGTCCTGCCGTCGGGACTGCAGCTCGGGGACAACGACTCACGAATTCTTGCCGTTGCGCTCAACCTGGCCAACGATGGGCTCGCGGTCACCGTCGTCTCCAAAGATCTGCCGCTGCGTGTCAAGGCGGCATCCATCGGCCTTCCGGCAGAGGAATATCGCGCCGAGTTGGCAGTCGACTCCGGCTGGACGGGCCAGGCCGATATCAGCCTCGGTTCGGAGCAAATGTCTCAGCTCTACGACAACGAACGTCTCCATTCGCGCGTGGTTGAAGATCTCCCCGTGAACACGGGGCTGGTCATCCATTCGGACCGCGGATCGGCACTGGGCCGGGTATCTGGTCGCGGGGAAATGCGACTGGTGCGTGGTGACCGTGACATCTTCGGCCTGCATGGCCGGTCGGCAGAGCAGCGCCTCGCCATCGACCTGCTGCTCGACCCAGAGATCGGAATAGTCTCGCTCGGCGGCCGGGCCGGCACCGGCAAGTCCGCCCTCGCTCTCTGCGCAGGGCTTGAGGCCGTGCTCGAGAAGCAGCAGCACCGAAAGATCATGGTCTTTCGTCCGCTGTACGCGGTCGGCGGTCAGGAACTCGGCTTTCTCCCGGGGGATGCCGCGGAGAAGATGAATCCGTGGGCGCAGGCCGTCTTTGACACCCTCGGATCAGTGGTCTCGCCGAACGTCCTCGATGAGGTGCTCGAACGGGGCTTGCTCGAGGTGCTTCCGTTGACTCATATTCGGGGTCGTTCACTGCACGATGCATTCGTGATAGTGGATGAAGCGCAGTCCCTTGAGCGCAACGTGCTGCTAACCGTGCTGAGCCGCATCGGGCAGAACTCCCGCGTTGTGCTAACCCACGATGTTGCCCAGCGCGACAACCTGCGGGTCGGTCGGCACGACGGGGTCGCATCAGTGATCGAAAACCTAAAGGGTCACGCGCTGTTCGGCCACATCACGCTGATGCGGTCTGAGCGCTCTGCCATTGCGGCACTCGTCACTGAGATGCTGGAGTCCAACGAGCTCCCTTGACGCGGGTCAGGGCGAAAAACGGTCAGGTTGAGCATCGGTGGAACTTCAGGTGAATTGTGACCTTTTGTCGGGGGTCAACCCCGTAGGGTCATAGGGTGAGTCCGATACTCGGGGTCGTCGTGGCCACACTGGGGGTGATTCTCCTCTGGAGCCTTTTCGCGCCGAAAAGTTTTTGGCGCCTGTTTGCCAGTTGGAGCGTGTCGGATCCCTACGCCAATGAGCCCGGGGCGGTCTCGTATGCACTCCGCCGGCTGGCTTCGGCCCTTGGCGTGGTCAGTCTCGCGGCGGTCTTGGCGTCGTGGGGCGTTAACGCGATCCAGCAGCTCCCGACCCCGCCACCAGCTCGCACCGCAGTCGACATCATGTGGGGCGCGCCCGACCCGCAGGTTGTGAACCGAGTCGTAGGGGGCATCCTGACCGTTCCGACAGATCTGCAAGCCGAGCCGATTCTCGGGTATCAGGCGTTCGGCTCAACGGGTACGCCGTCATATCTGACCCGACTCAAGATCTACAACCTGCTCGGCAAGACCGACGTGCCGGGCTTGGTCGGCCACACGCCCGATATTAATGCGTCCGGGATCGATTCGGCCAAAATGATCATTCACGTGCGGGGCCCGATCCTGTGCATCCCTCGGTCAGTCGTTGTGATCGAGACAGATGCGACGATCAGGGTTGGCGTGTACTACGGCCTGCCGAATTCAGCTGACGGATCGCCCGTGGACAGCCTCGCGGGATGCCCTGCAGATGCAACGCTGACGGCTTCGCTACTGATCCCGATCGAACTGGGCGCACCAGTCGGTGACCGCGAGGTTAGGGACCTCGATGGTGCGCAGTTGAACGTCGTGCACGTCCCGGACACGGGTCGGTAGGCACGTCCGGACACGGGTCGGTAGGCACTGTCCGGATACGGGTCGGTAGGTACTGTCCGGATACAGGCGAGTGGACCGCCTAGCCCGGGTGGGTCATCGACATTACGTCGAGCGCGGAGTCGAGCTGGTCGAGACTGACCTCGCTACGCTCGACATAGCCGAGATCGATCACCGCATCCCGGATCGTCAGGCTCTTCGCCACCGCGTGCTTGGCGATCTTCGCTGCCGCTTCGTAGCCGAGGATCTTGTTGAGCGGGGTCACGATGGCCGGTGATGATTCGGCAAGCGCCCGAGCATGCTCGACGTTCGCCACGAGCCCGTCGATGGTCTTGTCGGCGAGCACCCGCGACGCATTGGCGAGGAGGCGGATCGATTCGAGCAGGGCAGTCCCCATCACCGGAATCGCCACGTTCAGTTCGAAGTTGCCTGACGCACCCGCCCAAGCGATTGTGGCGTCGTTGCCGATCACGCGTGCGCACACCATCAGCACGGCCTCCGGTATGACCGGGTTCACCTTCCCCGGCATGATCGAGGAGCCGGGCTGCAGGTCGGGGATGTGCAACTCGCCGAGACCGGTGTTGGGACCCGAGCCCATCCAGCGAAGGTCGTTGCAGATCTTGGTGAGTGAAACAGCGAGTACACGCAGCGCGCCGGATGCCTCGACCAGGCCGTCGCGGGCTCCTTGCGCTTCGAAGTGGTCCAGAGCCTCGGTAATCGGCAGGCCCGAGTCCTTCGCGAGTTCGGCGATCACGCGCTGCGGGAAGCCGAGGGGTGTATTGATGCCGGTGCCTGTGGCCGTGCCGCCGAGCGGTACTTCGGCGACTCGCGGAATTGCGGTCCGGATGCGCTCGATGCCGAGGCGGATCTGGCGGGCGTAGCCGCCGAACTCCTGGCCCAGCGTGACCGGTGTTGCATCCATGAGGTGGGTGCGACCGGCTTTGACGGCGTCCTTCCACAACGCGGCTTTGGTCTCGAGTGATAACGCGAGGTGTTCGAGTGCCGGCACCAGGTCGTTGAGTAACGCTCCCGTGACCGCGACGTGTACCGAAGTGGGGAACACATCATTCGAGGATTGCGAGGCATTGACCTGGTCATTCGGGTGCACCGGCGATCCAAGCGATTCCGTAGCCAGGTGGGCAAGCACTTCGTTGATATTCATGTTTGACGAGGTGCCGCTACCGGTCTGGTAAGTGTCGATAGGGAACTGGTCGTGGTGTTCGCCCGCGATGAGTCCGTCGGCGGCCCTTGCCACTGCACCGGCAACCTCGGGGGACAGGATTCCCATCTCCCCGTTCACGATCGCAGCTGCGCGCTTGATTCGGGCCAGTGCAACGATCTGGGCAGACTCAAGTCCCGTACCGGAAATCGGGAAGTTTTCCACTGCGCGCTGGGTCTGGGCTCCGTAGAGCGCGTTCACGGGGACCCGCACTTCGCCCATGGTGTCGTGTTCGATTCGGAAATCTTGCTCGCTGGTCACTCGCTTGCTGGTCACGGCGCCGGATATCCCTTTCTGGGGCTGATTTTCTGGGCTGGCTCTAAAAGCTAAACGGTACCAACGACGATGTCGGAAACAGCCCGACCCTCGAGCAGGCGGTAGTTTGCGCCCACCACAGCCAGCGTGCCCGCGGCTATTGCGTCGCTGATGAGTTCGGAGGAGTCAAGGAGCTCGGCAATCGTGTCGCGCAGGTGCTCCCGTCCGACTTCCCTGGGGTCAATGGATTCCGGGTCGACCGCACCACTTACGTCCCCCGCAACACGGCGTACCGCAGGGATGATTTTGGAGATCAGGGTCGTGATGTGGGGTGGAAGCGCGACCGCGTGCATCCCCTGCGAGTCGATCGCGGCCAGGACTGCACCGCACATGTCGTGACCGAGCACCACGATCAGAGGCACATCGAGCACGCTGACCGCGTACTCAAGTGAGCCGATGACCGATTCGGAGATGACCTGCCCGGCGTTGCGCACGACGAACAGGTCGCCAATGCCCTTGTCAAAGATGATCTCTGCCGCAAGGCGCGAGTCGCTGCAACCGAAAAGCGCAGCGTCGGGTGACTGCTCGAGACCCAGTTCTTCGCGCCGCTCGACGTCTTGGCGCGGATGCAGCGGCTCACCCAGGACAAACCGGTCGTTGCCACGCATCAGCTCCCGCCACGCTTCGGCTGGGGTGCGCCTGGGCGTCATGTCACTTCCCGAGTTCTGCTGCAACCGCAGCGGCCAGGATCTCAAACTCCGCGATTGGGGCCGTGCCGTGCAGCACAACAGTGTTTCGAGACGAGGTGGTCGACATCGAGTAAGCGAAATTGCCGGGGTGCGCGGCGGTGCGATTGTCGTACACGGTCCAGGTGACCCCGTCGATGGTGGTGCTGCCCGAAGCGCGTGCATTGTCGAGGATGGTCGCCTGCCAGGTGGGGTTCGCGTCGATGCCCTGATCGAGTCCAATGAATTGGACGCTCGGCGTGAGGAAGCCGACATACCACGTGGCGACCTGTGCCTTCTGGCCGAAGCTGGCACCGTTCGCTGACCAGCCAGCAGGCATCACCGGCGCGATGAGGGGTACGGGGCTCGCGCCTTGCGCATCCGCGGCGATGGCGCGGTAGTCGACGGCGGTCACGGTGCCGGGATCGGGGCGCACCACGACGGCGACCAGGAACAACACGATGCCCAGCGACGCGACGAGCGCCACGACGAGGTTGAGCAGCGTCTGGTTAGCACGGTGTTTACGGGTGTTCTCGGCTTTGCGTGCTGCGGTCTCCTCGGCCGTTTCGGGACGACCGAGTTCAGCAACGACCGCCGGGGCCTTTCGTTCTGCCATAACTAGTGGACCACGCCTATTCGGTCACGGCTGAGCGGGCGGCATCGAGGCGGGCTCGTGCGCCGATCAGCCACACTTCGCACCGCTTGGCGAGTGCTTCACCGCGTTCCCACAGTGCGAGCGATTCCTCAAGGCTCGACGAGCCTTGCTCGAGGTCGCCCACGACCTGAATCAGTTCATCGCGAGCCTGCTCATAGCTGAGCTCACTCACATCCACTTGTCCACGGCTCACCACTAGTGAATTGTAGCTTCGGCGGGGGTCGGTCAGGCTTCTACGACGACATTTGCGCTACCCACAGCCACCGTGAGCTTCAACCGCGTGCCGATCGAGGCATCGGCCGCATCCCTCAAAGCAGCGCCGTCAGGTAGCTGGGCAATGGCATATCCACGCTTGAGGGTTCGCTCGGGGGAGAGCGCGCGCAGCGCCGTCGTCAACTCGCTGACTGCGGTCTGCGCCCGCTCGATTCGGCGTTCCACGAGTTCGCGGCTGCGCCCGATGTAGCGCGAAAGCTCTTCCGCGCGCAGATCAATTAGTGAGCCGGGATTGGCCAGCACCGGGCGCGAGCGCAGTGATTCGAGCTTGTCGACTTCATGGCTGATGCGCTGCGTTATCCGCATGCGCATGCCGGCACGTGCCTGCGCGACCCGCGCCAGTTCCTCGGCAACATCGGGCACCACCCGCTTCGCTGCATCAGTGGGTGTGGATGCTCGCAGGTCAGCCACGTCGTCAAGAAGCGGTCGGTCGGCCTCATGCCCGATCGCGCTTACCAACGGCGTGACGCACGCCGCAGCGACCCTGAGCAGTGCCTCATCGCTGAAGACGAGGAGGTTCTGGAAGTCGCCGCCGCCCCGCGCGATGATGATCACGTCGACTTCCGGGTCCGCGTCGAGAAGCTGGATCGCGCGCGCGACTTCGACGGCCGCGCGGTCACCCTGAACGGCCGCGTGCACCACCCTGAACTCGACCGCCGGCCAGCGCAGTTGCGCATTGCGCAGCACATCTTTCTCCGCGTCGCTGTCTTTGCCCGTCACGAGTCCGACGCGGCCCGGGAGAAAGGGAAGCGGCTTCTTGTGGTCGAAGAGTCCCTCCGACTTCAGCTGCTGGCGAAGCCGCTCAATTCGTTCGAGCAGGTCGCCCAACCCCACGTGGCGCATCTCGAAAACCTGCATGGTGATCGTGCCACCCTTGAGCCAATAGTTCGGCTTGACGAGCGCGACGACACGGTCACCCTGCTTGAGATCGTCGGGCAGGCGGGATTTCACCGATGACCAAATGTTGAATGAGATCGTCACGTCGTTCTCGACGTCTTTGAGCTTGCCGTAGATGTTGCCGCCCGCGCCCCCCCACTGGGCGATCTCGCCCTCGACCCATGCTGTGCCGAGGCGCTCGATCCAGCCCTTTACCTTTCCGGCGAATACCGAGACCGGCCAGGGCGCATCGATGGTCGCTGCCGCATCAGAGTTCCCCGTGAGGCCGCTGCTGCCCTGCGCATTGTCTGCGGGCCCCGGCTGGATGCTCACGGTCAGCGCTTCTTCAGGACTGGCCGCCGACGGGCGGTTCGCCCACGTACTCGTGTGCCTCGCGTGCGAGTTCCGACCACAGCTGGGTCTCACTGACCCGAACCCAATGACGATCCGGATGACCGTCGTGAATGTAACTCGCCGCGACGCCGCGCTTCACGAGGTCGCGCGCTCGTAGCCTCGATACGTCGACAACCAGGTCATTCTCAAGGAGGAAGGCGAAGAGTATGCCATGCACGAGTAACCCCGCGTCCGTGACACTGACACCGTCATTGGAATCTACGAGCTCGATCGAGAGATCTTCGAACTTCTGCGCGGCCAGGTTCTGGGCCATCTCAACTGCTCCCGGGGGTCTCACGGCTCCCGCCGGTAGAATTGCTGGCGTGAGCATCACCAACGGCGCGGCCGTCAGCCTGGTTGTTCCGCGGATTCCCGCGGTGCGTAACAGATTACGGGACATCCCCGTCACGGGGTCGAAACGTCTGCTGCTCGCCGCCCCCCGCGGCTACTGCGCCGGCGTCGACCGCGCGGTCATTGCGGTCGAGAAGGCACTCGAGAACTTCGGTGCGCCGGTCTACGTTCGCAAGCAGATCGTGCATAACATCCACGTCGTGTCTACGCTGGAGAAGAAAGGCGCCATCTTCGTCGATGAGGTCGATGAGATCCCTGACGGATCGCACGTCGTATTCAGCGCGCACGGGGTTTCGCCGGCGGTAGTGAATGCTGCGGCCGAGCGCAAGCTGCTTGCGATTGATGCCACCTGTCCGCTCGTCACCAAGGTGCATCGCGAGGCGACTCGTTTCGCCCGAGATGACTTCGAGATCCTGCTTATCGGCCACGCCGGTCACGAGGAGGTGGAGGGCACGCTGGGTCATGCCCCCGAGCGAACAACACTCGTGAACGGTCCCGCTGACGTTGCGAACGTGGTCGTGCGCAACCCGGAGCATGTGGTGTGGCTCTCCCAGACGACGCTCAGCGTCGACGAGACCATGGAGACGGTGCGGCTGCTTCGTGAGCGGTTTCCGCACCTCCAGGACCCCCCGAGCGACGATATCTGCTACGCCACTCAGAACCGCCAGGTGGCGATCAAGAAGGTCGCGGAAGAGGCCGAGCTCGTCATCGTCGTCGGTAGCGCCAACAGTTCAAATACCGTGCGACTGGTGGATGTTGCGCTTGAGAACGGTGCCCGCGCCGCGTATCGCGTCGACTACGCCAGCGAGATCAAGCAGGAGTGGCTCGAGGGTGTCGCCACAGTCGGCGTCACGAGTGGGGCATCCGTGCCCGAGGTACTCGTGCAGGAGGTGCTCGATGACCTCGCGGACGCCGGTTACGGATCGGTCACACAGGTGGTCACGGCTGAGGAGGATCTCATGTTTTCGCTCCCGAAGGAACTCAGGGTCGACGCGGACGGGAACCCCGATGAGCGCGGACTCGGTGGCCGCATCACACGGCTCGACTGGCAGCGGGGCGGACACGCCGCCGAAAGAAGTGACGATGCCTGACGATCGCCCACGGCCCAAGTACGGCGAGTATGCGCCGCTGCCACCGACGGGTGCGATACCTCTGATCGAGCCCACGCGTGGGCTGCCGGCCACAGCCGCGAGTGAGCCCGAGGACGAACTCCTGTCTCGCGCCGCACTTGTGCGTCGTGGTCGTGACGTCATTTTCACGACACTTTTGCTGGTGTTTGCAGTATTCGATGTTGTAACGGGGTACGCGCAATACGCGAGTTTTGCCGACACTATGAAGTCGATCTACACATCCGCTGGCCTGGGGGAGTTCACCTCAGTTGCCCTCGCGAACAGCCTCGGTCAGGTGATCAACATTGCTCGAATGGCCATCCTCGCGGTCACGATCGTCGTGTCGCTGATTCTGATGTCCACCAAGCGAATTGCGTTCTGGGTGCCCGTGGCCGGAGCAGTGCTCGCGTTGCTGTTCATGGCCGGATGCCTGCTCGCGATCATGCTTCAGGATCCGGCGCTGGCCCAGCATTTGCGGGGCAAGTAGTCCGGATCCTCGCGGCGGCGAGGAGCTAGTTGCCGGAGTGGCCGGCCGAGCCGAGCTGGTGTGTTGCTTCGACCACGCGCGCGGCCATCGCGGACTCGGCCAGCTTTCCCCAGCTGCGCGGGTCGTAGACCTTCTTGTTGCCGACCTCGCCGTCGACCTTCAGGAAGCCGTCATAGTTCTTGAAGACCGTGTCCGCGATCGAACGGCTGAACGCGTACTGGGTGTCGGTGTCGATGTTCATCTTCACGACGCCCGCCGCGACTGCGGTTGCAATGTCGGCATCCGATGAGCCTGACCCACCATGGAAGACCAGGTCGAGAGGATGCGCGGCCGTGCCGTACTTCTTCTGGAGTCCGTCCTGAATACCGGCAAGAATTTCCGGCCGCAACTGCACTCCGCCGGGCTTGTAGACACCGTGCACGTTGCCGAACGTGAGCGCCGCCATATACCGGCCCTGGTCCCCGAAACCGAGCGCCTCCACCAGTTCGACAGCATCATCCAGTGTCGTGTAAAGGTGCTCATTGATCTCGTGGCTTACGCCATCCTCTTCGCCCCCGACGACGCCGACCTCAACTTCGAGAATCGAATGGATTGCTTTCATGCGCGGCAGCAGCATCTTCGCGACTTCGAGGTTCTGCTTGAGCGGCACAGCTGAGCCGTCCCACATGTGCGACTGGAAGATCGGGTTTCGGCCTGCTTTGACCTCTGCCTCAGATGCCGCAATGAGAGGAAGCACGAATCCGTCCAGGGCGTCCTGCGGGCAGTGGTCGGTGTGCAGTGCGACAGTCACCGGGTAGTTCTTGGCCACCTCGGTCGCGAACGCGGCGAAGGCGAGCGCTCCGGATGCCCTGTTCTTAACGCTTTGGCCGGCGAAATAGTCGGCGCCGCCTGTCGTCACCTGGATGATGCCATCCGAGCCCGCTTCGGTGAGGCCCTGCAGCACGGCGTTGATCGTCGCGGAGGACGAGACGTTGACCGCCGGGTAGGCGAATCCACGGCCTTTGGCCTTGTCGAGCATCTCGGCGTACTGGTCTGGGGTGGCAACAGGCATGGACGAAGTCTAGCTAGGCTGGCAGCGCGCTGATTCGGCAGGCGAATCTCACCACAGCGACGACGGACTGCGACCTACAAGGATTCTCCTGTGGCAACTCCCCAATCGAGTACTCTCTTGCAGCATCCTGACCGAAACCTCGCGCTCGAGCTGGTGCGTGCCACCGAGGCCGCAGCGATCCGTGCCGTGCCCTTCATCGGCAGGGGGGACAAGAATGGCGCCGACGGTGCCGCGGTCGATGCGATGCGCAAGTTCTTGGGCACCGTCGACTTCGACGGGGTCGTTGTCATCGGAGAGGGCGAGAAGGATCATGCCCCGATGCTCTTCAACGGCGAGCACGTGGGCACCGGAAATGGGCCGTCGTGCGACATCGCCGTCGATCCGATCGACGGCACGTCCCTCGCCGCGGCGGGTCGGCAGAACGCGATCTCGATGATCGCGGTCGCCGATCGTGGCACCATGCTCGACGCCTCCACGGTTTTCTACATGAACAAGATCGTGACGGGTGCCGAAGGTGTCGGGGTCATCGATATCCGCAACCCGATCGGGGAGAACATCCGCGCTCTGGCGGCGGCGAAAGGCAAGCCGGTCGGGGAAATCGTTGTCGCGGTACTCGACCGCCCCCGCCATACCGAGTTGATCGAGGAAATCCGGGTGGCGGGGGCCGGCACCCGCCTCATGCTCGACGGAGATGTCGCGGGTGGTATCAATGCAGCGCTGTACGGCACTCGAATCGACATGTGTGCCGGAATTGGCGGTAGTCCGGAAGGCGTCGCAACAGCCTGCGCGATCAAGGCTCTCGGAGGCTTTATCCAGACGATCCTGGCTCCAAGGACAGACGAGGAGATCCAGCGGGGCACGGATGCCGGACTCAAGTTCGACCACGTGTACGGCGCCGACGAACTCGTCGCCAGTGACAACACATTCTTCGTCGCGACCGGTGTGACAGATGGTGGCCTGGTTCGCGGAGTGCGCCGCCTCGGCCCGATCATCCGCACCGAAAGCATCGTGCTGCGGTCTCACTCCGGCACGATTCGCCGGGTCACTGCCGATCACCTCGCAGCGAAGTGGCTCGACGAGCAGTAACACCTCGAATCCGGTTCGAACCGGTCAGTCCGGGCCGACGTTTCGGCCAGGATTGCACCTATCGACCCGGGCCGGGCCGCGCGGGATTGGGTAGCGTATAGAGCAGTACTCGACCCCCCGGTCAGGCAGTGCTGCGTTCGCTCCTCGTGACCGGAAGCTCGGGAATCTCCAGCTCGGGACGCCTGATGCTGCTGTGCTGGTCGAGAGGGTCGGGTTCGTTGAGGGGGTCGGGCTCGTTGAGTGCACCGGGCTCGTCGAGTGCACCGGGCTCGTCGAGTGGACTGGGTTCGTTGAGTTCCATTTCAACGGCCGTGAGTTGTTTCGGGGCGGTCTCGATTGTTTGCGCCACTCCGATGACCTTCGATTCATCGAGTGCATTGAGCTTGCGTGCGGTGACGAGCACCCGTGTCTCGAGCGAGTTTGCGAACTGGTTGTAGCTATTGACAGTCGAGTCGATTGATTTACGGAGTCGGTCGGCGTGCTCCGACAGGGTGGCAAGTCGCCCGTAGAGTTCCTTGCTCAGGTCGAACAACGTCTTGGCCTGGTCCGTGAGCACGTCCTGCTGCCACGAGAAGGCCACGGTCTTCAGCACCGACCACAGCGTGACGGGGGATGCGAGAGCGACGCGCTTGTTGAACGCGTAGTCCATGATCGCGGGGTCGGCTTCGAGTGCCGACGACACGAGGGACTCGCTCGGGATGAAAGCAATCACGAGTTCAGGGGAAGCCTGAAGACCCGTCCAGTAGCTCTTGCTTGCCAGCGTGTCGATGTGACCCCGAAGCACTTTAACGTGCTGGCGGATCAGGGCTACGCGCCGGGCACCCTCTTCGCCGGTCGCAGTGACCGGAATCTGGCTCGCCTCGAGGTAGGCCGAGAAGGGTACCTTCGCGTCGACCGCGATGTTCTTGCCGCCAGGAAGATGAATGACCATGTCCGGCCGGCCGGCCCCGGAATCAGAGGAGATGCTGGATTGCACGTCGAAGTCGACGCGCTCGATAAGTCCTGCCGCCTGGACAACGTTTCGGAGCTGCGTCTCGCCCCACACTCCGCGAGTGCTGTTGCTGCGAAGCGCCGACGCGAGGGACTCGGTCGTCATGCGGATCTGTTCGCCGGAGAGCTGCGTCTGTTTGAGCTGCTCAGCGATCGCTCCGTACTGCTGGCTGCGCTGCGTTTCGAGCTCCGTCACCTTGTGTTGCATCGTGCGCAGTGACTCCTGCACGGGGCTGAGTGCCTGCAGTACTTTCGACTCGCGCTGTTCCCGCTCGGCTTGGGCCTGCGCATCCGTTCGGTGCCGATCCAGGATCTCACTGTGCTGTTGCTGCAGCGTGCGCACCTGTTCACGAAGGGCATCGGCAGTTGCGTGAATAGCGGCGCGATCGGCCGCAAGTTGGGCCTGAACCGCACGCTCGTCTGCCTGGAGCTGTGCCAGCGCTGCGGCATGCTGCGCCTGGAGCAACGCAGGGTTTGCGGTGCCGGCTCGCGACTGCGATCGCACGGACGCGATCAGCGCGCCAATGGCGATGCCGAGCGTGCCACCGACCGCAATTCCGATGAGCAGCGCGCTGATGGGATCCATGCGCCCAGTGTGACAGCGGCGGGCGACAATCTAGAGTTGCCACATGGAAACTGTCGAACACTGGGTTAACGGTGCCGCATTCGCTGGCGAGTCAACCCGCACATCCCCCGTGTACAACCCCGCGGAAGGCACGATCTCTCGAGAGGTCCGGCTGGCCTCAACGGCAGATATGGACCACGCCGTCTCGGCGGCGAAGGCGGCGTTCCCGGCCTGGAGCGATACCTCGCTCGCGAAGCGGCAGACGATCATGTTCGCGTTCCGCGAGTTGCTCAACGCGCGCAAAGGGGAGGTCGCCGCCCTCCTCACGAACGAGCACGGCAAAGTGACCTCAGACGCACTCGGCGAGGTCGCGCGTGGCTTGGAAGTGGTGGAGTGGGCAACGAGCATCCCGCACCTGATGAAGGGCGAGCACAGCGAGAACGTTTCTTCGGGCGTCGACGTCTACTCGGTGCGCCAGCCACTCGGCGTTGTCGGAATCATCAGCCCATTCAACTTCCCGGCGATGGTGCCGCTCTGGTTCTTCCCGGTGGCGATCGCCGCGGGCAACACCGTCATTCTGAAGCCGTCGGAAAAAGACCCTTCCGCGGCAATCTGGATGGCGAAGCTGCTCGCCGAAGCGGGCCTGCCCGATGGTGTCTTCAACGTCGTTCACGGCGACAAAGAGTCGGTCGATGCCCTGCTCGAGCACCCGGACATCTCCGCAATCAGCTTTGTTGGATCGACCCCGATCGCCAAGTACATCTACGAAACTGCCGCGCGCAATGGCAAGCGTGTGCAGGCCCTGGGCGGAGCGAAGAACCACATGCTCGTGCTTCCCGATGCCGACCTCGACCTCGTCGCAGACTCGGCGATCAACGCTGGCTTCGGCTCGGCGGGGGAGCGCTGCATGGCCATCTCGGTCCTCGTCGCCGTGGAGCCGGTGGCCGATGAACTCATCGAGAAGATCACGCAGCGGATGTCGGGCCTGACTGTGGGAGATGGCACCCGTGGCTGCGACATGGGCCCGTTGATCACGCGGGAGCACCGCGACAAGGTTGCGGGTTACATCGACGTGGCTGTCGCAGACGGTGCGACGGTAGTCGTCGACGGACGCAGTGTGCAGGCCAACGGCGGAGCTAACGGTTTCTGGCTGGGGCCGACGCTGATCGACAACGTCCCGACGACATCCGACGTCTACACGCATGAAATTTTCGGGCCGGTGTTGAGCGTCGTGCGCGTCGCCAGCTACGACGAGGGCGTGGCCCTCATCAACGCTTCCCAGTACGGAAATGGCACCGCTATCTTCACGAACGATGGTGGTGCGGCACGCCGCTTCCAGCGCGAGGTCCAGGTGGGGATGATCGGCATCAACGTGCCGATTCCGGTGCCGGTGGGCTACTACTCTTTTGGCGGCTGGAAGGATTCCCTGTTCGGCGACAGCAAGGCATACGGTCCCCAGTCGGTGCACTTCTTCACCCGCGAGAAGGCGATCACCTCACGCTGGCTCGACCCGAGCCACGGCGGAATCAACCTGGGCTTCCCGCAGAACTAGCGGGACACAACCGGCAGCGGCATCCCGATCCGCTTGATACGGGCGCCCGTCGAATCCGACAGTTCGCTGATGTTGGATGCCCCGTGCCTGCGAGCCGCGTGCACGATGATCGCCGCGCAGGCTTCGGCATCCGCGAGCGCGTTATGGTGCTGGAAATCCTCGTACCCGGCAGCCATCGCTGCTACCGGCAGTCGGTAGGACTCCAGGTGGTAGGTCTTGCGGGCGACCTGCAGGCTGCACAGGTAATCGAAGGTGGGGCTATCAAGGTAGCTCGCCGCGCAAGCCGCTGTGATGACACCCATGTCGAAACCGGCGTTGTGGGCCACGAGGTGATCGTTCTCGGCGAACGACACCAGCTCGGGAAGTTGCTCGCTCCAGAGCAGAGCGTCCACGACGTCAACCGCCATGATCCCGTGGATGCGCACGTTCCATTCCAGGAAGTCGTCGTGCCCGAGCGGCGGCTTAATCAGCCAGTACGCGCTGTCGACGACGCGACCGCTCCGCACCTTCACGAGGCCGACGGAACAGGCGCTCGCAGCCGAACTGTTTGCAGTCTCGAAGTCGATTGCGGTGAAATCCAACGGCACAAGTCGATCGTCACACGCACGTACGACTTTGCCATCGAAGCGCGCCGTTCCGATGCCTCTCCGCTCTGGTCTCGCGAATTCATCTCGCGACGAGCAGGAGGCTTCGGCGTTGGCACCGGGCCGTTCTCCTCAAACCTGCGGGGCCGCGCCGCTACCAGCTGAGCCCAACTACGATTGGGCAACGTGGCTCTCACGATTGCAATTGTCGGACTCCCCAATGTGGGCAAGTCCACCCTGTTCAACGCCCTCACCAAGAACCAGGTGCTGGCGGCGAATTACCCGTTCGCGACGATCGAGCCAAACGTGGGCATCGTCAACCTCCCGGACGCCCGGCTGACTGTTCTGGCGGAGCTCTTCCACAGCGAGCGCATCCTGCCTGCCCCGGTGTCATTTGTCGACATCGCGGGAATCGTTAAGGGCGCATCGGTGGGTGAGGGACTCGGCAACAAATTCCTGGCGAACATCCGCGAGGCCGATGCGATTGCGCAGGTGATCCGCGGTTTTGGCGACCCGGATGTTGTGCACGTCGATGGCAAGGTCGATGCAGCATCCGACATGGAGACCATTAACACCGAGCTAATCCTGGCCGACCTGCAGACCCTCGAGAAGGCGATCACCCGCTACGAGAAGGAGCTGAAGACGAAGCGCGTCGAGCCGATCGTGCTCGAGACCGCGATCGCCGCGCAGAAGGCGCTCAACGACGGCATGACCCTGTCGGCCTCGGGCATCGATACCGAACCGATTCGTGAACTCGGCCTGCTCACCTCGAAGCCCTTCATCTACGTGTTCAATGTCGATGAGGAGATTCTGGGAGATGCCGCCAAGCTGGCGGACCTGGCGGCCCTCGTCGCGCCCGCACATGCACTGTTCCTGGACGCCAAGCTCGAATCGGAGCTCATCGACCTCGATGCCGCGGATGCCGCCGAGCTCCTCGCCTCTACCGGGCAGTCCGAGAGCGGACTCGACCAACTCGCTCGCATCGGGTTCGACACCCTTGGGCTGCAGACCTACCTCACGGCGGGCCCGAAGGAGTCACGCGCGTGGACGATCCCGAAGGGCGCAAGAGCCCCGCAGGCGGCCGGGGTCATCCACTCGGACTTTGAGAAGGGCTTCATCAAGGCCGAGGTGATCGGTTTCCAGGACCTCGTTGATACGGGCTCGATAGCCGAAGCCCGCGCCAAGGGCAAAGCGCGCATCGAAGGCAAGGACTACGTGATGCAGGATGGCGACGTGGTGGAGTTCCGCTTCAACAACTGACTTTTGATGCCTCGATCGGATGCGCACACATCTCCACCGCACCAGGCACGCACTCACCTCGCCGCTCCTGTCCGTGCGCCGGTAGCGCGACCAGCAGAAGTCGCAAACTCAGTGACGCGAGCGCCGAACTCAGGGGGCGGGGGTAGTTGAGTCGCCGGGCAGCGTCGGGGTGACAGGCGAGTTCATGCCCGGATACGGGTCAGCGATCGCGTTGGGGTCGCTGACTGTGCGCTGAACCACCACCGGAGTCTTTACCGGCCCTTCGCCGTATCCCTCGATTGAGTAGAACGAGACCACCGGGTGCGTGGGCATCGGGAGCTGCGCGGAAGCGCCCGATGGCACGGGCTGCGCGAACTCGAAGAGGATACCGCTGGCGGCCAGAACGGTTACGCCGATGACGCCGTAGACGAGGGGCTTAATGGTGGGTGGTCGCCCTGCTGAATGTTTTCCGCGCGACTTTCCCACCCTGAGACGATAACCGATCGAGCCGAGCCTTCCCGACACCTTCAAGAACGAACTTGTGGAGTCGAAGATGGCCCGGGCGTTGCGCCCCCGGTGTTGAGCGAAAAATCGCTCTGGGCGACCTCCTCGCGGCACGACCAGCAGGATGAACTTGACCGGATTCTGCTTGAGAACGTGAAAGCTGGCGAAGGCCTCGGTCTCCTCGACGTGGTCAACTTTGTTGCCGCTCTTGGAAGTGCCTTCAACCACGGTTGTCATCCTTTCGCTCCGCATTTCTGGCGTGACGCTAGCGGAGTTCGTGTCTGTGGGCTGGTGTTTGTGGGCTCGGCATGGTTCCCTAAACGAGTGACCCACCTGCCGATGTTCCCGCTGGGCTCTGTGCTCTTCCCTCATATGCCGCTCGTTCTGAGGGTCTTCGAGCAGCGATATGTCGTGCTCCTGTCGAGAGTCCTTCAGGAGGACGAGCCGGAGTTCGGTGTTGTCCTGATCGAGCGTGGCCAGGAGGTGGGCGGAGGAGAGCAGCGGTTCCGCTTCGGCACCGTCGCTCGAATTATGCAGTTGGACGCCGGTGAGGAATTTTTCGCGCTCGTTGCCGAGGGCGGGCGCCGGTTTGAGGTTGTCGACTGGCTTGACGAGGACCCGCATCCCCAGGCCGAGATACGGGACCTGCCGGACCTGGAATGGGATGAATCCTTAGCCCCTTTGCGTGAGGGTGCCGAGCAGATCGTGCGCAGGGTTCTTTCAAAAGCGAGCGAGTTTACCGACGGCATCTGGTCAGCTGACGTGGAATTCTCAGACGATCCGGTGGCAGCGGCCTGGCAGCTGGCTGCGGTGGCGCCACTCGGGTCAATCGATCAGCTTTCCCTGCTCAGATCAAGTACCGTGCGCGAGCTGCTCGACGGCATCATCGAGTTCACGACCATGGCGGAGGAGACCCTGACTCTTGCATGGACTGCGGGAGTTGACGATGGCGAGGACGGCGACGGCGAGGACGATCGCGCCGACGACTGAGCCCTGACATCCGGATGTAACAATTCGCTTGCTAGGCTAAATGCACAACTGAATATCGGGCCGCAATACGATGCGGGAGAGCCGGGCGATCAAAGCCCGGCACCGAAGGAGCAAGCCTCCCCGCCAATCTCTCAGGTCCACGTACCGCGTCGTTTAGCCCACTCTGGAAAGCGGATGTCCGTACCGAATCCCGCCGACGGTGAAAGCCCCACCCGCCCTCCCTGGCAGCCAGTCCGCTGGCCAGCCATCGTCCGGCCGGGTGGAGCGAAACTCTCAGGTTCCATGACAGAGGGGGAGTTCTTTTTTCCAGCACTCTTTGCGAGGAGAACTCCGTGACCGACCGAGCTGTACCCGATGCGAACATCCAGCGTCTCTCTCCCTTGCACGAGTTGCACGTTGCCGCGGGAGCCACCTTTACCGCTTTTGCCGGATGGCTAATGCCGGTGCGCTACGACTCCGACCTCGCCGAACACCATGCGGTGCGCGCCGCAGCCGGCCTGTTCGACATTTCCCACATGGCTGAGTTCCGAGTAACTGGGCCGGATGCCGCGGCCTTCCTCGACTATGCCCTCGCAGGTGACATCAGCTCCATCCCACCGCTGCGCGCGAAGTATTCGCTGATGCTGGATGTCGACGGCGGCATCATCGATGACCTGATCGTGTACCACTATCCGACAGGCGGGTTCTTCGTGGTGGCGAATGCCGGCAACCGGCATGCTGTCGAGTCGATGCTGCTCACGCGGGCCGCGGGCTTCGACGTGACCGTCCAGGACGCGACCGACGAACTCGTGCTGATCGCGGTGCAAGGTCCAAACTCACGCGCAATTCTTGCGGCAACAACGGGGCTGAGTATCGACGGCCTCGAAGAGCTCAGGTATTACGCGTGCACGAGCAGTTCTTTTGGGGACCAGCCGGTGCTGGTCGCGCGCACCGGGTACACCGGCGAGGATGGCTACGAACTTTACGTGAGCGTGGCGGACGCACCGGCGCTTTGGACCGCGCTCATCGAGGCTGGGGCGCCTCACGGCCTGTCCCTAGCGGGACTCGCCAGTCGCGACACACTCCGACTCGAGGCCGGTATGGCGCTTTACGGCCATGAACTCGGCCTGGACACACTGCCGGTGCAGGCCGGTCTTGCCAGGGTCGTGAGCACTAAGAAAGATTTCGTCGGCAGGTCGGGCATCGACGCGGGGCCGCCGCACAACGCGCGGGTGCTGGTCGGTCTGCGCAGCGAGGGCAAGCGTGCCGGCCGTGCCGGCTACGCGGTGTTCGACGGCGATACCGAGGTGGGCACCGTGACGAGTGGCGCGTTGTCCCCGACCCTTGGGTACCCCATCGCGATGGCCTACGTCGACCCCGCGGTGAGTGCGCCCGGCACCGAGCTCTCCATAGACATTCGTGGAAGCCGCGTGGCGGCATCCGTGACCACACTTCCCTTCTATAAGCGAGAGGCATGACCATGACTGAGCCCAAAGACCTGCAGTACACGGCCGAACACGAGTGGATTCTCATCGAAGGCTCTCGCGCGACGGTGGGCATAACTGCTTACGCCGCGGACAAGCTCGGCGACATCGTGTTTGTCGACCTGCCGAAGGTTGGCTCTCGGGTTGCCGAGGGCAAGGTCGTCGGTGAGATCGAGTCCACGAAGTCGGTGGGGGAGTTGTTTGCCCCCGTGAACGGCACAGTTCTTGAAGCGAATGACGCCGTAGTAGCCAACCCCGAACTCGTGAACAGCGACCCGTTCGGTCAAGGCTGGCTCATCAAGGTTGAGTTCACCGAGCTGCCCGAGCTCCTCGACTTCGACGCCTACACCGCGCTGACGGGCGAGTAATGGCTGTCTCCTTTGGCTTGCCTGACCGCTTCCAGGATCGCCACATCGGCACGGATGCCGCGGCGCAGGCCACCATGCTCGAAGCCGTCGGATATCCGACCGTCGAGGCGCTCGTGACAGCCGCAGTGCCCGAGTCGATCCTCGTCACGGGTGTCACGACGTCCATCCCGCCTGCAGCCTCGGAACGAGCCGCGCTCGCCGAACTGCGGGTGCTCGCGAATAAGAACACCGTCAACCGCTCCATGATCGGACTCGGCTACTACGGCACGATCACGCCAGCTGTGATCAAGCGCAACGTGCTCGAGAACCCGAGTTGGTACACGGCTTACACGCCCTACCAGCCCGAGATCTCGCAGGGTCGGCTCGAGGCGCTCATCAACTTCCAGACTATGGTGTCGGACCTCACCGGTATGGCCACGACCAATGCCTCGATGCTCGACGAGGGCACCGCAGTGGTCGAGGGGATGCTCCTGGCTCGCCGAGTATCCGGGTCAGAGTCGAACGTTTTTCTCGTCGACGCTGACGCGCTTCCGCAGACGAAGTGGCTCCTCGCCAACCGCGCAGAGGCGGTCGGAATCGAGTTGCACGAAACTGCGTACGGCGACGCGGCGATGTCGGCGAGCTTCGGTGCGTTCATCCAATATCCGGGCGCTTCGGGCCGCGTGTGGGACCCGACCGAGGTCATTGCCGCGGTCAAGGCGCAGGGCGGGGTAGCAGTAGTCGCCGCCGATTTATTGGCGCTCACACTGCTCGAGTCTCCGGGTGCGCTCGGAGCTGACGTCGCGGTTGGAACCAGCCAGCGCTTTGGTGTGCCGATGGGCTTTGGCGGTCCTCACGCCGGGTACATGGCTGTTCGCGCGGGCCTCGAACGCCAGTTGCCGGGCCGCCTGGTGGGCGTCTCGCTGGATGCGGCTGGCCACCCTGCCTACCGGCTGTCGCTGCAGGTTCGGGAGCAGCACATCCGTCGTGAGAAGGCCACCAGCAACATCTGCACCGCTCAAGTGCTGCTTGCGGTGATGGCCTCGATGTACGCCGTTTACCACGGCCCGCAGGGACTCAAGCGCATTGCCCAGTACGTGCACGCGAGTGCGGTGATCGCGGCGAAAGAGCTTCGCGCCCGCGGCGTTGATGTGACGAGTGAGAGCTTCTTCGATACGTTGACCGTGACCGTGACGGATGCTGCAGCCACCCAGCGGCGAGCCCACGAACGGGGAGTTCTGGTGAACGTCGCCTCGCCCACGACCGTCTCACTGGCATTCGACGAGACGTCGGCCGAAGACATGAACGAGATTCTCCCCCTACTGCTCGATATCTTCGAGGCGGCGAAGGATCGCGCGCCCCTCAAGGGTGCGGGCATCTTCGAACCCAACGAGTCGAAATGGTACGCGTTCGCCCCGCTGAGCCAGCATGAGTACCTGCCGAGCGTCGCGCGCAAAACCAGCTATCTCACGCATCCCGTCTTCAACACCCACCGTTCCGAGACGAGCATGATGCGGTACCTGAAGTACCTCGCCGACAAGGACTACGCCTTGGACCGAGGGATGATTCCGCTCGGCTCGTGCACGATGAAGCTCAATGCCACGACCGAGATGGAGCCGATCACCTGGCCCGAGTTCGGCGGGCTGCACCCGTTCGCTCCCGAAACTCAGGCGATGGGCTACGCGGAACTGATCGAGGACCTCGAGACCTGGTTGTGCGAGATCACCGGCTACGACGCGGTGTCGCTGCAACCGAATGCAGGGTCCCAAGGGGAGTTGGCCGGGCTCTTGGCGATCCGCGCGTTCCACCGTGGTCGCGGTGATCATGACCGGACCGTGTGTCTCATTCCGGCGTCTGCGCACGGCACCAACGCCGCGAGTGCAGTGATGGCCGGAATGCGTGTGGTGGTTGTCGCTACCGATGGGGACGGCAACATCGACCTGGCGGATCTGAAGGAGAAGGCGACGCAACACGCCGATGTTCTCGGCGCACTGATGGTGAC
>JAYSPT010000079.1:0-3327 GCA_043721995.1 Salinibacterium sp. | reverse complement strand
TGCCGAAGGCTCCCTGACTGCGCACGGTCGCCCCGTTTTGGTGCGTCTCGCCGGCATGTGGCATACTCGGGGAGTTGTCCACTTGCGGCCCCATCGTATAGCGGCCTAGTACGCTGCCCTCTCACGGCGGTAACACCGGTTCGAATCCGGTTGGGGTCACAGACAGTCCGGATGCCAATGATTCATTGGTATCCGGACCCTTTTCGTTAAGGCCCCTGGGGCCTCGAAAACGGCCAGTGGCAACATTTTGGCAACAGTTGAAATTGCCGAAGGGCGCCTCGGTATCGATGGACACATCTGAAATCGCCCGGTGGCCTCCGACCATCCCCGTCCCGACTCTCTTCACGCGGTCGCTTACTGAAGCATGCGGGAATTGACGTTGACTCAGCGGCATCTTCTCGATAGTTGGTTTGAAGACTGGGTCGTGCTCGCCGATCTCTCGTGGCCGCTGCAAGATACGGCGGTTCTTGACATGCAGGCTGGCGGCCGGCGCTACATCGTCAAGGCCAGTCGAACCAGCCATCACCTAGAGCGCGAGATCGACGCCCACGAGCAGTTCCTCCGACGATTCCACGGCTGGGTGCCGCAGTTGGCTCACTCGTCCCGAGATGACCTCATTCTTGTGACCCATTACCTCCCCGGGGAACTCGTCGAGGATTCTGAGGCCGAAGCGGATCCTGAGACGTACCGTCAGGCGGGATACCGGCTGAAACAACTTCTTGTATCCGGCTCGTTATCTGACGACTATATGCAGCGGCTTGTCGCAGACGCCAGGCAGTCTATTTCGCGGGCACGCGCGCTGGTGTCCGAAGAGCAGCTCATCCAACTCGAGACGGGGCTCGTGTCCGTCTCGATACGCCCGACGGCTCTTTCATTTACTCATGGCGACTATCAGCCCCGGAATTGGCTTATGAACGACGGCCAATTGCGAGTGATTGACTTCGGTCGCGCTGCTCAACGCCATTGGACCAGTGAACTAGTCAGACTGGCCAACCAACAGTTCACTGGGCACTTGCATCTCGAACGCTCGTTCCTAGAAGGCCTCGATCGACCAATGACCGAACAGGATTCTGAGATCTACCGGCTGGAGCGCATCCAGCAAGCTATCGGGACGGTGGTTTGGGCGAACGGCATCAATGATTCGGCGTTCGAAGAGCACGGGCGCGGGATGGTCCGCGCGGTGCTCGCCGAGGAGTGAATGTGCGCCTCCGACCCACCATCTTTGTCGTGCCGGGAAGGGCCGATCACACCGATTGAGGGACCGGTTGTACCCACCAGGCAGCACGGCTACGTCATCAGAAGCTGCACGTCCGACTTCACGCGATCTCATTGAGCGCCGATGTCACGTTGTCCAGATCGTCGCCGAACAGGTCCGCGTAGGTGTCGAGTGTCATCGCGGCGGATATGTGGCCGAGCATCCGCTGCACCGATTTGACGTGGGCGCCGGCCGATACGGCGAGGCTGGCGGCGGTGTGCCGCAGCGCGTGTGGCGTGATCCCGTCGAGGCCGACCTCGGAGGCCGCGGGGTCAAACCAGCCCTCACGGAAGGTGTGGTTGCGCAGGTAGGTCTTCGTGCGGATCCCGAAGAAGACCGGCTGCGATCCCAGTCGCCCGGCGACCTGCTGCTCGAGCATGGTGACGAGGAACTCTGGGATAGGGATGGCGCGGTGCTCGTAGTCTTTCGGCGCCTCGATGCGCTGGTAGCCCTTGTCGGCGACGACGATCTGCTTCACCTGGAGGCGGGCGCGGGGGGAGGTCGAGATCCTGGATGTCGAGGCCCGACAACTCGCCCAAGCGGAGTCCGCAATACGCCATCAGCAGGATGAGCCGGTCGTAGCCGAGTTCGCGCCCGTGCGGCCGCTTGCCGACCGCCAGGGCGAGCGCGGCGACCTCGTCGTGGCTCAGGTAGCGCTTTGCGGTCTTGATCCGCTTCGGCAGTGTGAGGCGTTGCGCAGGGTTGGCGGGGAGACGTGCGTCGTCGACGGTGAGTTGCAGGGCGCCGGAGAGCACGTTGACGACCATGCGAACTGCCTCGGGGGAGCCGGGGATTCCCGCGGCCCACTGCTGCGCCTGCAGGCGAGTGAACTGTCCGATCTGGATCGGTCCGAGCCGCGGACGGATGTGGGTGTTGATTATGCCTATTGCCCGCGTGCGGCTCGTGGCCCGGAGGTCCGGGCGGGCGGCGACCCAGACATCCATCCAGTCGCTGATGGTGACGCGGGTCTTCGTCGGGTCGATGTAGGCCCCGCGGCTCTTGTCGAGCTCGATGCCGGCCAGGAACAGTTCGGCGTCGCGCTTGGTGCGGAAGCCGCGCTTGGAGGTCTGGAAGTGGTCGGGCCGGCAATAGAGCACCGATAGCGGCGGTCGACCTGAGTGGCATACGACTCGATGCTTCCCATGGCTTCCTCCATGAGATCCGACTGACTATGCTCGGCTCACTACCGATGACCGCTGTCACGGAGAGCCTCAGGGTCGCTATCGGGGTACAAGGAATCGGGCCGATTCCCGGGCGTGACAGGGGGAGTCAGGCCGAGGGCAGGGGCTTGATCAGGCGGAGTTCCTCGTGATGCGGTGGGATGGCGACTTCGAGGGCATCTTGGCTGTCGAGGGTCGGTGCTCTGAATCTGTAATTGACGTCAATAAAACCGTCAGGTCTGTTGACGGCAATAAGTCCGTCAGATATTCTGAAGGCAATAAGACCGTCAGGAGGAGCCATGGCAGCACGCGGAGAAGTGAAGAGCGCCGAAGCTCTTGGTCGAATATTGCAGCAGGGGCGCCTGGTCAAGGGGATGACCCAGAGGGAACTTGCGGATCGCCTCGACACTGACCAGAAGTACGTCTGGGCATTGGAGTCCGGCAAGAACACCATCGTGCTCGAGCGCATCTTCCAGATCATGCGCGAGACCGGCGTTCGCATGTACATGGAGATCGACAACGTGCCGCAGGAACGGCCCGGTGTCCCGCTCGAGGGCGGAACGCATGGCTGACCTGCGCGTCGAACTCTACGGAGAGCTCGTCGGTCACTTGGTCGGCGCCAACCGTCGCAGATTCGATTTCGTGACCCACGCGAACGCCATAGCAACATTCGGTCTGGGGAGCACGATCCTCTCGGAGTCCGTTCCGTTCGACCTCGTGGTCAACCGTGCCAGAGCCGCACGAAGGCGCAACTACTTCGCGGAGTTGCTTCCTGAGGGCTCCGCGCTCGACAATCTCGCCGCAGAGATTCGGGTCTCGACGGACGACATCATCGCGCTACTGGCTCAGTTTGGCCGGGACGTCGCCGGGGCGGTTCAGATCTATGACCCCGAGGCACCTGGGGAACCGCGC
>JAYSPT010000078.1:0-2515 GCA_043721995.1 Salinibacterium sp. | reverse complement strand
GACTCCCGCCCGACACGCGCGAACCTCGGCGACGTGCTGTGGATCGGCGGCGCGATTCTCGCGGTCATCATCGCGGGGCTCGTCACGTTCGTCATCCTGGGCCGCCGCCAGCGCCAGCGGTAGGGGTCTCCCTCGCCACGGAAATCCGTGAATTTCGCGGGCTCGTGATTCGCGAATTCCTGCATTTGCCGGGGTGTGGATGCGAGCGAGCGGCGGTTCCCCTCTTCCCCATCCCTGAAAACGCAGGAGAAAAGACCGATCATGCATCTCGCAGGCGCGAGATCGGGCGTTTTGACGAAAATCTCCTGCGTTTTCGGGAGGGAGGGGCGAGCTCCACGACGCACGCGGCTCGAACGCGCGCACCCCACGAAATACATTGCACGGAACGCGAAAGAGCCGCCCCGCGACGGGACGGCCCTTCCTCAGTGCCGCGTACGAATTACTTCGCTGCGAGCGCCGGCAGGTTTTTGCGGCTCGTGAGCACCTGGTCGATGAGACCGTACTCGACGGCCTCCGCCGCGCTGAGGATCTTGTCGCGCTCGATGTCGCGATTGACCTCCTCAGCGGTGCGGTTTGAGTGGTGCGCCAGCGTCTCCTCGAGCCAGGTGCGCATCCGAAGGATCTCGCGGGCCTGGATCTCGATGTCCGACGCTTGGCTTGTACCCTCAGAACCTGCGGCTGGCTGGTGAATCAGGATGCGCGCGTTCGGCAACGCCAGCCGCTTGCCCCTGGTACCTCCCGCAGTGATGACCGCGGCAGCCGATGCCGCCTGGCCGAGCACGACGGTCTGGATGTGCGGACGGATGTACTGCATCGTGTCGTAGATCGCCGTCATCGCGGTGAAGGATCCACCGGGTGAGTTGATGTACATGACGATGTCGCGGTCAGGGTCCTGGCTCTCGAGCACGAGGAGCTGGGCCATCACGTCATCCGCCGAAGCGTCGTCGATCTGCACCCCGAGGAAGATGATGCGGTCCTCAAAGAGCTTCGCGTACGGGTCTTGGCGTTTGTAGCCGTAGGCCGTGCGCTCTTCGAAGGTGGGCAGAATATACCGTGACTCGGCGCTGAGACCGGTCAGGCCTGCGGGCGCTTGGCCCGCGCCGAAGGTGAAGTTATCCATTCTCAGTCTTTCTTGCTCGTGGCGCTCTGATTGGATACCGAGTCGTCGGTTCCGCCGCCGCCGACAACGTCGGATGCGAATTCGCGCAGGTGATCAACAAATCCATATTCGAGTGCCTGCTGCGCCGTGAACCAGTTATCGCGGTCGTTGTCGATGAGCACCTGCTCGACCGACTTGCCGGTCTGCTCTGCGGTGAGTTCTGCCATCCGCTTCTTCATGTCGAGGATCACGCCAGCCTGGGTCTGGATGTCGGCGGCAGTACCGCCGAATCCGCCGGACGGCTGATGTAGCAACACACGCGCGTTGGGCGTGATGTAGCGCTTACCCTTCGTGCCGGACGAGAGCAGGAACTGGCCCATCGATGCCGCGAGTCCGATGCCCACGGTGACGATGTCGTTCGGCACGAACTTCATCGTGTCGTAGATGGCCATACCCGCGGTGATTGACCCGCCGGGTGAGTTTACGTAGAGGAAAATATCGCGCTTAGCATCCTCGGCTGCGAGCAGCAGGATCTTCGCGCAGATCTCGTTGGCGTTCTCGTCTCGCACTTCTGACCCCAGCCAGATGATGCGGTCTTTCAGCAGTCGATCGAAAACACTGCTGACAAGTGCCGGTTCGGCCATTGTTGTAGCTCCATTCAGTTATCGCTTATTACCGAATCTATCCGAGCGGCGGGGCGTAAATGGGGCTGTTCGCCAAGGGCAGAGCGCCACGCGGCGGTGCGTGGCTCAACCGTGCGCGGCGACGGCCGCCGCGCTACCGAACGGCCCGGGCTTGCACTGCGCCGGATCAGCTGTGGTCGTGACCTTCGTGCTCGTCGTTCGACTTGCGGACCTTGGAGCCCTTGGCCTTTGCGCCGCCGCGGGTGTGGTTGCCGGTGGCGTGCTCGTGGCTTGCACGGTCATGCGCGTCGTCGACGGCAGTAGCACCCGACACGTCGAACTCGCCTTCGTCCCCCGAGTTGGCGAGCGCGGTGAAGGCCGAAACATCGACGGCGTTGCCTTTGTCATCGACGACCTTCGCCTTGTCCAGTACGACGGCGAGGGCTTTCGAGCGAGCCGCCTCGGCGATCATTCCGGGGATCTGGCCGTTCGTGTCAAGGACCTGTATGAACTCACTTGGCTCCATGCCGTACTGGGCAGCGGCCTGCACGAGGTAGTTGGTGAGCTCGTTCTGGCTGACCTTGATCCCCTCGTTCTCGACGATGGTGTCGAGCAGGATCTGCGAACGGAAGGTCTTCTCGCTGGATTCGGTCACTTCGGCGCGATGAGCGTCGTCTTCGAGACGCTTCTCGTTCTCGAGATGACGATTCACCTCATCGATCACGAGCTGGGCTGGAACCGGGATGTCGACTGATTTGAGCAGCGTGTCCACGATCTGGTCACGGGCCTGTGC
>JAYSPT010000077.1:0-4635 GCA_043721995.1 Salinibacterium sp. | reverse complement strand
ATCAGATCTGCGGTTTGAACAGCGAAGTTGCCGGCGCGATCGCCCTTCGGACCCGAGTGCCCAACAAACAAGGGATGGTCGTAGAAGAGGACGTCTTTGCCGAGGTGGGTCGTAACAACGGGCACTCCAAGGTTATCCAAAAGATCTTGGAACTCCCGAGTCGCCTGCGCGACCCGTATGCCATATCCCGCGAGAATCAAAGGTCGTTCAGCCCTCCTTATCATTCGTGACACCTCAGCGAGGTCTGCAGCTGAAGGGGCGAAGGTGAGTGGCTCAGGATCAAATCCGCGCAGCTCGGATGGCTCGATTTGCGCCCCCTGCAAGTCGAGGGGAATGTCGATCAGCGTCGGGCCTGGACGGCCTGTAACCGCGAGATATAGCGCCTTTTCCAAGTGAAAGCGGATATCCCGTGGATCCCGCAACTGGACTGCGTACTTCGTCACTGGCGTAACGATGGGCACGATGTCGACTTCGAAAGTGCCGAATTGGCGCAATCCATCGATCCCTGATCCATAGATGGTTTGAGTGCTCTTGCTCTGGCCAGTGATAAAAAGAACCGGCGTGCTGTCCTGCCATGCCCCCACGAGCCCAGTCAGAAGGTTTGTCGCCCCAGGTCCGCTCGTCGCAAAGCACACGCCGAAGCCTCCGCGCCTGCGTGCGTAGCCGTCGGTGGCGATTGCGCTTGCCTGCTCATGATGGTTTGTTGTGTATTGCAGGCCGCCGGGACGACCGAGAGTGTCCACCAAGTGCATCATCATGCCACCGTTGAGTAGAAAAATATGCTCGGCTCCGCGGCGGACCAACTCCGACGAAATGTACTCGGCAACTTTCATTTTCATGAAGCCGCTCCTTCCCGAGGCGCGGAAATACGGCTCGAATTTAACTGGCTCGCGAGTTGCTGGACTGCTGAACGCGCCGCATCCAGAATGAGAGCGGTGTCAACTGAATACACCAAGAAATTAGCTCCGAGGGCGAGCGCGGTTTCAATCTCGGCTTGGGTGCGCACCATCATCCCCGCGGCCTTTCCTGACCTCCTAATCGTGGCGATCGCCGCTTCCACAGCTGTCAGGACTTCGACGTGTCTTGTGTCGCCTTGATGGCCCATCGCAACTGCCAAGTCGTAAACGCCCACATACACGACATCGAGTGAGGGAGTTGCGCAGATAGCGCTGAGATTGGCAATCGCGCGTTCACTCTCGACGATGACGGCAGTGAGCGAGAAATTATTGTCCAGTTTGCCCGAGGTGTTGTCTGGCGGATTTGAATAGTCAGCGGCTCGGGTGAAGGGGTTGTATCCCCGATGACCGATTGGAGCATATTTCGCCATGCCGACCACGTGCGACGCGTCCTCCGCCGTGTCGACCTGCGGAACGATAATCCCGTGCGCGCCGAGATCTAGGGCCCACTGCGCGGCCGAGGGGTTTGCCCCCGGCAACCGCACAAGCGGAGACGCGTCAGTTGTCTCGCAAGCTCTGATGCATGCGTCAAGCGCCCCCGTGTCAAAAATTCCGTGTTCCATGTCGAGCAGGACGAAGTCCAACCCTGCGATTCCGAGTATTTCGACCACTACGGGCGAAGGCACGATAGACCACATTCCCATGACGGTGTGGCCCAACGCGAGCTTCTCTTTTAGCGGGTTCGGTAGCGCCATGCTGCTGATGCGAATCATGTGACTCTGCCCCTCGCTGATCGAATCATGACCTTTTCGCTACTGCGTCCAAGCCAATAGTGTCCCAGACCACGAAATTTGGTCTCGCTTTTACCTCTTCGTAGATGAGGGCGATATATTCGGCGATCACACCAAGAATGAGGGTCAGGGCGCCGAAGACAAGCAAGATCAGAGAGACGATCGTACCGAATCCGGGGAATGGAACTTTCGTTACGAGCCATGTGATCGCCATGACTATGAATGCAATCACAGCCCCAAAAGCAGACAGGAAACCGAGCACGCTAATTGCCCTAATCGGAACATACGAGTGAGCAAAGATACCCCGAAGCGCCAGATCGATGACAGTCCAGCTATACGCTTTCGATTTGCCTCCGAAGCGAGGGGGGCGAGGCACTGGGACCCCGACCGATTTGAAGCCAGCCCATGCGACAAGACCCCGCATGAACCGATTCCGCTCGTTTAGTTCACGAAGGGCTTCATACAGCCTGCGGTCCATCAACCGGAAATCGCTTGCGTTTCTTGTCATTCGACCGTTGGTGAGCGAATTCGCGACCGCATAGAAGGCCTGAGAGTTGATGCGACGCACGAGACTCGTGCCCCGGCGCTCTGTTACGAGACCATAGACATTGTCCGCCCCCTGTTCCCACTCTCGAAGAAAAAGCGAAATAGCTTCAGGAGGGTCCTGCAAATCCGCCGTCATGAAAACGGCGGCATCACCGGTCGCAAAGGCAAGGCCCGCCGTCAGTCCTCCATCCATTCCGAAATTGCGCGATAGGCGAACGACGCTAATCCGGGGGTCATCGACACTAATTAGCTGAAGAAATTCCCAAGTGCGATCGTGTGAACCATTTTCAACAATAATGGCGCGCCACTTATATTTCTTTTCGAGATCGAAGAGCGCAGCAAGCCGAGTTGCGAGTTCCCGGACGCAGTCCTCCTCGTTATACGCGGGGATGATTACATCGATTGACTTCACTGCTTGTCTCGCATTCTTTTGTGGTTCCAGGGTTGCGGAACCAGCAGGTCGTAAAGGAGCCTAGAGCTCCATGAGGTCGAGTGCGATCTCGCGGATAATCGACTCCTGGCCGGCAACAACGTTGCGTGATCCGAGTTCCTGCCACAGCCGAGCTGGCTCAAGTTCGAGTTCCTCGGCGATGGCCTGAACCTGCGGGGCGTAACCGCTGAACACCCCAGCGAGGGCGCTTATGACGCTCGAGCTGGTGGTGCGCGGGAGGTTGTCGGGTGCCCACTTGCCAATCAGTGCACTCATCTTGAAGAAGGTTGAGAGGTCACCAAGGTCGTTCTCGGGGTACTCCTTGGAGATCACCGCAACGAGGCATTCAAGTTGTGCGTTACCGGCTCCCGCGCCGAGCGCGAGGGAGGATGCGTCGAGCGTCGTGGCACCGGCTTCCACCGCGGCGAGCGCGTTGGCGATTCCAACGCCGAGGTTGTTGTGCGCGTGAAAACCGACTCCGATGTCGACGGCGTTGACAATGGCCGAGATGCGTTCGGTTACGTCGCTTGGCGTGAAAGCGCCTGCCGAGTCCATGATCACGAGCGAGTTGGCGCCGAAGCTCTGAACCTTCAGGCACTCCTCGACGAGCCGTTCCACACTGGCCATGTGGCTCATCATGAGCACGGCAACTGCTTCTTTGCCGCTCTCCCGGATGAAGGCAAGGTGCTTCGCGCCGGTATCCGTTTCGGTGACGTGCGAGCCGATTCGAAAAAGATCGACACCGTAGTCCATTGCGGGAATGACGTCTCGCTCGATAGTTGCGAACCCGGGGATACAGTGCACTGCCAGCTTCTTCTTGGTGAGCACTTCTCGCGCCGTCGTCAGTAAGGTTTCATCCGTCTCGAGCGAGAACCCGACGAGAGCAGAGGAAGCGCCAATGCCATTGCCGTGTCCGACCTCGACGTATTCGACAGCCGATTCGTTCGCGAGGGTGGCGTACTCCCGCACAAGTTCCCTGCTCTCCTGGTGGCGGAGGGCATGGTTTCCGTCGCGAAGTGTCACGTCGTGAAGGACTATCTGGTGAGTGGCAGTTTTCGTCATGAGCGGGCGGTCGCGGGTGCGATGGCTGCGAGGTCGAGTGCCGTCTTCACGGCCGCCGCTGTGATGATGTCAAGGTTGCCGGCGTAGGGGGGAAGGTAGTCGCCAGCACCTTCGACGCCGATCGACACGGTCAGCACATCTGCTGCCTGCTGGCGGGGGGGCACGACGATACGGTATCCAGGAACGTACTGGCGCACTGTATCCACCGCGTCGTTCACGGTTTTTTCGAGCCCCGAGAGGTCACCGATTGTACCTTTCAGGTGCACGGTCGTGCGCATGATCGTGGGAGGCTCGACCGGGTTCAGCACGAGTATCGCTTTCGCAACCTTAGAGTGCGAGGCCAGCCGGGCGGCGTTCTCTGTGGCGCGAATGTAGTCATCGATGTTTGCACGAGTTGCCGGACCCGCCGAGAGCGAAGCGATGCTTGACGATACCTCGACGTAGTCGACAGACTCGGCATGCTGCGCGAGCGCGTGAACTATCGGCGCCGAGGCCTGGCCACCGCACGTAACCATTGACATGTTCATGAGTGGCTTCGAGGGCTGGTCCTCATGGCCGAGCACTCCGGGCACGAACGCGGCGCCCACGCGCGAGGGAGTCAGGTCGACAACGTACTTGCCCATCTTCTCTAGCGAAACCCAGTGCTCGCGGTGCGAGTCCGCGGAGGTGGCGTCGAAGAAGATGTCGATCTCGTCGAGAAAGGGGGTGAGTCCGGCGATGCCGCCCGAGGTGATGTGCGGTACCCGCCCCTCGAATCGCTTGAGGCCCGGGGAGTTGTCGCGACGCCCGGCCATGGCTACAAGTTCGAGGCTGTCTTCCCTCAGGATCTTCTCGGCGAGATCGATCCCGATGTTGCCGGTTCCAATAATTGCGGCCCTCATGATGTGGCTCCCATCGTGGGAAGGTTGCT
>JAYSPT010000076.1:0-27330 GCA_043721995.1 Salinibacterium sp. | reverse complement strand
CTAGAGTCGCGTGACCTCGTTTGACTCCATCGACCGGTAGAGGGCGGCGACAAGTTCGACAGTCTTCACGTTGTCACTGACCGCGGTACGCGGCGTCGATCCCGTCGCAATCCCCTCAAGCACTGATCCCATCGTGCCAATGAAGGCGTGCGGGAACCACCGTTGGGTGACAGGGTAGACAAGCCAGCCATCCGTGCCGGCGACCGTGCTAGTCACCTCGAGAGTGTCCGGGCGCCCGTTCGGGTAGTCGTACATGAGCCCGAGCGTGCCACGAATAGCACCAGCGGTACCCTCGATTCGGAACTCCGCCGTGCTGTCGCCGCCCGGATTCATGTGGTTTGAATAGACCAGGGCAGAGCTGCCATTCGGGAATCGATAGCTGCTCGTCGTGCGGGTTTCGCCCACGGGATACTGCCCGGGAACACGCCCACCGTCGGCGTATACCGAAACTGGCTCGCCAAGGAACCAGCGCACGGTGTCGTGATAGTGGATGGAGTGCACCATGATCTCGAGCCGCTCCATCGAGCCAGCCCACTCCCACTGCGTCCAGTCGGTGTATGCGTTGAGGGAGAGGGTGAACGACGTGAGCGCTCCAAGCCAACCTAGTTCGACCATGCGGTGTGCGGCAGCGATCCCCTCGTCGAACCGCAATTGCTGGTTCACGGCCGCAACGATGCCTGCTTTCGCCGCTAGGGCGGCGAGCTCACGGGCCGTCTCGGGGTTCTCGGTGAAGGGCTTCTGGGCGAGGATATTCTTCCTTGCATCGACAGCGGCGCGGAAAATCGATGGCTGCTGCGCCACGGGAACAGCGATGTCGACCACCTGTACTCGCTCGTCCGCGAGCAGTTCATCGAGGTCGGCGTACACGCGGGGGATGCCGTGGCGGGCCGCGACATCGCGCGCCCGAGCCTGGTCGACATCCGTGATGCCGACCACCTCGAGTCCGGCGAGCTTGTAGGCCGGGAGGTGCTGACCGTCGACGATCCCACCTGCGCCGACCACAGCGATCGGTAACTTGTGCGCCTCCGGTACGACGAGTCGGCAATACTCCGAGATGTCGCGGAAGAGGTCGATCATTATTGTTCCTTCGCAGCAGCTGGGTCTCGGTACTTGACGGTCTGAAGATGTTCGCAGTACAGCACGATCTGCTCGTCGTCGGCGCGAAACACCTCGTACGACACGGTGAAGAGGCCCATCTCGTCGTATTTGGGCTCTTTCCGTAGCAGCGTGCGCATCGTGTAAATAGTGTCGCCGATGAAAACCGGCTTGATGAAACGCAACCGGTCGTAGCCGTAGCTGAAGGTGTTGACGTTGTTGTGTGCCATGAGCCCCATGCCGTACCCGAACACGAGGGCGCCCGGCACAATGCGACGCCCAAAAAGCCCCTTCTCACGAGCGAAGATGTCATCGGCGACGTACGGGTGGAGGTCGACGAGCAAGCTGCTGAACAGCATCACCTCGCCCTCGGATATCGTTCGACGGATGGAGCGGTCGACTTCACCCACCTCGTAGTCCTCGTACAGCTTGACGTCTTGATTCCAGACCGGCACCGCGTTTCGGGCGACCGGGTCAGAATTGGGGTTCTTCATTGCAATAGCTCCTCATTCGAGAATTCGGCGCGAATCGCGTCGGTATGCTCACCGAGGTGCGGAGCTCCTCGGCCGTTTTTGAGTGGATGCCCGTCAAATCTGACCGGCGCACGCACGGTCTGGATGTGCACCTGCTCCGCACCGTCCTCGCCACGCCGGGTAACCCGTTGGGTCATGTCGAGGGCCACGAACCCATCGTTCGCTACGAGTTCGGGCAGAGTCAGGACGGGCGCGCACCAGACATCTGCTGCATCCAGAATCGACAGCCAGTGGTCAGTGGGTTGCGTCGCAAGGTGAACCGCGAGGGCTCGGGTAATCGCGGTCTGCTCGGACCACCAGGTTGCGGGATCGGTGTACTGCTCGAGCTCAGCCAGCCCGATGAGTGCTCCAAGCTCCGTGACCGAGGTCATGGCGATTGCCAAGTATCCCTCGGCGGTGGGGTAGATGCCATAGGGCGCCTGCAAGAAGGCGTGTGCGGTGTTTCGTGCGCCGCGCTTGACGACCACGGAAGGGTCGCCGAGGTGAGCGCTCAGAAGTTCGAACTGCAGATCAAGCATCGACTCCAGCAGGCTCGTGTCGACGCGCCCACCAACGCCGGTGCGCTCGCGGCGCAGCAACGCTGCCGTGATTCCGCTCGCCAAGTGGATCGACGAGATTATGTCTGCGAGAGCGACGCCGACCGGAACTGGGGGGTCTTCGTTGCTGCCATTGAGCCACGGCAACCCCGACAGCGACTGCGCGAGGAGGTCCTGCCCGGGGCGATCTCTCCACGGCCCCTCGGTTCCGTACCCCGTAATGCTCGCGTAGATGACCGCGGGATTGATCGCTGAGACAGCGTCGTAGCCAAGACCCAGCCGCTCCATGATTCCCGGGCGAAAATTCTGGATGATCACATCAGCCTTCGCAACGAGCGCCCGTACACCGGCCAAGTCATCCTCGTTCTTCAGGTCAGCCGCGTAGCTCTCCTTGTTGCGATTGGTAATGTGAAAGGAGAGGGTATCGCCATCTTCGACGATCCCGGCGAACGCGAGGCGACGACCGATGTCTCCGCCCTGTGGCCGCTCGACCTTGATCACCCGAGCGCCGAGATCACCCAGCCGCGTCGCCGCCAACGGCCCCGCAAGAAACTGGCTGAAGTCGAGCACAAGCATGCCGTCGAGAGGCAATGGAGTGCTCACGAAACACCCAATGAGTACACGCGCGTTGCCGTTCGATACAGAATGTCATCTTGCTGCGCGGTGCTGAGATGCCCGATGACCTCACGCTGAGCGCTCCACACGCCCACAAAGTCGCCAGCGAGGATCGACACCGGCCAGTCACTCCCGAGCATCATGCGCGACGAGCCGAAGTGCTTGACCCCGTGGTCGACATATGGCAGCCAGTCCTGCCAGGTCCAGCCGGGGGCGGATGCGGTGTTGAGCCCGGAGAGCTTGACGCTGACGTTCGGGCGGGCGGCCACCTCGGCGATGAGCGACGCCCACGGCTCCCAGCCCTTGTTTGCGATGTCGGGCTTAGCCATGTGGTCGAGCACAATCGTGAGCTCGGGATGGCGCGCAGCGAGCTCTGCAAGCATCGTGAGGTGCTCGGGAATGACGCTCACAATATCCAGTGCAAGGCCGTGCTTGACGAGCAGGCGGAGTGCGGCATCTACGGAGTCTTGGAGGAGCCAGCGCGGGTCGGCGTAGGTGTGATTGAGTACGCGAACGCCCCGCACAGCCGTCGATGCTGCGTACAGCGTGAGCGCCGCCTCGGCCTCGGCCGCCCGGTCGAGCGGCGCCCACGCAACCACCCCGCTTACGACGGGAACGCTCGCGGCAACCGAGAGCATATAGAAGGTGTCCTCGTAGGTATCGGCGGCCTGCACCAAGACGGTCGTCGTGATTCCCGCTGCCGTGACATCCGCCACCACATCTTCGGGGCCGAAGTCGCGGTTGAGGGGTGCCACGGCGTCGAGCCACTCGTAGCGTCGCTCGGAGGGCTTCCAGAGATGCTGGTGGGTATCGATCATTTGGGCGGGCTGATACAGGTCACTCATTTTTCCACTCCGGTTCGGCGGTTCACTAGGTAGATATGCACAAAGGTGATGACGACCTCATCGCGCTGATTGACGACCTCAACCTGCTCCTCGGCTATGCCGAAGACGTCGCGCCGCTTCGCGTGGTCACGCAATGCGACAATCTCACCCCGTGAGGTGATCGTGTCCCCGATATGCACCGGGCGGATGAACCGCACGCGGTCGTAGCCGTAGCTCATCGCTTCCTCGTTGATCTCGCCGGCGAGTAAGCCGACGGCCATCGAGAGAATGAGCGTGCCGTGCGCCATTCGTTGGCCGCCAGGGAGCGACTTAGCGAACTCGGCATCCATGTGGTGAGGAAAGAAGTCCCCGGTCTGGCCGGCGTGCAGCACAATGTCGGCCTCGGTGACGGTGCGGCCATGGCTGTGCCGGGTCGAGCCGAGCCTGTACTCCTCGAAGTAAGTCATGCAGCGCCTTCCGCGATCGATTCCTTGAGGTGAAGCCCTGGTAGCCGCTCGATCGCGTCGAGCACCGCGTCGTCGGCGCGGTGCTCGAGCATCGCGTCCCGCACGAGGTGGGACAGGGCCAGTTGGAGATCGGGCCAGCCGAGTACTCGGGGGCGCACCCACGCACGCTCTAGTGTGCGTAGGGTGTTGCGGAAGAACCCGTGCGTCGCAGCATTGGTGGCCTCGCTTCGCCAGGCGCGCAGGTTGCCGGGCTGGCCACCGCCAGAGGTATATGGGCCAATTTGCACGTCTGCGCCAGCGAGCGTTGCGGCAACGGCGAGAGCGAGCTCGGCATGCTGGGTGCTGGCCGAGACTGCTATCCCGGCCCCGCCGAGCGTCGACCCAGAGCTGCGTCCATCGAACGACGGGACGTCAGTGTAGACGAGCAAGTGCTGGCGGAAGCCCGCGCGCGAGTAGTTTGTGTATCCGAACAGTGCAACCCCGACTGCGTAGTCGCTGTCCTCCGCGACGAGTGCTTCGGCGACATCGATTGGATTGGCGTCCGCGCACCAGCCGGGCACCGAATCGGCTAGCTCGATCAGGAATTCGATCACCTCGCGTGCGACGGCTCGGTCAAGAAAGGGGCCGGCCCCGGCGAGCGACGCCGCAAGGGGAGCGCCGCGCTGGGAAAGCAGAGTCGCGAAGGTGCTGAATGCGTCGACGGGCTTGTAGGGCCAGAGCACAGTACCCTCCTTGGCGAGCTGGAGCGCGTCGCTCCAGAAGACGGGTGCGCCGTCCGCGCGATCCGGGCGGAAGGCGCTTACCTGGGCGGCGGCGTCGAGACCCAGGGCCCACTGGGCACCTCGGTACCGGTAGGACTCGTGAGATGCTCCGACGCTCTCCAATGCGAGCTGATTGATGCCCGGCACAGCATCGAGTGGCAGGAGCGCGCCGGCCTCAACGGCATCCGGAACATGCGGGTGATCAATCACCAAAACGTCGAACTCGTGCGCAAATTCGGCTACGTGCTGGTCTCCGAACGCCAGCAGCGAGCGTGCCTCCCACTCGATCGTCACGCCGTAGCGCTCCACGAGCAGAGGGTTGGATGCACGCAGGCCGTCTATTCCCCGCGGGTGATCCCACGTCACCCCCTTGAGGATGAGCGGGGTTACTTTCGACGATTCTGTCACGTTTGCCACCCTATGGTTAATCGATTTACCTTGTCAATCAAAACGCGGGGGCGTTGCTCACACCCGTCGCCAGTACGGCGATCTCGCCGCGCTGCAATCTGCTGATGAAATCGATGGCAGGACCATACGGGTCACCGGGGTTGTCGTCGGAGCTTTGCACGAATCGCACGGTTGCGGCCCGGCCGAACGCGCGTGACCCGGGTACGACCGGGGCTAGACGAGATTCCAGAACCTGTGCGCGCAGACCGCACTCGTCGAGCGCGTCCCTCAGCATTGCCAAGGTGAGGCGTTCGTCTTCCTCTTGCTGTTCGAAGGGCCCCATTAGGCGGTGTGGAAAATCTCGGGAAGCTCTTTCCACCACTCGCCGTCGGCGCGATCCTCGACGGGGCGTTGAAGCGGCTTGCACAGCGCCCACCACTCCTGAGTGACTGAGTCCTCCCCCATTGCCGCCATGTCGGCATCGAAGTCGGTGCCGACATACTCCATATAAGAGAACAAGATCTCTTTGTAGCGGTAGATCGAGTAGTTCACGATGTGACTGGCCGAGATTTGAGCAAGCACGGCGGGCCACACTCCCGCATGCAACTCCTCGTAACGCTCGACACTCTCGGGCGGCAATCCGATCACCGACGCAATGCGTTTCATACAATTCCTCCCTTATCTACGCGGTCCGGTCGAGGTGATCAGTTCAGCGAGCCAACCCATTCCTTCTCGCACGTCGCACGCCTCGTGCGCGATGCGACCACTGTCGTGGTAGTCGTCGAAGGGCGCGTGGGTGACGACATCCTCAAAGACATCGCCGCCACGAGTCCGCAACTGGGCTGCCAATGGATGTGAGTGCGCTGTGCCCTGATTCGGGATCACGGTGTCGGCCTGCGACCACGCGATCCGAACGCTCACGGTTGCAAGGCTCTCGAGATAGTCGAAGGGCGAGCGGGCCCGATACTCGCTCGGTACCTCATCGGGGACACCACCCACCTCAGTGGTGATCAGGTCGGCGAGCCCTGGTCCGCCGTCGGGCGAATCGGGGCCGCACAGGTCGCGGCTCCAGCGCGCGAGATCGACGATGGGATTGGCTGCCCACGCAGCAGCAATCCCTTCGGGATGCTGTCCCGCGAAAACGAGCGCTTCGAGACCCCCCATGGAGAGACCGCCCGCACCGATGTTCGTCAGCCCGAACCCGTCGCGCAGACTCGCGGCGAGAGTCCAGACTGCGTCGAGGTGACCTTTCCATGCCAGCGAAACTCCGTCCAGGATTCGCCCGCGAGATCTCGGCGCGAGTACCGCCAGTCCGAGCGCTTGCGCCGTGGAAACAGCTCCCGTCAGCGGCCGGACGAGATAGTCACCGTCGGTGCCGCCATGCATCACGAGTTCAGGACGCGATCCGAAAGGATGAAAAATCACTACGAGCCCGCGCACCTTCCCCGTTGGTACGAAGATGAGATATTCGCGCAGTTCGCCCGCGCTGTCTGCAACGCTGATGGAAGTCAGCCCCGGGGCTTCGTTCACAAGATCTCCACGGTCGCGTTGTCAATCGCGTCCCAGTCGTATACAGCCCCAAGCCCTGGCGCCGTCGGTGCGTAAGCGTAGCCATCGCGGATATCGATCGGCTCGACCAACCCGAACGAGAAGTCCTCGATCGGGTACAGCAACTCAAACCATCCAGTATTCGTCATCGCGAGGGCAGTGTGTAGGTTCGCGAATTCAAGCGGATGGTAGATCGTGGTGTGGAGCTCGCACGTCATACCAAACGACTCGGCGGTGCGGGCGACTTTCAGCGCCGCCGTGATGCCGCCGCGCCACGATGCATCGGTTCGAACGATGTCGACGGCACCACTCGCGATGAACTGGGCAGTCAAGTAGCTCCCGCCAGCGATCGTCTCTGTACCGGCAATCGGGATGTCCAACTTCTGGCGCAGCTTGATGTACGACTGCATGTCGTAGTCATAGAACGGCTCCTCGAACCAGAGGTAGCCGAGCGATTCCAGCACCCGACCAACGCGCAGCGCCTCCTCATACGTGTGCGTTGCCACGGGGTCCGCCATAAGGGGAAAGTCGGGGCCGACGGCATCTCGAACGGCGGTGTACACCTCGATATCGACCGCGGTAGGCGCCGGCGGGTGCACCTTATAGCCGCGGATCCCGCGCGCCTTCACCTCGAGCGCCTGAGCCGCGTACTCGTCAGGCGTGCTGAGGAACATCGAACTCACGTAGACGGCGCGGCGGTCGGCGGCTGTGCCGATCAGCTCATGGATTGGCAGTCCCGCGCGCAGGCCCGCGATGTCCCAGCACGCTACGTCGTAGGGACCATAAGCGTAGATGGGCGAGTGGTTCCACCGGCGGTCGAACCACCGAAACTCTTGTGCGTTCTGCTCGCGCGCCATCGGATTGCGCCCGAGAAAGAAGGGTTTTACTTGCGCAAAGGCGCGGGCCGTGATGGTGGCGTCGAGCCCCCCGGAGCCGAACGCGACGCCGGTGAACCCCTCATCGGTTTTCAGTGACACGACCACTACTTCGGGGGAGATTCCTCCGCGGAGGTTTGCCCCGTCAACTACATCGCTCGCAGGGCCGGCCGCCGCGCTGGGGCTGCAGGCTCGGATTTCGATGTCTGTGATCTTCATTGCTGTCAGTTCCTTCCGCTCGTTCAGGATTGGATCAGTCGGCGAGTGCCATCGCGAGCGGTGCGGGAGGTCCGTCCACCCAGGTTTCCTCGTAGCCGACCCCCGGCAAAGTTGGCGCGTGGGTGTTGCCCGAAGCATCGACATCTGCGGGTCGTCGCGCCGGGTTAGAGTCAATGAGCGATTCGTAGTAGGTCGTGTTGCTGATCGACATGCAGAGATGACGGTTCGCAACGCCAGGACCGTGCACCTCGGCCCTGAGCAGGAAAGCGTCCGCGAGGTGGGCGGTGCGCATCGCGCCGGTGAAGCCGCCGCGCAAGCCCGTGCTCGTGCGAACGGCTGCCGCGCATCCTGCTGCAATGAAGTCGGCCGTTTTCATGTGGGATCCCTCGGCCACTTCGGCCACGATCAAGGGCACATCCACCCGTTCCGCCAACCACGAGTAGGCGGTCACGCTGAACTCGCGCATCGGCTCCTCGTACCAGAGGTAGTCAGCAGCGCCGAGCGCCTTACCGAGGTAGGTCGCGTCGAGGAGGTCGAAGCCCGCAGAGCCGTCGTACATGAGGGGGATGTCGGCCCCGACATGCTCGCGCAGTGCCTCACATAGGCGGGCATCGCGGTGAGCGTCACCCCATGCGTGCAGTTTGATAGCAGGGTAGCCAAGTTCGAGACACTGGTCGGCGACATCGAGGTACTCCTCGATGGAGCCGAAAGTCACGGTCGAGGCGTACGCGGGCAGTGACTCGCGATACGAGCCGAGCAGCTGATAGACGGGCATCCCGGCCGCCTTGCCCGCGAGGTCCCACAGCGCGACGTCGATGACGCCCTGCACGAACACGGGAAAGCGGTCGATGCGGTCAAGCTCCCAGATGCGCTCCCACAGATATTCGCGCGCGATCGGATCGTGGCCTACCAACTCGGCACGGACGCGGCGGTCAACGACATCCTGCAGCATCGCGCCCCGTAGGGCGAAAGCAATGCCGGTAACACCCGTGTCGGTGCGGATCAACAGCCACGCGCCATCCGCGTCGGGCTCGGATCCGGGTAGCCCCGCGCGCCACACGAATGGTGGGTCGTAAGCGGGGACCGCTACCCGAACGACTTCGACTGCGGTAATGATCACTGATTGCCCTTTCTGTTGGGTACGGGCGCACGGGAATCGAGGAGTCCGGCAGACACGAGGTCGGACCACAGTTCATCGGGAATCGGGAAGTCTGCAAGCGCGGCGTTGCGAAGCACTTGCTCGGCCGAGCGCGCACCGGTGCACACTGTTGCGACTGCCGGGTGGCCCAGCGCGAACTGCAAAGCAGCTGCAGGTAGGGGTACCCCGTGAGCCTCGCACACGTCGGCGATCTCGTTGACCCGTGCCAATACGGCGGCCGGTGCGGGCACGTAGTCGTAGGTGACCTCGGCTGACGGACGGTCACGTGCGAGCAGCCCGGAATTGAACACCGCCGCCGCGACAATCGAGACGCCGCGTTCGGATGCGGCGGGCAGTAGATCGTTGAGCGCTCCCTGCTCGAGCAGGGTATAGCGCCCAGCGCACATGACAACGTCGAGATCGGTGTGCACGACGAAGTCGGCGAGCATCGCGGTCTGGTTCATTCCCGCGCCGTAGGAGGTGATTACGCCCTCACGACGAAGGACGTCGAGCGCAGGGAACGCCCCGGTCAGCGCTTCCACGTAGTGCTCGTCGGGGTCGTGCACGTAGACCACATCGATGCGGCCAAGCCCCAGGCGCTCGAGGCTCGCATCGATCGAACGCCGAACGCCGTCAGCACTGTAGTCGCGGCGTCGCATCAGGGGAGACACGACAGCGAAACCATCATCATCGGGCTGCACGCCCCGCGGATTCTGCACCAGTAATTTGCCCACCTTGGTGGAAAGGATGTACTCCTCGCGCGGCTTCGTGCGGAGGAAGTCACCGAGCCGACGTTCGCCGAGCCCAACACCGTAGTGCGGCGCGGCGTCGAAGTAACGCACGCCAGAGATCCACGCGGCCTCGAGCGCGCCAAACGCCGACTCCTCAGAGACCTCGCGGCCAAGGTTGGCGATCGGTGCGACCCCGAAGGCGTATGGACCGACTCGAAGACGCCCGCGTCCGAGCGCGCGGTCGGTCATGGCTGCGCCTGGATAACAAGCTGGCGCTGACGGCCGAGACCGTCGATCTCGCATTCGACGACGTCTCCCTGCGCGAGGTAACTGAAACGGCCGCTGAGCGCCACCCCCTGCGGTGTACCCGTGTTAATGAGGTCTCCCGGCTCAAGCACCATGTACTGGCTGAGGTCGTAAACGATCTGCGCAACGCTGAAGATGAGGTCAGCGGTCGTCGAGTCCTGGCGCGCCTCCCCGTTCACGAAAGACCGAAGACCGAGCCCCGCTCCATCACCAATCTCGGATGCCCGAACCAACCAGGGACCGACCGGGTTGAAGGTCTCGCTGCTCTTGCCCTTGCTCCACTGCCCGCCCGAAAGCTCGATCTGGTACTCACGCTCAGACACATCGTTGGACACCGTGAAGCCCACAACGTGGGCGAGCGCGTCGGCAGCGGACGCCAGGTACCGCGCCCGCTTACCAATCACCACGGCGAGCTCGACCTCCCAGTCGGTCTTAACTGAACCAGGCGGTATGAGCACGTTGTCGTAGGGGCCGACCACAGTGTTGGGATGCTTAAAGAAGATCACGGTGCGAGTGGGCGGAGCTGACCCAGACTCGGCCGCGTGGGCAGCGTAGTTCATCCCAATGCAGATGACGGCTGTGGGCCGCGCGATCGGCGCTCCTACGCGGAGGCCCGAACCGTCGGCGGGGTCATCCAGTACGGGCAACGTGCCGGCCGCCAGGGCTTCCGCCGCGGCATCCAGTCCTCCGTTGGCGAGGAATGGGCCGTCGATATCTTTCGTCAGTGGCGAGAGGTCGTAGAGCACATCATCGCTGTCGAGCACCGCCGGGTGTTCCGCCCCGAGCGGTCCGAGCCGCATAAACCTGAGCACCGTTGCTGCCTTTCAGCCGTTGAGTTTTACCCAGCCGTGCCCATCGGGGAACACCCACTCGTCAATCGACGAAGCGAGCATCTCCGATCCGGCGCCGGGCGCCGTGGGGGCGCGGTAGCGGCCGTTCACCACGAGTGCCGGCGTCACGAAGTGTTCGTGTAGGTGATCGGCGAACTCGATCATTCGTCCATCCATCGACCCGGCGACGGCGACGTAGTCGAACATGGCCATGTGCTGCACGGTCTCGCACAGCCCAACCCCGCCAGCGTGTGGCGCAACTGGAACCCCGAATTTCGCGGCGAGCAACAGGATCGAGATATTCTCGTTGACGCCGCCCACCCGGCACGCGTCCATCTGTAGCACTGCTAGTGATCGCGCTTGCAGCATTTGCTTGAAGATGACCCGGTTTTGAACGTGCTCGCCCGTCGCGACGGGTATGGGGGCAAGCCGTCGAGCGATCTCAGCGTGCCCGAGCACATCATCTGGGCTGGTCGGCTCCTCGATCCAGGCGAGGTCGAACTCAGCCAGCTGGCTCATCCACTCGACGGCCTCGTCGACATCCCACCGCTGGTTGGCGTCCACTGCGATCCGGATGTCGGGGCCGACCGTCTTGCGGGCCAGCGCGAGCCGCCGCTTGTCGTCGTCTATGTCGGCGCCGACCTTGAGCTTGATCTGCAGGAAGCCGTCGGCGACTGCCTCACGGGCCAGTCGCTCGAGTTTCTCGTCGCTGTACCCAAGCCATCCGGGGCCCGTGGTGTAAGCGGGAAAGCCGTTTTCCAAGAGTTTGGCTGCCCGTGCGGCAGAGCCCTCGCGACCGCGGCGCAGGATGTCGAGAGCCTCCTCGCGGGTCAATGCGTCACTCAGGTAGCGAAGGTCGACCAGGTCTACAAGTTCCTCGGGCGAGAGTGAAGCGAGGTGCTGCCACAGAGGCTGCCCGACGCGCTTGGCCTTGAGATCCCAGAAGGCATTAATAACTGCGCCGATCGCCATGTGCATGACGCCCTTTTCAGGGCCAAGCCACCGCAACTGGGAGTCATGGAGCATCTCCCGCCACGTCGCACCCATGTCGCCCAGCAGTTCTTCCACATTCCGGCCCACGAACCGCGACGCGAGTACCGCGATGGCATTCGCCTCAATGTCGTTTCCCCGGCCAATCGTGAAAACGAAGCCCGTGCCGGTCAGTGCGTCGGTGCTGTCAGTGACGATCTCCAAATAGGCGGCCGAATAGTCCGGGTCTGGGTTCATGGCATCCGATCCGTCAAGAAAGATCGATGTGGGAAACCGAATATCCAGTGTTCTGATGTTGGTGATTGTGCTCATGATTCTTTCTGGCTCAAGCGCGGTTTGGGGTTAGAGCGATGAGTTAGCTCTTGACCGCCCCTGCAAGGACGCCACGCACGAGCAAGCGCGACGAAAGCAAGAACACAATCAAGATCGGTACAGCCACAATGAGGCCGGCGAGAGCGATCTCAGGTCGACCGATCACACTCTGTTGGGCGCCGTTGCTGGGATTAAGAGCGGGAGTCGAGCTGAACAAGATCCCAAGCCCAACGGGCAGCGTGTAGTTCGCTGCCGAACCGAGCAACACGTAGGGAAGGAAATAGTTGACCCAGGCCGCACCGAAGCTGAAGAAGGCGAGCATGCCCAGCAGGCCCTTCGACAGCGGCAGGGCGATACGGAAGAAGGTTGTGAATTCCCCCGCACCGTCCACTCGGGCTGCTTCGTAAATGTGCTCTGGAATCGAGGTCGAGAAGTAGATATAGGCAAGGAAGACCCCGAAAGGGTAGAACGAACTGGTCAGGATGACTGCCGCTGGCGTGTCGTAGAGCCCGGCCTTGGATATCTCTATGAATAGCGGGAGCACGAGCGCAACTGGAGGAATGATCATCGCGAGTAACGTGATTATCAGCAGGGTCCGCTTGAAGGGGATAGCCGTTGCGGCAAGCGCGTAGCCGGCGAGAATCGCGCTAGAGCATGAAATTGCGACAATCGCGATGGTGTAGAGAACAGAGTTCACGAGCCACTGGACTATCACCCCATTCTGGAATGTGAGCAGGTGCTCCCATGCGATGCCATAGTTTGCGAAGCTGCCAAACGAGAACGGTGGGTCGTTATTCAGTTGCACAGCGGTCTTCGACGGAGCGATGAGGAGCCAGATCATGGGGATGATGCTCAAGGCTCCGTAGACGATCAGCGTGACCCACACCACAGTGCGGCCAACCGCACTACTCGCGCTCGGCTTACTTCGATCGTGCCGCGCAGCCTTCGCAGTTCTTGATAGGTCCGCATTTATTGTTGTGGTTGTCATTTGCGCTTAACTCCAATGCCCTCGAAGAAGTCAGTTCGGAAGATCACGATGATGGCGGCGATCGCACAAACCGCGAGCAGCATGAGGGATAACGCTGCCGCCGCGCCGAGGTTATTTGACTGGAACGCGAAGCTGTAGCTGAGCTGATTCAACGACCAGTTTGCCGCCAAACCCGGGTATACGGACGCCGAGATCAGTTGCGGCTCAACGAACACCTGAAGTCCCGCCGCGAAAACAAGGATTCCCATGTAGACGAGGTATTTGCGGATGAGGGGGAGCTTGATCCGCCATGATATCTGCCACGCATTCGCCCCATCGATACGGGCTGCTTCAAGAATATCGTCGGAGATCGATTGCAGGGAGCCGTATTGAACGACGATCCAGTTTCCAGCTCCCACGAAAAAGGCCATGAGCACAAAGATCCAAGCGAGGTTTGGGGTACGCCAGATCTGGCCACCTTCAGTGATGCCGATCGCCTTGAGCAAGCCTTGGTATGGGCTAAGGGTTGGTTCAAGGAGGAAGTACCAGATCAGCACGGCTGTCGCCCCGGTCATCGATGCAGGAACGATATAGGTGAGGCGCAGCGGAAGGTTCCACCGGCCTTGCACAGTGTCGAGCAGAAGCGACATTAACGCTACGACAATGAGCATGGAGGGTACATAGAGAAGAAGGAAGATCCCTACGTTTACGAGAGCTGGCAGGAAACGGAAATCCTGCAGAGCATTGAGGTAGTTGAGGGGGCCTCCGCCGGGATTGAGAATGGACTTTTCGAGCGAGGTAATTGCAGCAACGATAATCGGCACAACACCGAATGCCACAAGAAGCGCTAGGTAGGGTGCGATCATGATCGCCCCCGCGATGCGACTGTTTCTTGTACCTATTGAGCGCGACACTGCGACCCCTTCTCTCAGGATTGAAGTTGGGTGCCGAGGCGTGAGCCTCGGCACCCAAGAGCAATCTTTTGTTTGCTACTGCGTTTGTACCTTGTACCCGGAAGCCGGAGCAAGGTTCTGCAACGATGCCGCGTAGTCGTTCAGTGCCTTCTCCAGCGTCGTACCGCCATTAATGCCCGTCTGAAGCACAGCACCGATCTGCGCGACGAACGGGAATCGCACTGGGCGATCGACCTGCGAGATCTTGTTAGCCCCAGCAGCCATCGCCGGGTAAGGGTTCGATGCGTAGTACGGATCCGCGGCGATACGGGCCTCCCACAACTTATTCGCCGGGCCGTAGGCAGGGAATGTAGGAGTGGTTTTCAATTGCGCCATGACGTCGGACGTGGTCATCCATACTGCAGCGTCCGCCGCTGCCTGGGGGAAGAGGGAATGCGAAGAGACCGTGAACACCCCACCACCGTAGGCGCCCGACCTGTCGTCATTGCCGGTACCCCACGTGGGCATGTTCGCAGCAGCGATCTCTCCCGCTGGTACTGCCCACGAGGCAGCTGGCCGGATCACAAAGTCCCCGAACCACGATGGGCCGAGGGTCATCGCGACCTTGTCCTTGCTCGCAACGTCCGCGATGAAGCTCGCGTCGAAGCTCGAGCGCTTGTCGAGCACGCCAGCATCAAGAAGTGGCTGCACGAGCTTTGCGACGCGGGTGCACTTCGGATCGCTAGGCGCGATACGCACCACGTTCGGCGCTGTGATGTCAGCTAGCGGACATTCGCTGGATTGCAGGAACGACGCGTAGTAGTTCTGATCGCCAATGGCACCCGCGGAATAGCCAGTGCCCTGAAGCTTCATGGCCGTCGCGGCGAACTCCTGCATGGTCGTCGGAACCGTGAGGTTCAGCGCCTTAAAGACCTTTGTGTTATACCACAGCACAGTGTTGGCGAGGTCATTCTTCAGGCAGTAGTACTTGCCGTCAAAGAGGCAGTCGCTGTTGCCCTCGCCAAACCCAGTGAAGATGTCCTTGGAAACGAGCGAGGTGAGGTCCGCTGCGTAGCCGTTGCTCGGGTCGAGGAACTGCGCGGTGTCGGCCGCGGTGCCAAAGATGATGTCTGGCCAGCCCTTGTTGGCGCGGTTAGCGAGAGTGATCTTCGTCTGAGCGTCACCTTGCGCGATAACTTCGATCTTGATGTCTTCCTTGTCCGCCATTAGCTTCTGGTAGGCCTCAGCCTGCGGAACACGAGGGGTGTCGACCCATAAGAGGAGCGACGGGCGCGCGTTGGATGCTGGGGCGCTCGGCGCACATCCGGTGAGGCTGAGGGCCACCGCCGCGATGGCGACGATCGCCACTGAGAGTCGTTTCATTGGTGCTTTCCTTTCATGCCGTGAAGGAACGAAAGAAAGCTTCTTCGCTCCGAGGTAGTGATTATGCTACATGATTTATAAGAATCCTATAGACTATTTTCAAGGTGGAAAAAAGCCTCAGGCTATTCAAGTCCACAACAACAAGCCGACAATCATTCCTCAAAGAAGAGCGCACGGAGAATAAATGTCCGAACTGACGGGCCTCACGGCCGTGGTGACTGGGGCCGGTTCCGGCATAGGTTTGTCGACGGCGCAGAATTTTGCCGCAGCGGGCGCGCGGGTCTTCGGCCTCGACCTCAATCGCGGCGCAATGGAGGGAGTCGCCGAGTGGATAGCCTGCGACGTGGGGTCGTCGGATTCCGTCGTGACCGCGTTCGCCGCTGTTGCCGCTGCGGTCTCTGTGGTCGACATCCTGGTTAACAACGCCGGGATCGGTGCCGTGGGCACCGTCGAGGACGGCACCGATGAGGAGTGGAGCAAGGTGCTCAACGTCAATGTTGTGGGTATCGCCCGGGTGACCAGGGCCGCTCTGCCACTATTGAGGGCGAGCAGTGCTGCCGCCATCGTCAACACCTGTTCGATCGCGGCAACCGTTGGACTTCCGCAGCGAGCCATCTATTCGGCGAGCAAAGGTGCAGTTCAGTCATTGACCCTCGCAATGGCAGCGGACCTCGTCCACGAGGGTATCCGTGTCAACTGTGTGAATCCAGGCACTGCCGACACCCCTTGGGTGGCGCGATTGCTTGACCTCGCCGAGGATCCGGCGGCTGAACGAAGCGCGCTCGAGAAGCGACAGCCGAGCGGTCGCCTGGTTACCGCCGTCGAGGTAGCCGACGCGATCCGCTTCCTCGCCAGCCCTAACCAGAGATCGATCACGGCGACGGTTCTTGCCGTCGACGGGGGTATGGATGGGTTACGAGTGCCTTCCCACTAGCGGTACTCAGATGGGCGAAGCCCGATCGCATGTACGATTGTCGACGGTCTCGCCACTTCTTTCCTGGTCAGGCTCGTCGAAGGAGGGTGAAACACGTTGGCACGAGATGCACTTCGTCGCAGCAGTGCGAGCCCTCGGCGTCTTGTACTCGCGGACGGCACCTACGACGCAATAAAGGCAATGATCCTCGATCATGAAATCTCTCCAGGCGAGCACGTAGGCATAGACGAGTTGTCCCGGGATCTCTCCGTTTCACAGACGCCAATTCGCGAAGCGTTGGCGAGGCTGGAATCAGACGGACTTGTGATCAAGATCCCGTTGCGCGGCTACCAAGCTACCGACCTCCTTTCCGTTCAGCAGTTTGACGAGCTGTTTCAGTTCCGCGCTCTCATCGAGCCGTGGGCTGCATCGGAGGCGGCACGCCGCGGCACGCGTCGGGACCTCGAGGCGCTTGAGGCCGAGCTGGAACGGGCCGAGCACATCTCCCGGTCCGGTGCCTCCTCGACTTATGCGAATTTTGTCGAACATGACACGCGCCTGCATGCTCTGGTCGCTCACGCCTCGGGCAACGGTTTTGTTGAGGAAGCGTTCAGCCGCACCCGCTGTCACATGCACCTTTTTCGGGTCTATAAGGCCTCCGTCAATATCGAAGCGGACGAAGAACGGGGCACTGATTTTGTGCAGAACATGTTCGCTGAGTACTACCAGAAGGGCCAAAGACCGCTCGCCCTGTCCGAACATGAGGAGATCGTCGGCGCAATTGCAGGCGGTAGCGGAGATCGCGCTGGTGCGCTCATGTTGCACCACATCGAGTCATCTCGTCGGCGCTTCATCGCGGCCGTCGAGGCCCTCAATGCGAAGGCCTGATCGCGTCGGCTGCTAGTTCGCTCGACGTGGCTTGATGATCGGGGCCCAGTCGCCGGTCCGCGACCACGGGGTCTCGTAACTGGGCGAGTTTACGTAGCGGTCCATTGTTGCGCGGATGCTCGCGCCAGAACCGGGAGCGAGAGTGACCTCGAACCATCGCCCGCCGATCGGCACCGGTTCCGCGCCTGCGACCGAAACCAAGCCGAACTGGTGCTCTCCAAATGAGCCCGCTTGCACAACCACTGTGCGCGGTATATCGCTGTCGACACTAATCAGCTCGAGTTCGACAGAATCCGAACCGATACCGGTGACAAGCGCCGCGACACCCTCGGGAAGGCCGGGCCGCTTCTCGGCGCTGTCGTAATACCGCACGGTTGCGTGCTGTAGTCCACCATGGGACATGTGCATCGGGGCACCCCACATGAGCTGCACGAGTGACTCGAAGTACACCGGGTTGAACTCCTGCCAGATGTGGATCGCGTACCCGTCGATCTGCAGGTCGAGCGCCTCGGTGCGGCCGTCGATGTGATGGATGCTTCCAAAACCGGCCGGATCGCCCTCAGGTGATCGCATCCTTCTCAATTGCTGCTCTATCAGCGCCACGTTCGCCTCGAGCGCGCGCACCGGGAACCCGGGGTTTGTGCCAGTGATGTAGGAGAACCAGGCTGGGGTGTTGACGTTGAAGTGCTTCGCGGACAGTGGGATGACCGGATACTCGACATTCGTCCAATCGGAGTCCCCACGGAGCCTCACCACGCGCTCAAGATCCTCGCTCGACAGGCTTCTCGCCCACAGGTGAATCGGATACAGCGGGTTTGGAGCATGGTAGTCCGCCCACCCGCTGTCAAAATGCTTGTGCGGTACCACCCACGAGCCGCCCTCGTCATGACCCAAATCAAAGTTCGCGTCGAGCTGTTGCCGCGCGAGTGCTAGGTGCGACGCATCCCCCGTGAGCAGTAACGCGTTGAGACCAGCATTGAGGGTCGGCTCGATGATGGTCAAGAAGCCGTGCGGCCAGCGCCAACCGTAGTGCCCTCCCCACCACTTGCCGTCGAGATACTCGCCAACCTGGCCCGACAGTCCAACGTTGTCAGGCAGGATGCCTCCGTTCGCATCCGCCCGCGCCTTCCACCGTGCGATGTAGTCGACAACCCAGGCGCGGAGCCCCTCGTCACCCGAGTACATGAAGGCATGCGCCATCTGGCCGGTGGCATTCATATTGAGAGGTACGTCCCCGCGGGTTGTGCGCTCGTTCATCTTCTCGACAATCTCGGCGAAGACGCTGTCATCGTGCCACGGTGTCGTTGAGGCCGGGAACGGTACCCCCGTCAGGTCCTCGAACGGCGGAAGGTATCCGTCGAGCACGCCACGGTGGGTACCCAAGTCCTCCTCGGTGACCACAAACCGCGGCCCGCGGCTACCGGACTGCGAGGCCCGAACAATCCCTAGCTCACGATCGTAGTTGGGGGCGAGCGGGTCTTCTCCGGTATACATCCGGGCGAAGCGGTCAGCCCGCTGCCGATCGACCAAAGACTCCGGCTTGGTCAGTCCGAAGAAGTAGTGGAAGAGGTTTGCCTCGCCGTGATGCATCCAGTCGTAGTAGCCGTCGAACTCGCGCACAATTTGGCCGTACTGCGTCCACTGCCAGGTGATTGCATCCCACATGCTACGAGCGAGCTGGTAGACAGACTCATCCCCACTGATGCTGTAAAAAAGCGCAAGATACTGAAAGGCCTCATAGGGGTCATCGGAGCCGTCCATCCCGGGCCACTCATCGCGCCAGATCAGGGTGCCGTCGTCACGCGTATAACGCGCGACGAACTCAGGCGCTGCTTGGGAGAGAGTCTTGACGATCTGACGTTGCAGCAGGGCCCAGCGCGGTGCAGTAATCGCTTGCCCCACCACAATGCGCGGAATTAGTTCGTTCATCGCTACTTTGTTATCAAATCCTGAAGTAAAGGTCATCAATCATGGATCATATATGATCTGCTACAGTCCTGACACGAAAAATGCCGATCAGGCCTCATGGTCCTGAGGTTGAATGGTGAGCGAGCGGCGCTGAACCCCTCGATCACCGCGGGCGACTACCCGGGCCCACTCCGGCGTGCCCGAGCAGGGCACCGAGCGCGGCGTCGGCAAGCACGGCGCGCACGTCGGTAGCGGCATCCAGTCGCGCGTTGTAGGGGGTGGAGTTGAGTATGCCGAACAGGGCATGCATCCTCACCTCAAGGTCCGCGGCGTCAAGGTCGGGGCGCAGTCGAGCCACAATCTGCTGCCACCCAGCGAGGTAAGTGCGCTGCAGGTGTCGCACCCGTCGATTTGCGTCCGGTGGGAGATTGGCCAGTTCGCGGTCCTGAATGCGGATGATGTCGCGCTCCTTGATTGCGAAGTCCGCGTGAAAGTCGATGAGGTCGCGCAGGGTCGTAATGTCATCCCCGGTGTGCGCCACGGTCGCCTCGAACCCGGTAAGGAGTCGCTCGCTCGCCGTCATCAGCAACTCGATGAGCATCGACTCCTTGTTCGCGAAGTGTCGGTATAGTGCGGGCCCGCTCACTCCGACCGCCGTACCGAGGTCGTCAATCGAGACAGCGTGATAGCCGCGTTCCGCAAAAAGGTGGCCGGCGGCATCCAGGTAGCGCTCGCGACGCTGAGCCTTCGCGGTCGCTCGCCAGGTCTCAGCCATGAATCGATCCTACCGATCCCTCGACATCCCAGTTAACGATCGCTAACCTGATTCTGTTGATCGAATCTCGAATGGACAACCGGGATGGGGGCGCCATGCACACGCTCACGAGTCAGGTTCGTGTCACCAGCGACGAATTTCGCACCAACGACGCGGCGCAACGTGCGGCGGTCGGCGAGCTGCGCGAACGACTCGCGAAGACCGCCCTCGGGGGATCCGAGGCATCCCGCCAGCGACACATTTTGCGAGGCAAACTGCTACCGCGCGAGCGCATCGACCATCTCATCGACCGCGGCAGCGCATTTCTGGAGCTCAGCCCGCTCGCGGCGAACGGCATGTACGACGACGACGCGCCTGCAGCCGGAATCATCACCGGAATCGGCACGATCCACGGCCGACAGGTGATGATCGTCAGCAACGACGCCACCGTCAAAGGCGGCACCTACTTTCCGATAACCGTGAAGAAGCATCTCCGCGCGCAGGAGATCGCGAGCGAGAATGAGCTGCCGTGTGTATACCTCGTCGACTCGGGCGGCGCCTTCCTGCCGCGGCAGGACGAGGTGTTTCCCGACCGCGATCACTTCGGGCGAATCTTCTACAACCAAGCACGGATGTCATCCCGAGGCCTCGCGCAAATCGCGGCTGTGCTCGGGTCGAGTACCGCTGGCGGTGCGTATGTTCCCGCGATGAGCGACGAAACCATCATCGTTCGCAACCAGGGCACGATCTTCCTTGGCGGCCCGCCGCTCGTGCGCGCGGCGACCGGTGAGATTGTCACGCCGGAGGAGCTCGGTGGCGGGGTCACCCACACCAAATACTCGGGAGTCGCTGACCACCTCGCCGACGACGACGAGCATGCTCTGCAGATAGTGCGGGACATCGTGGCGCAACTGCCTCCGCCGCGGGACCGGGCGTGGGCCGTCAGTGAGCCCGCTGCCCCCGCCGTCGACCCCGACCAGTTGTACGGCGTCGTTCCGACCGCGCTTCAGGTGCCCTATGACGCCCGCGAGATTGTAGGGCGCATCGTGGATGCGAGCGAGTTCCACGAGTTCAAGAAAGACTTCGGGGCGACCCTCGTGACCGGTTTCGCGAAAATTGATGGGCATCCCGTTGGAATCATCGCCAATAACGGCGTGCTGTTCTCGGAGTCGGCGCTCAAGGGCGCGCACTTCATCGAGCTGTGCGATCAGCGCAAGGTGCCTTTGCTGTTCCTGCAGAACATCACCGGCTTCATGGTTGGCCAGGAATACGAGAGGGGCGGCATCGCCAAGCACGGCGCGAAAATGGTTACCGCGGTCGCGTGCGCGCGGGTTCCGAAGCTCACGGTGATCGTCGGTGGCTCGTTCGGAGCCGGCAACTATTCGATGAGTGGCCGGGCATACTCGCCGCGATTTCTTTGGTCGTGGCCGGCGAGCCGCATCTCGGTGATGGGTGGGCCACAGGCGGCATCCGTGCTTGCGACGGTGCATCAAACGCAGCTCGAGGATGCGGGAAGGAAGTGGTCGGATGCCGACGAGGCCGCCTTCAAGGCCCCTGTTCTCGAGCAGTACGAGCAGCAGGGTAACCCCTATTACGCGACCGCGCGACTCTGGGATGACGGCATCATCGATCCGGCCGACACCCGGATGGTCGTGAGTCTGGCTCTCGACGTCTGCTCCCGAGCCCCGATGGATGCCGTCTCCTACGGCGTCTTCAGGATGTGACGGCCATGCCTGAAACCGTGATGCCCAACCCCGTAGTGCCAAACACCGTGATGCCAAACACCGTGATGTTCGACACCGTGTTGGTCGCCAACCGGGGCGAGATCGCCTGCCGCGTCATCCGGACCCTGCGCTCGCTCGGCATCCGTTCGGTTGCCGTCTACAGTGACGCCGATGCGCATGCCCGGCACGTCACGCTCGCTGACGTCGCCGTGCGACTCGGCACTGCCTCAGCCGCCGACAGTTATCTGAACGTCGACAGGATCGTGGCTGCAGCTCTCGCGCAGGGAGCCCAGGCGGTGCATCCGGGCTACGGATTCCTCGCCGAGAACCCTGCATTCGCCACGGCGTGCGCCGAGGCCGGGATCGTCTTCATCGGCCCGACCGTCGAAGCGCTGAAGATCATGGGCGACAAGATCAGTGCGAAGGCGCAGGTCACACTGCGTGGCGTCCCGGTCGTTGCCGGGCTCTCCAAGCCGGGCCTCACCGACGCGCAACTCGTCGCGGGCGCTCTCGAGATCGGCTTTCCGGTGCTTATCAAGCCATCGGCGGGTGGAGGGGGTAAGGGTATGCACCTCGTGCGCGCCGAGGCCGAACTCGCCGCCGCGGTGGCGGCGGCGCGGCGGGAGGCGGCGTCATCTTTCGGCGACGACACGTTGTTCATCGAGCGCTTCGTTGAGCATCCGCGCCATATCGAGGTGCAGGTGCTGGCCGACTCGAGTGGCGCGACCGTGCACCTCGGCGAACGCGAGTGTTCACTGCAGCGACGTCACCAGAAGGTCATCGAAGAGGCGCCGTCACCCCTGCTCGACGCGACGACTCGCGAGCGAATCGGCCGCGCAGCTGTCGACACGGCGCTGAGCGTCGGCTATCTGGGTGCGGGCACTGTCGAATTCATCGTGTCCGCCGACACGCCTGAGGAATTCTTCTTCATGGAGATGAACACGCGCCTGCAGGTGGAGCATGCGGTCACTGAGCTCGTGACCGGCCTCGACCTGGTCGAGTGGCAGCTGCGCATCGCGGCCGGGGAGCTGCTCGACTTCGACCAGTCCGCGGTGGAGCTCACCGGCCACGCCATCGAGGCGCGGGTGTACGCGGAGGATCCGCAGCGCGGCTTCCTGCCGACGGGTGGTCGGGTGCTCGGGCTGGTGCAGCCAGCGGGCCAGGGCATTCGGGTAGACAGCGCGCTCGTCGATGGGCTCGTGGTCTCGAGCGATTACGACCCGATGCTGGCGAAGGTAATCGCGTGGGGGGCGAGCCGGGCATCCGCTCTGCGTCGGTTGCGTCGCGCGCTCACCGACACCGTGACCCTCGGGGTCACCACCAATGTCGAGTTTCTCCAGCTGCTGCTCGACGACCCGGACGTGATTGCCGGCGACCTCGATACCGAGCTGATCGCCCGGCGGCTCGACGGTCTCGCCTTCCGCCCGGCGGAGAACCCGGTGTTGGCCGCGGCGGGCCTCGTGCTGCATGCGCTCGCCTTCGAGAATGCGGGTTCGTCGTCGTGGCGACGCCCGGTGGGATGGCGGGTTGGGGAGGCCGCGGCATCCGTGTACCGACTGTCGACCGGAGCGAGTGCAGACGCGTCGGCGTCCGTACAGATCACCGGCACCCCTGATGCCGCGACAGTCTCGGTCGACGGCGCCCCTGCGGTGTCTGCATCGATCGCGCTCGACCGGCGGCCGGACGTGCGCACCGCGCACGTGACCGTTGACGGAGTCACGACAACATTCCGCTTTGCACACAATGGCTTCGTACTTCACCTCGAACAGGATGGCGTGGCCTGGCCCCTGACCGAGCTTGGCTTTCTTCGGACCGCGACGGCAGGTGCAATCGAGACCCCGACGTTGCGCTCCCCGATGCCTGGAGCCATCGTCGCGGTGTTTGCCCAGCACGGCATGCGGGTAGCGGAGGGCGATCCGGTGTTGAGTATCGAGGCGATGAAGATGGAGCACGTGCTGCGCGCCCCGCGCGCGGGAACCGTCGTGTTGAGTGTAGAACTGGGGGCACAGGTCGCCGCCGATCAGATAGTCGCGACGATCGACCCCGATGCCGAGGAGGAGACCGCGTGACCGAGAATGCAATCGAGAAGCGCATCGTGCAACGGGGCCTGTACTTCGAGGAGTTCCAGGAGGGTGTCGTCTACGTTCATAGCCCCGGCCGCACCGTCACCGAGACTGACAATGTGCTCTTCACCACCCTCACGATGAACACCCAGTCCCTGCATCTCGACGCGGAGTGGTCGAGCCACACCGAGTTCGGCGAGCGCCTCATCAACAGCATGTTCACGCTGTCGACCATGGTTGGAGCCTCCGTGGCGCAGCTTACCCAGGGCACGATCGTCGCGAATCTCGGGTTCACCGACGTCTCGTTCCCGCATCCCGTTCGCGCCGGCGACACCATGACCAGTGAAACGCGGCTGCTCTCGAAACGGCTTTCGGCGAGCCGCCCGGGTCAGGGAATCGTTGCGCTCGAACACACCGCCCATAACCAGCACGGTGACACCATCGCCCGCGCCGTGCGATCCGTTCTTATGCTGTGCAAGCCCCCGGCTGACACGTGATCATCGGACCGGCACTCCTGTTCTGCCCCGGTGACCGTGCCGACCGCTACGAGAAGGCGTCCGCGGCAGCCGACTCCGTGATCATCGACCTCGAGGATGCCGTGGGTCCCGACGACAAACCCAGCGCTCGCGAGGCACTGGTTGCATCCGCCCTCGACCCCTCGACCACGATCGTGCGGGTCAATCCGGTCGCGACTGTGCACTTCACGGACGACCTGCTGGCACTGCAACGCACCCGCTACACGACAGTGATGCTCCCGAAGGCAGAGACCGTTGCGGAGCTCTACGCACTAGATGGTTTCGAGGTGATAGCCCTATGCGAGAGTCCGCTCGGTGTGCGGAACGCGGATGCTCTCGCCGAACATCCAAATGTCGTTGCACTGACCTGGGGCGCTGAAGACCTCGTCGCGGGGATTGGCGGAAACTCGAGCCGGGGGCTTGACGGCAGCTACCGACAGCTTGCTCGGTACGCCCGATCCCGAGTGCTGATCGCCGCAGCGAGCGTAGGTAAGCCCGCCTTCGACACCGTGCACCTCGACATCGCCGATGCGGTCGGGCTGCGAGCCGAGGCCGAGGACGCCGCGGCATCAGGATTCGCCGGCTCGATGTGCATCCACCCGAGCCAGGTCCCGGTGATCCGGGCCGCGTTCATGCCGTCGGCCGACGCGATGAGCTGGGCGACGTCGGTGCTTGAGCGGGCTGCCGCGACCCCCGGCGTCTTTATGTTCGAGGGCAGGATGATCGACGAGCCGCTGCTGCGACAGGCACGAAGCATCCTCGCCGCCTCGGTGCGGAGTCGCTAGCAGGACAGTCACGCTGCGACCAGATTGACCGGAGCCGTAACGCTACAGCGCTCGCAATGCCTCAGCTATTAGAGGAGCGATCCGATACGGCACGATCTCGCTGATGGCGAGCGCCGTCTCGGTGCGCTCAACACCCTCAATAGCGAGCAGCCGGGCATTGACCTCGAACAACTCCTCCGCAGACCGGCACACGATTCGCACGAGGATGTCGCTCGGCCCGCTGAGCCCGTGAGCCTGCACGACCTGAGGAATCGCGTGCAGGTCGTGCGTGATCGTGGCCAACTGCTGCTGCTTGGCGTGGATCGTCGTGAACGCGGTGAGCGGGTACCCGAGCGCGACCTGGTCGATGCACCGCCCGAACGAGAGGAACGCACCGCTCCCCTCGAGGCTGGCCAATCTGGCCTGCACAGTGTTGCGGCTGAGCTGCAGTTTTTCGGCCAGCGCCACGGTTGTGGCCCTGGGGCTATTCGTAAGGGCGAGCAGGAGGGCAAGATCGGTCGAGTCGAGAGCACGCATAATGCGCAAGGATATGCCCGATCACCCGGTGCGTCCAGGCACAAAGTCATCACACTGCTCAATCTGCGGAGCATCCATTGCGCCTATTGCGCTTCGGTTCCTACCATTGAGCTACAGTCTGGGCGACGAAGCCCAGGCGTCCAGATCCATGGGATGAGGACGACATGCCACGACCACAAGTCACAGCATCAGACTCGATCGATTCGGCCCAACCGGCACAGCCCGAGTTCATGCGGGCTCAGCGCGCGCAGTTGGAATTCGTGCAACTGATCTCCCCGAGCGGCGGGCGCGTGGAGCATCCCGACTTCGAGCGGTGGATTGCCGACGTCGATAACGCGCAACTGCTCTCGCTCTACGAGGACATGGTCATCGTGCGCCGCATCGACACCGAGGCGGCAGCGCTGCAACGCCAGGGCGAACTCGCCCTCTGGCCCCCGCTGCTCGGTCAGGAGGCAGCCCAGGTCGGCTCGGCCCGAACGCTCGCGCCGAAAGATTTCGTCTTCACGAGCTACCGAGAGAATGCGGTTGCGTACTGCCGCGGCATCCCGGTGGTCGATCTGCTGCGCGTCTGGCGCGGCGTCTCCCAGTCCGGCTGGGACCCGTTTGCTTTCGGGATGGCGACCCCACAGGTCATCATCGGCGCTCAGACCCTGCACGCGACCGGCTACGCACTGGGCGTGCACAACGACGGTTCGGATGCCGTGGCGGTCGCTTACTTCGGCGACGGCGCCACGAGCGAGGGCGACGTGAGCGAGGCGCTGCTGTTCGCCGCAACCTTCGCCGCGCCCGTCGTCTTCTTCTGCCAGAACAACCAATGGGCCATCTCGGAGCCCGTGCTGCTCCAGAGCAAGCACGATCTCGTTAGCCGAGCCGACGGGTTCGGGATGCCCGGGGTACGCGTCGACGGCAACGACGTGCTCGCAGTCATGGCTGTCACTCGCGAGGCGCTCGACCGCGCTCGCCGCGGCGAAGGCCCGACGTTCATCGAAGCCGTGACCTACCGGATGGGCCCGCACACCACCGCCGACGACCCCACTCGCTACCGAGCTGCGGCAGAGGTGGCCGAGTGGCGCGAGCGCGACCCGATCTCGCGACTGGCGACCTACCTGCGCTCGACGGGTGCCCTCGACGACGCCGGGGTTTCCGAGGTCAGCCAGCGAGCGGATGCCACCGCTGCCGAGCTCCGGGCCGGCTGTCTCGCCCTGCCGGACCCCGCGCCCGCCGAGCTCTTCGCCCACGTCTACGCAGAACCGCATAGTGGAATCGACCGGCAACGCGATCACTACGAGCGCTATCTGGCGATGTTCGAGGGCGCTGGCTCTGCGGCGGCCAACGCCACTGCCACTGCCACGGCCACTCGGTCGGCCTCGAAGGTCGCGTCATGACATCCGCGCGTATGACCCTGGGCGGTGCCATCAACGCTGGCCTGCGCAAAGCGATGGAACTCGACGACCGCGTGATGATCATGGGTGAGGACATTGGCAAGCTCGGTGGCGTGTACCGCATCACCGAGGGGCTGCAAGACACGTTCGGTGAGTTCCGCGTGATGGACACGCCGCTGGCCGAGTCCGCAATCCTCGGTACCGCAGTCGGCCTCGCCTACGCCGGCTACCGACCGGTCTGCGAGATCCAGTTCGACGGATTTATCTACCCGGCCTTCGACCAGATCGTAAGCCAGGTCGCACGTCTGCACGCGCGCACCGCGGGCACCGTGAAGGTGCCCATCACCATTCGCGTTCCGTTCGGCGGCGGTATTGGCGGGGTGGAACACCATTCGGACTCACCGGAGGCGTACTTTACGCACGCCTCCGGGTTGCGGGTCGTAAGCGTGTCGAATCCGCAGGATGCGTACAC
>JAYSPT010000075.1:0-7635 GCA_043721995.1 Salinibacterium sp. | reverse complement strand
CTCGTGGGCGTCGGTATCGGCAGCGCCGGACCAATCACCGTGGCCACCGGCCTCGTTTCGCCACTCAACCTGCCGGCCTGGCGCGACTTCCCGCTTCGCTCGCACGTCGTCAGCCTCGTGCCAGATGTGCCGGTGACACTGCGCATGGACGGCGAATGCATAACCCTCGCGGAGCACTGGATCGGTGCAGCGCGGGGCGAGAAGAACGTAATGGGCATGGTCGTTTCCACTGGAATCGGCGGCGGGCTCATTCTGGGCGGGATGGCCGTCGCTGGGCCATCCGGAAACGCAGGCCATATCGGGCATGTCGAAGTCGGAGGCTTCAGCGAGCAGTGCCTGTGCGGCGGAATCGGATGCGTGGAAGCCGTTGCTTCTGGCCCAAATACTGTCCGCTGGGCGCGGGCGCAGGGCTGGGTAGGCGATACCGGGGAGGACCTCGCCATGAGCTACGCCGCGGGTGACTCGATCGCGATCGCCGCTGTAAAACGATCCGGTCATGCAATCGGCCAGGCTATCGCCTCAGCAACGGCCCTCGTCGACCTCGACCTCGTGGCGGTCAGCGGCGGGTTTTCGCACGTGACACCCGACCTGTTCGAATTCGTGCGTGAGGCGATCGCTGGGCGGGCAGCGTTCCCCTTTGTCGCGAAGGTGCGCGTCGTCCCGTCGGGACTTTCGGGCGACGGACCGCTTATCGGTGCGGCCGCACTAATTCACCGCGCGGAGCTCGTGACCTGACTTCGCTCAATCAGCTCGTCATCCACGAATCGCGGCTTGGCCAGAACAATGGCCGGGACAATACCAACAAGCGCGACTGCCATAAGGAATAGCAGCGGAGCGGACCAGCCGTGGGTCCACACGTGGAGCACTCCGAAGAGGAGGGGACCCGAGGCACCTGCGGTATAGCCAATTGCCTGCACGATGCCGCTTACCGCGACAGCAGTGCCGGGTTTGCGGGTGCGCAGCCCGATCAGAGCCAGACACAGCGGGAACATGATTGAGCCGAACCCGACCATGACCACCCACAGCCACGTGACCACTGTCGGTACGAGAAGCAGGCCAAGGTATCCAACAACGAAACAGGCGACACCGGTAAAGATGATCACGCTGACGTTTCGCAGCCGGGTCGCGAGCACTGGGGTGATGATCGAGAGGGGGAGGCCGACTATCCCGAACAGGGCGAGCAGCGCACCAGCCTCTGCGGGAGTGGAACCGGCAATGTCCTGCAGCATTTCAGGTAGCCACGCGAAGAAAGCGTATGTACAGACCGCACTGACCGCGAACGCAAGCCCGATCGCGATCGCGATGCGAGAATGGCGCACACTGCTGAGGAGATTGACCTGAGGCAGGGCGTCAGTGCGCTCGCCAACCGGACTCACGCGGGAACTCCTGCGCTCGTTCCGGCTCAGAAGGATCCACGGCACGAGTGCCAGCGCCGCGAGCACAGCCCAGAGTGCAACCCACGTGCGCCAACCCAGCCCGGTGGCTGCTTGAATCGCGAGCAGTGGCGGCGCAGAAATACTGATCGATATCAGGGTGGCGTAGGCGGCAGTGACCTGACCGATGCGATCGGGGAAGAACTTCTTCACAAGGGGTGGCAAAAGGATGTTGCCGAATCCGATTCCGGCGAAAGCGATAGCGCTGCCGAGCACAAGTGAGCCGTAGTTCGGCGATACTGCACGCACGATGGGCCCGACAATCATCGCGACACACGCGACGACGAGAGAGTTCTCCAGCCCGATTCGCCTGGCGACCATCGGTGCAATAATTCCGGACGCGGCGAAGGCGATCGGAGGCAGAGTGCCGAGAACACCGAGTCCGATCCCTCCAAACGGGACATCGTGAACGACGAGGGAGATGATCGGAGAGAGCACCGTGACCGACGTACGAAGGTTGAGGGCAAGCAGGAGGATGCCGAGCAACGCTGTGCCGCGCCCCGACCAGAGCGGCCGGGATTCGGAATTCATCGCCGCGCGCCCATCATTTCGAAACACTCGCTTCAAAACACTCACTTCAAGACACTCACGACGCGATGCTCACTTCAAAACACTCACGGCGCGATACTCACGGTTCGACCAGTTCGCCGGGCTCTGCACGGGGCTGCTTCGCGACCCCAAGCACGTCACGGATCCAAGCCTCGTCGATCGCCATCTGAGCGGCGAGCGCCTCGGGGCCTGAGAACTTGCGCATTGCGCGCACGTACTCGACGAACGACAACTCGACGACCTCGTCGTACAGGTCGAGAGTCTCGTCGAGGATGTGTGCTTCAACCTGCCGATTGGGTACGTCATCGAAGGTCGGGTTGTTACCTATCGATACCGCGGCCGCATAGCGCACCGAGTGAACCGTCAGCCAAACGGCGTACACGCCGTCTGCCGGGATGAATCCCTCGACCTCGCGGGAGAGGTTGGCAGTCGGGTAGCCAAGTTTCCGACCGCGTTCTAGACCATGCACTACCTTTGCCCGGATGCTGGGAAGCGCTCCTAGAAGATCGGCAGCCTCCACAACTCTTCCCTCGGTGAGCAACGCGCGAATCCACGTCGATGACACGCGCCTGGCACCGTCCGGAGTCACGTCATCGATGACCTGTACCTCAAAGCCAAATGTCGCGCCGAGTTCGCGGAGTGTCTCAATGTTGCCGCCGCCTTTCGCCCCAAAGCGGAAGTCCGTGCCGACGAGCACCACGGCCGCATGCAACGCGTCCACAAGGATGCTGGTGACGAATTCCTGGGGTGACAGGTCGCTCAGAGCCCTATCGAAAGTAAGCATAAGTACGGCATCGATACCCGTGCTCTCGATCGCCTCAAGTTTCTGGCTGGTACTGATCAGGGCATCCGGGCAGCGATCGGGTGCGAGCAGGCTCAGCGGGTTGCGGTCGAAAGTGACCACCACGGATTCGAGGTGTAACGCGGCTGCGACGTTCCGGAGTTTCGCAATGACGGCACGGTGTCCGGCGTGAACACCGTCGAACTTGCCGATGGTGATCGCAGCGGGCCCGAATTCGGGCGGCACCTCCGCGAGAGACTTGAAGGTCCTAATTCAGGCCACCCGCTGCCGTGAGTTCCTCAGCCGGTAAAGCCAGAGCATGCCCAGGATTGGCAGGATGAGCGGAATGAACAGATAGCCGCGGCCGAAGTAGGACCACACCGTGTCCGAGGGGAACAGCGTTGGATCGAACACGGTGAGGGAGCCGATTGTGATGACGCCGACAAATTCGAAGATGATCGTGACCCAGGCAACGCGGTACCAAACCGGACCGCGACCGAGTAGCGCGATGGTGGCGAGCAGATAGACCACCCCGGCGAGCGCAGACAGCAGGTAAGCCAGTGGAGCAGCGTCGAACTTCGTCGCGATCTGGAAGACGGATCGCGCGGTGGCACCCAATGCGAGAATCCCGTACACGGCGATCAGGATGCGCCCAGCGCCCACGGCGCGGGATGAACGTGGCGGGCTCACGGGGGCGTTGTCGGACATTCGTACCAGCCTAGATGAGCGGCGGGCCCGTTCACGGCTCAGCCCACCTGCACGAACCAAATCTGAATCATTCGGTAGACCATGACAGCGACTGCCAAGCCCGCGACCGAGAGCACGACGGTGCTCCACCGACCGCGATCAACCAGCGCCCAGAAAATCGCGGCCGGCGGGATGAACAGCGCGGACACCAAGTAGATCCAGAACTCCAGAAGGCTCCCGGTCGGCGAATTGCCCACAGCCGGAGCGATGAGCGAGATCACGACCTGCACGATGAGGAGCAGCCCCACGAGGGCCGTGGCGCCAATCGTCAGGTCGGTGGGCTTACGGCCGGCAAGACCGAGCGCAAGGCAGAGGAGCCCGGCGACGACAGCAATGACGACCTGCAGGTAGCCGTACCACTCGATCACTAGGCCGCTCCTTCGTCTGCGGCCGCGTGGTCGTCAGGAATCATGGCGTCGACAGGGCTCGTTACATCGGCAGGGAAATTCGCGAGCACGTGTGCTCGCCCATCGACAATATCGAGAAGGCCAACTAACCGATCACCCGGAGCGATCGCCGCGATAGGGCCCACACCCTCCCCCGGATGCCCAAGCGGGATCCGCTTTCCATTCGTCAGGTCGGCCGCCTGCTGGGCGTCGAGGTCGATATGACGGAAAAGTCGCCTCGCGGCCGAGGCGGGCGCAATCAGGGCGCTCACGAGCGATTCGTTGAGGTCGGCTGCTTCGCTGACACCGAACGGTCCGACCCGGGTTCGTCGCAGGGCTGTGAGGTGACCCCCGACATCCAGGCGCTCACCAAGATCGCGTGCAAGCGCACGGATGTACGTGCCCGAGGAACACTGCACGCGAACGTCCACGTCAATCCACCCCGGTATTCGACGGACCTCGAGCACCGCGAAGGCACTCACGGTCACCCTCCGCGGCTCAAGCACAACCTCCGCACCCTCGCGGGCCATTGCGTAGGCGCGCTTGCCGCCCACTTTTATGGCGCTAAACGTGCTCGGACGCTGCAGGATGGCTCCGGTCAGGTCCGCAACTGCGGCCGAAATTGCGGGGTCGGTTACCGCGGCGAGGGCTAGGGCATCCGCTGGGTCGCCGAGTTCACCGTCGGCGTCGTCGGTATTTGTGGCTGCGCCCAACCGGATCGTCGCCAGGTATTCCTTATCGAGTCCCACGACGAACGTAAGCAGTCGAGTGGAACTGTTAGCACCGAGCACGAGGAGTCCGGTCGCCATCGGATCGAGAGTGCCGGCATGCCCGACCTTGCGTGTGCCGACCAGGCGACGCGCGCGCGCCACAACGTCGTGGCTCGTGATACCGGAGGGCTTGTCGACAAGCAGGATGCCGCTTGCCGTGTTACTCGGGGGACGACTCACGCCTGCGCCTTTGTGATCTGGTCAGGGTTCGCGCGGCTGCCAGCAGCTATCTGGGTGCCTTTCACGGCGCGAAGAACTCTCGCTGATGATGCTATCAGCCGACTCCGAGGGGCCTTCGTGGGGCCACACCACTCCTGCTCGCTGCGATCGACGCGCGGCAATCTAAGATCGCAGCATGCGGATTGGCGTGATCGGAGCCGGGGCTGTCGGCGGCGCCGTAGCAGCCCTTCTGGCGCGGGCCGGGAACGAGGTCGAAGTCACTGCCCGCGGAGCGCACCTCGATTCCATTCGCGAGGAGGGTATCCGGCTGGCCGGTGGCTGGGGTCCTTACACCGCCACCGTCTCAGCCAACGAGGTACTGCAGTCGAGGGCCGAAGTCGTAATCGTGGCCACCAAAGCACAGGATGCAATCGCGGCGATCAACGCGAACCTCACCGCGGTCGGTGCGGCTGCGAAGCTGCTGGTTATCCAAAACGGTGTCGATGGCATCGCGAGCGCGAGCGCAGCCGCACCGGATGCGAGCACCATCGGCGGACTTGCGATCTTTGCCTCCTCCTACCTCTCCCCCGGCGAGGTCACCGTCACCACGGCCGGTCCTCTGATCATTGGCGGCCCCGCGGGCACCGAAGCGGTAGCCGATGAGCTTGCGCTGGTCATGAGTGCGGCGCTGCCGACGCGCGTAACGCGCAACTTCGCTGGTGCGCAGTGGTCGAAACTCGTGATTAACCAGATAAATGCGCTGCCAGCCATCACCGGGCTCAGCGCCCAAGACGTGATATCTGATTCGCGGTTGCGCCGCATAATGACGCTGTCGATACGTGAAAACGTCGCTATCGGGCGGGCCAACGGAATCCACTTCGAAAAATTGCAGGGACTCAGCGATCCCCTTCTGCGGGTGATCGCCGCGGTGCCCGCCCGGATCGGACAACTTTTCCCCCTGCTGATGCGAGCCAAGATCGGCCCGACGCCTAATCCGGGATCGACGCTGCAGAGCATCCGTCGCGGCCAGGTCACCGAGATCGATTACCTCAACGGCGCCGTCGTGCGTGCCGCGACTGCGGTCGGGCGCACCGCACCCGTCAACGCGAAACTCGTTGAGTTGGTGCACGAGGTCGAGCGCACCGGAGTCTTTCTCGCCCCGGACGCCGTGGTCGGCCGGTTCTAGCCGCGGTAGCGTTCACGCCGCACGGTGACGTCCAGCACCACCGCATGCTGAACACAGCTACTTTCAGTAGCGGTGTTCAGCAGCTGTCTTCCAAGACTCGCCGCGGGTGGTCGGCATCGGTGTTGTCCACGATCGCCGATGCCACGGTCCGCGGGTTGGCATCCTCCAGATACAGCAGCTCCGCACCGACATACCGGTCACCCTGCGAGGGTCGGTTGCCGAGCTTCGGGGGGTTGGGCATGCGCTCGAGCCGCTCGAAAGCAACCTCCGGCTCTACTTCGAGCCAGATCGAGAAGTTCCACAGCCCACGCAACGAAGCGCGGTTGAGGAACAGTCCGTCGACGATCAGCGTGGCATCCTGCGGGCCGGTCTGCCATTCGGACTGGATCGGAACATCCCTCGCCACATCGAACGCTGCTGTCACGAAACCGGTGCTGCCACCGAGCTTGAACGGATTGACGAGAACCCGGCGAAACAGGTCGTAGTCGTACGCATCATCGTAAAACCCATGGGCGGAATCACGGCTTTGCAGGTAGCGGGCAGCACGCGGCCGGTGGAAGTCGTTGATGGCTGCGCGGAAGACGGTATGCCCGCTGCGGCCGAGACGTGTCGCGAAATCCTTGGAGAACCGGCCCTTTCCGGCACCGTCGATCCCGTCGATCGCGATCATCGTGCGACCTCTGCCGTAATTGTGCAGGAACTCGTCCGCGAGCGAATCGAGCACGTCGCGCTTGAGGGGTGTGAATCTGGCCATGCCGCAAGCTTAGGTTTGTCAGGTGACTATTGCCCATGCCGTCAACGAGTGGTTCGCGGACAACCGCCGGGACCTGCCGTGGCGCCGTGCGGGATTCGGTGCGTGGGGCATCCTTATCAGCGAGGTAATGCTGCAGCAAACACCCGTCGTACGGGTCATCGACCGAATCGAGGAATGGTTGAAGCGCTGGCCCACTCCCGGGGATCTGGCGAGTGTGCCATCGGGTGAGGCGGTGCGGGCGTGGAACCGGCTCGGGTACCCGCGACGAGCGCTCAACCTGCATGCTGCGGCCGTGGTGATCACCGAGCAGCACGGCGGTGTGGTGCCCTCGGATGTCCGCGAGCTACTCGCGCTGCCGGGTGTCGGCGAGTACACGGCTCGGGCAGTTTCCGTCTTCGCGTACGGGATGCGGCATCCCGTCGTCGATACGAATGTGCGACGGGTGATCACCCGCGCAATTGACGGCCATGAATCGCCCCGGCCACCATCAACGCGGCGCGATCTCGCGGCCATGGAATCTTTGCTGCCAGAATCTGATGAAGCCGCTGCGACATTCAACGCGGCAGTAATGGAGCTGGGCGCAATTGTGTGCACCTCTCGCGCCCCCCGATGCGGGCTCTGCCCGATTGCGGATCAGTGTCGCTGGCGGGCTGACGGATACCCGGCGTACCTTGGGCCGCGCGCGCCCGTTCAACCCCGTTTCGAGGGATCAGACCGCCAAGTGCGCGGACTGATCATCGCCGCGCTACGGGGCAGCGATATCCCAGTCATTCACGCTGAGCTGGCCGGTCTCTGGACGGATGCAGAGCAGTTCGCGCGCTCACTCGACGGATTGCTGGCTGATGGACTGACGGTCTCTTTGCCGGAGGG
>JAYSPT010000074.1:0-2528 GCA_043721995.1 Salinibacterium sp. | reverse complement strand
GCCGCCGCAATGCCAGCTTTGATCTCGTCAGCGACCCCACTGAGATTCGCGACCGCGAACAACACGCTCGAGACCACAGCGATACCGATTGCACTGCCTACTCGCTGCATGGTGCCGATCACACCGCTTGCCGCACCCGCTTCCGACCCATCGACAGTCGCGACGATGAATCGCGTGTTGGGCGCTATGAAGAACCCGTTGCCGAGACCCGCGATCGCGAGTGGGCCGAGGAGCATCCACGATGTCAGGTCGGTTGGAGCGACGTTGAGCAGGATCAGCCAGAGTGCAATCAGGCCTACGCTCACGAGACCGGCCCCGAGTACCAGCACCCCACGACCCAGCTTCTGCGCGACCCTGTCGCTCATGGCAGCACCGAAGATGTTTGCGACCGCGAATGGGATTGTCACGAGTCCCGACTCGAGCGCCGTGTGGCCCAACCCGAGCTGCCAGAGGAGCGAGATCGTGAAGAAGATGCTGGTAAAGGCCGCAAAGTACACGAGCGCGAGGATTGTGCCTCCCGCAAAAGCCGAGTGCGAGAACAGGTGCGGAGGAACCAAGGGCGATCCCCCTCGAGCAGCGATCCGTCGCTCCCAGAGCGCGAAGACGACCAGCAGCCCAATTCCGCCTGCGATCGAAAGGTAAGTCCAGAGCGGCCATCCCTGCTCTTGGCCCTGGATCAGTGGCACCAGGATCGCGAGAAGAAATGCGGCGAGCAAGAAGAGGCCGACGACGTCCATTGAGCCCTTCAGCCCAGGCACCAGTCCGGGCAGCACGATAAACGCGACAATGATGCCGACAACACCGATCGGGAGGTTGACGAAGAAGATGTAGCGCCAACCGTGGTTGTCACCGAATGCCTGAATAAGAAGACCGCCGACGAGTGGGCCCAGCGCTGACGAGACGCCGAGCACCGCACCGAGGATGGCGAAAGCCTTCCCGCGCTTCATCGGAGGAAAGAGCATCTGCAGGAACGCGGTCACCGGCGGGAAGAAGATGCCGCCACCCATCCCCTGAATGACTCGCGCAACAATGAGTTGGGTCGAGTCCTGGGCGAGACCCGCGAACAGGCTGGCCAGCGTAAAGACCGTCAGCCCCACGATGAAGACCCACTTGTGACCGATACGATCACCCATGCGACCGGCGGGGATCAGCAGCAGGCCGTATGCCAGCGCGTACCCGGAGATGATCCAGGCCAGGGTGGACTCGTTTGCGTTGATGCTTGCTCGAATTGTCGGCAACGCGACATTGACAATTGTGGTGTCGAGCAGCGCCATGAAGAGTCCGACCATCAGAACCGCGAGCGATGCCCATGCCCGGCGGTCGGTAACTCCAGGCGGGGCCGTCCAGGCCGGTCCTTTACTCGCCCACTGGGCTGGAACTGCCTCAGCAGATGCCTCTTGATCGGTCATTCTTTCGTGTCCTTTCGTGATAATTCGTCTTCAACGAGGGAAGGGAGTTCAGCGAGCAGCCGCTCGTGCCAGCCGATTTCGGCTTCGATACGGGCCTCGGGATGGGTCATAACGAACAGCTCTGTCGGCGTGAGGTACTGAGCAATCTGTGCCGTGTGGTCCCTGCGCTGCTGCACTTCCAGCCGAAGTCTGGCAAGCCGTCGGTCGATGATCTCGGGCAGTGCGTCCAGCCGGTTGCGGTCGAGTCTGGTCATTGCAAGGTCGAAAGGGTCCGGCTTCATGACGGTGTGGCTCAGGCCGTCGAGCCGCAGCCCATCGAGTGAGCTGCGGCCCGCATCGGTAATCTCATAGACCTGGCGTTCGGGATACGCACCCTCGCGCTCAAGGCGCATCTCCTCGATCAGACCGTCCGCTGCGAGTCGCTTGACCGCGCCGTAGAGAGCACCGACCGAGATGTCGGTCCACTCATCAACGTGCTCCTGCTCGGCGAGTAGCCGCAGCTGGTGGCCATGCATCGGGCCGTGCTCATCGAGCGCGCCGAGAATGTAGAGACGGATGGATGACACGCGACTACTCTCGCATGAGTAGTCGCGTGTGTCAATTCACGCGAAGGTGCTCAGTTACGTCATATTTCGGTCGGCGTTGTTTCCACAAGTCTACGAACATAGGCTCACTCGCGAGGGTTCGATCACCCCCAGAATTTGCAAACCTGAATCTAAAAGCACACCTACCGCCAAAGGAGACGCTCATGAGCGACTGGAAGTTCGAAACCAAGCAGGTGCACTCCGGTGCGCAGCCCGACCCGACCACGAACGCGCGCGCAACACCGATCTATAAGACCACCTCATACGTCTTCAACAGCACGGAGCACGCGCAGAACCTGTTCGCGCTTGCGGAGTTCGGCAACATCTACACGCGCTTGATGAACCCCACGACCGATGTCGTCGAACAGCGTGTCGCGGCCCTGGAGGGTGGCACGGCAGCGCTCGCGGTCGCCTCGGGCGCGGCAGCCATCACCTATTCGGTACTGAACATCGCCGGAGCTGGCGACCACATCGTTTCTTCTTCCTCGATCTACGGCGGCACCTACAACCTCTTCACCTACACGCTGGCGAAGCT
>JAYSPT010000073.1:0-7030 GCA_043721995.1 Salinibacterium sp. | reverse complement strand
CCCAGCGATTTCAACTGGCGAGCACAAAAGACCTTCGACTGCGCGCTGCGCTGATTCCTTCAGCTTGCTTGAACAAGGGCGCTTCAATTCACACTGTGCTGAGCATCCGGGACGTCGATCGTGTCGGTTCGAGACTTTGCCAGGGTTCCGGTCCCGCTGACCTTCGTAACGTCCCCAGTAATGACCTCGGCACACTGAACGTTCGTCAAACCGCGGGCTACGCGCCGAGAGATGGCACCTCGTGACAGGCCGCGTCAGCGCGTCTACGGAAGAGGCCCCGTCGCCACCGATCGGTCGGGATAATTTGACCACTGGCTCCACGATCCGGGGTAGAGCGCGGGTGCGTACCCGGCGATCGCGAGGGCTGCAGCGGCGTGTGCAGCCGTCACGCCTGATCCGCAATAGACCCCCACCTCACTCCCGTCGTCGATACCGAGCGCGTGAAAGCGAGCACGCAATTCGGCGGGGCTGCGGAAGGCGCCATCGAGGTTGACATTCTCTGTTGTAGGTGCGCTCAGGGCACCCGGGATATGGCCGGCTTTCGGATCGATGGGCTCGACGTCGCCACGGTAGCGCTCCGCGCTGCGGGCATCCAGCAGGATTCCTCGGCCAGGCAATTGTGCCGCCTCATCCATGGCAAGCACGGGCAGGTGACCGTACGAAAGCACGACGTTTCCCTGCTTCGGAGTCACGTCGCCCGACTCCAACTTCAGATCGGACGACGTCCACGCACCCAGTGCACCGTCGAGCAGTCGTACATCCGCGATTCCCGCGTAGCTGAGCAGCCACCAGGCACGTGCCGACGACAGGTTCTTCAGGTTGTCGTAGACGACGACGATGTCACCATTGTTGATTCCCCAGGACCGGGCGGATGCCTGAAGTTCCTCCACGGAGGGCAGCGGATGACGACCATCCGTCGCCCCACCGTGGCTCGCTAATTCGCGGTCGAGATCCACGTACACCGCACGCGGAATGTGCCCGGTGCGGTAGTCGGGGCGGCCATCGGGCCGGTCGAGTCGCCAGCGCACGTCGAGCACGACTGGCGGCGCGGTCGAGTCGAGAGCGGTGGCCAGTTCGTCTGCAGTGATGAGGATGCTCATTCCGCGCAATCTTAGGCGAGTGCGACCAGAGGCGGGCTACGCATCAGTGGTGCGCACTCGATCCACGTCGAGGAGAGCAGCATTAATCCGAACGTGACACTATCGAACGATGAGTAGCTCTGGAGCCGCGCCAGTGCGCATTAGTCGCCTGTGGCCGCTCGTGTCGGCTGGCGCAGCCGTCATTCTCGCCGTTGGCCTCGCATTGGTGATCTTCTACCGGGAAATGGACAAGCCCTTCGGGTTCGAGCTCGAGTGGATGACTGAGATCGATCAGCACCGCTCACCGGTGTTGACTTTTTTTGCGCTGATTTTCAACTATCTCGGGGGCGGGATTCTCGCAATCGCGGTAGTGCCCGTACTCGTCATCGCCGGATTGTTGGTGTGGCGAAGGCGATGGGCGGCGCTGTATTTCGCTGTTGCGGTGCTGAGTTCCGCCATCGTGGTCCAGTTGCTCAAGGGCATCATCGGGCGACCCCGGCCGACGGACATCCTCGTGACCGCCGATTTCGGGTCCTTCCCTTCCGGCCACAGCGCCAACGCGGCGGTGATGGTGACGGTCTTGGGAGTCGTGTTCGCCCGCGCCTGGATCTGGGCAGTCGGATCTTTTTACACGGTCGCGATGATGCTGAGTCGCACCTATCTGGGTGCGCACTGGATCTCGGACACCATTGGCGGGCTGCTTCTGGGGGCCGGGATCGCGATCATCCTGTGGGCACCTTTTGCCATGCGACTGCACCGGGAGCGCGAGGCGGAGCACCGACCAATCTGGCACCCGCGAACGTCTAGTCAGGCGGACCCTGCTATTTCGAGCTAACCCAGTTCGTCCACGAACGATCTCGCGGCCTCGACAGCTTGGACGCGGCCAGCGCGGCTCGACGCGATGGGAGCGAGCACGAGGGATGTGACGCCCGAGTCAACGAGAGCGGCGATGCGAGCCCGAACTTCTGCCTCAGTGCCGATCAGGGATGTGGCGCGTACGAGATCGTCGGGAAGGGCGTCCGCGGCGGCTTGTTTCTCACCCGAAAGGTAGAGCTCTTGTACCCGGGCCGCTTCGTCGACGTAGCCGTAGCGCACCGCGAGGTCGTTGTAGAAGTTGGCGCCCCGGGCACCCATTCCGCCGATGTACAGCGCGACCCGCTGCCGATGTCCCTCGAGTACTCGTTCGTCTGCGCCGATAAATAACGGTGCTGCCACGATGACGTCGAGCGGGCCGAGCGCGGGATCGCGCAGAGCGGTGCCTGCGGCGAGGGAATCGCCCCAGGCCAGAGCCGCGCGTTCGGGGTGGTAAAAGAGAGGTAGCCATCCGTTCGCGATCTCTGCGGTCTGCGCGACAGCCTTTGGGGCGAGAGAGGCCAGCGCAATCGGGATCGATTCCCGCACCGGCGTGTTGATGATTTTGAGCGCCTTGCCCAGACCCGTGCCCTGATCGGCGGGCAACGGGATCGTGTAGTACTTGCCGGAGTACTCGAGCCGCTCCCGCTTCCACACTGCACGACAGATTTCGACGATCTCACGAGTACGACCCAGCGGTGCCGAATATGGCACGCCGTGGAACCCCTCGATCACCTGTGCGCCAGAGGCACCGAGGCCGAGTTCGAAACGGCCACCGGATAGTGAGTCGAGCCCGGCTGCGGTCATCGCAATCAGAGCAGGAGTGCGCGAGAAGATTGGCAGGATTCCCGATGCCAGTGTGATCGTCGATGTCACGGCCGCGAGGTACCCGAGTTGGCTGACCGCGTCAAAAGAGTACGCCTCGGGAACCGTCACGAGGTCCGCGCCCGCGCGCTCGAATTCGATCACATCCGCGGCGGCATCGGCGAAATCGGCTTGCGAGTAGTCGAGAGCCACCCCGACGCGGATCCTCTGGGTCATGCGCCAACGCTAGCCTGAACCCGTGGAGCAAAGCACTGTGGATCGTCTCGGGCCGTGGGCGAAATCATTTCCGGCCTCGAGCTGGGGGATGTCGCCCCAGGAGTTTCTCGAAACCCGCCCGCGGGTCTCCACCTTCTCGACCCCGTTGCTGACCATCGATGCGAGTGCAACCGCCAACAACGTGCAGCTGATGGCTCATTGGCTCGGTGAACGCGGGCTGGAAATAGCCCCCCATGGCAAAACCACTATGGCACCGGCGCTCTGGCAGCAACTGCTCGATGCCGGTGCTTGGGGCCTGACACTAGCGACGGCATGGCAGGTGCAGCTCGCTCGGTCTTTTGGCATGCGACGAATCCTGCTGGCTAACGAGCTCGTCGATCCGGTGGCGCTTGCCTGGCTCGGAACTGAACTCGCCGACCGGGATTTCGAGTTCGCCTGCTGGGTGGACAGCGTTGGCGCGATCGACGCGATGCGCGCCGGTCTGCGTGGTGCAGCCCGGCCCGTCGACGTGGTTGTCGAGCTCGGTGGTGCCCGTACCGGAGCCCGCAGCGTTGAGGCCGCGCTTGCGGTCGTCGCTGCAGTTGAGGCCGCCCCCGAACTGCGGTTGGTCGGAGTCGGAGGGTACGAGGGTTCACTCGGGCACTCGCGCTCGCCGTCGGTGTTATCCGCGGTTGAGCGCTACCTCGATGACGTGGTGGCGGTCTTTGATCGTGTGGCGTGGCATGACCGTCCGATCGTCACGGCGGGAGGTAGCGCGTACTTCGACCTGGTGGCAGCGAAGCTCGGGCCGCTCGTGGGTCGGGCCACGGTCATCCTTCGCTCGGGTGCGTACCAAGTACATGACGACGGCTTCTACCGCGGTGTCAGCCCGATGACTGGCCTTCGCTCCGCGATGCACGGCTGGGCTCGCGTCGTATCCACGTCAGAACCGGGGCTCGCAATTCTCGACGGCGGTAAGCGCGATTTCCCTTACGACGACGGGCTGCCGGTCTCAGAGTTCGGACCAGTCCTGAAGATTGACGACCAGCACGCGTACCTCGACACGGCGGGGAACACGATCTCTGTCGGTCAGGTGCTGCGACTCGGGCTGTCGCACCCCTGCACGGCTTTCGACAAATGGCGGATGATCCCGGTAGTGGCGAATGCTGACGAAGCCGACCCCGCAATCGTCGACTTCGTCAGCACCTACTTCTGACGTTGTGCCAGCTACTTGTCGCCGAAGACCTCTTTCTCCATCGCGTCGTAGCCTTCCTTCTGCGGGTCACCGTGGGCGCCGCCGCTGAGCGCGAATTCTTCCTCCGGCGAGAGCACGAGTTGTTTGCGTCCGTACGCTCCGAAGATGATCAGCCCGATGATGTACACGATCGCGATGCCTGCGATTGCAATCTGGTACCCCGGGTTGAAGAGGAACGCGACGAAGATCACGACCGCGATGACGCCGGCCACGACCGCCCCCACGACGCCCGTGGGGCTGACGTATGGACGGGTCGCCTTCGGGAACTTCCTGCGCAAAATCACGAATGACGCCATCTGCATCACGTAGGAGAGCACGGCGCCCCAGATCGCAATATTGAGCACGACGGAGCCGGCAATGTTTGCCGCGGCGCCGCCGACTGCTGCGGTGCGATCGACCACGATCAGGGCGATGTACCCGATGACCGCACCAACCAGAAGCGCGTTTACGGGGGTCTGACGCTTCGTGCCCGTCAGCGAGAGGAACTTCGGGTAGTAGCCCGCACGAGACAGTGAGTACATGTTGCGCGCGTACGCAAACATGATGCCCTGCAGGGATGCGAGCAAGCCGACGAGTGCGAAGATCGCGAGCAGACCGGCCAGCGCTGGCGGAACCATGAGCGCGAAGCCGTCGAGCAGTGGCTGGCCCGATGCCGCGATAGCGGTCGCCCCGTTGACACCAGTGTTGACGATGAAAATTGCCACGGCGCACACGAGCAGCGTGACCAGCGCGATGATTCCGGCACGTGGGATGTCGCGCTGCGGGTTCTTCGTCTCCTCAGAGGCCAGTGGCAATTCTTCGATGCCGAGGAAGAACCACATCGCGAAGGGGATAACGAGAAGAACAGGTCCAAAGCCATTCGGTAGGAACGTGCTGTTGCCCTCTGTCACTGCGACGTCCCAGAGCCTATTGACCTGGAACGCGCCGCTCGTGAAGGCCACGATCACGAAGACCGCGAGGATCGCGATTGACATGACCGACACGACAATCGCGAGGCGGAAGCCGATCGCGGCCCCAAGTGCGTTAACGCCGATGAAGATCGCGTACAGGATCAGCCACATGACAAACGGTGCGACCTGAACGCCGGTGAAGATCTGCAGTGCACCGTTGGCATACTGAGCCGCGAAGTACACGATGACTGCGGTCGTCATAACGTACTCGATCGTCTCCGCGAGTCCGGTGATGAATCCGCCCCACGGCCCCATTGCCGCACGCGCAAATGAGTAAGCGCCACCCGTGTGGGGCAGCGCGGCTGACATCTCGCCAATTGAGAACAGCATTGTGAAATACATGACAATGACGATGCCCGTGGCGATTGCCATGCCACCGAAGCCCGCCTCGGCCATGCCGAGGTTCCAGCCAGAAAATTCGCCGGAGATGACGGCGGCGACGCCGAGCCCCCAGATGCCCCAGAAGCCCGCGCTGCGCTTGAGGGTGCGCTTCTCGAAGTAGCCATCGCCGACATCCTGGTACTGAACGCCGCCGACGGATTTGGTGTTGGTCATAGGGGAGATCCTTTCGGTCGTGGGTCCGAGAATGGCCCCTATTGGTACTTTTGTCTACCTTTGAATGTAAACAATGTGTGACACTTGCTCTGGAACGCCTTGCTATGCGTAGTGTCTAATGGTCAGGTCGGCCGCTTTTAGGCCATTCGATTCACAATCCTCGCTTCGATCTACAGGAGAGACATGGCCGTCACAACCGGAAACCTCACCATCGAGCACCTGACCGAACGGGTGGGGGCCGGTGAGATCGACACCGTGATCATCGCGTTCACCGACATGCAGGGTCGCCTGGTCGGAAAGCGGGCAGCGGCGCGACTGTTTCTGGAGGAACTCGCCGAGCATGGCGCTGAGTGTTGCAACTACCTGCTCGCCGTCGACGTCGAGATGAATACCGTCGCCGGCTATGCGATCTCGTCCTGGGAGCGCGGGTACGGCGACATGGCGATGATTCCCGACCTCGATACCCTGCGCATCATCCCTTGGCTGCCGGGAACGGCGATGGTCACGGCTGATCTGACCTGGCTCGACGAGAAGCCAGTGAACCCCGACCCGCGCCAAGTGCTCAAGAAGCAGATCGAGCGTCTCGCCGAGAAGAACCTCGTTCCGTATGTGGGTACAGAGCTCGAGTTCATCGTTTTTGAGGACACCTACCGCGAGGCCTGGAAGAAGAAGTACACCGACCTGTATCCAGCCAGCGATTACAACATCGACTACGCGCTGCTGGCATCGAGTCGGATGGAGCCGCTACTTCGCGATATCCGCAATGGCATGGATGGCGCCGGTATGTACTGCGAGGGTGTCAAGGGCGAGTGCAACCTGGGCCAGCAGGAGATTGCATTCCGCTACACGGGCGCGCTCGCCACGTGCGACAACCATTCGATCTACAAGAACGGTGCGAAGGAGATTGCCGACCAGCACGGCAAGTCGCTCACCTTCATGGCCAAGTACAACGAGCGCGAAGGCAACTCGTGTCACATCCATCTTTCCGTCGTCTCTCCCGATGGCGATCCGGTGATGGCGGACAAGGACGGCAGATACGGCTTCTCGAAGCTGATGGAGCACTGGATTGCCGGGCAGTTGAAGACGATGCGCGAACTCACCCTGTTTTTCGCCCCGAACATCAACTCGTACAAACGCTATGTTGAGGGCAGTTTCGCGCCGACTGCTGTCGCCTGGGGCGTAGATAACCGCACCTGCGCCCTCAGGGTCGTTGGTCATGGGCGCTCGCTGCGAATTGAGAATCGCGTGCCCGGGGGCGACGTAAACCAGTACCTCGCCGTTGCGGCTCTCATCGCCGGCGGCATCTATGGCATCGAGCA
>JAYSPT010000072.1:0-8592 GCA_043721995.1 Salinibacterium sp. | reverse complement strand
ATTGGCGTTCCGGGAGAACTTAATCTCGTAGTCTGAGGCCATGAATTACGACTACAGCCGCTCCTTCTCATTATTTGTTGCCATTTATCTGATCGTGTTCTTGGTCAGCCTGGTAATTTCACTCGCGGTGTACGTTGTGACGGCGTTCGCGTTCATGGGCTTCTTCCGCAAGGTCGGTGTTCAGCCGTGGATCGCGTGGGTGCCCTACTACAGCACCTGGAAATGGTTGGAGGTGGGTGGCCAGGCAGGCTGGCTCTCGCTGCTGTTGCTGGTGCCGTACGGCAGCGTCGCGACTCTTGTGTTCCTGGGCATCGGTATGAGCCGCACCGGAATAGCTTTTCGCAAGCCGGAAGCCGCCTATGTGGTGTTGGGCATTCTCCTTCCCTTCGCCTGGGCGTTCATCCTCGGCGGCAAGAACGAGGTTTACCAACCCGAACTTCTCACGCAGGCCGGGTACCCGGCCCCGCGCGCAGGCTACGGTGGGGTGCCGCGCGCAGGTTTCTGACCACTGCGGCTTCAGGCCGCACGCCAGCAACCTCGGATGTGGTCGTCCACCATTCCGCTGGATTGCATCAGGGCGTACATCGTGGTCGGCCCCACGAAACCGAAGCCGAGCGCGCGAAGCGCGCTACTCATCGCGGTCGATTCCGCGGTAGTCGCAGGAATCTGGGCGAGCGTGGTCACAGCCAGTTCACGTGGCGGTGGAGCGAAGCTCCACATCAGTTCGTCCAGCGCACCGGGCTTGTCGGCGGTGAGTTCGATCACAACCTGCGCGTTCTTGATCGTGGCGAGGATTTTCGCCCGATTGCGGATGATTCGCTGATCCAGCATCATGGCCTCGACGTCATCGGGAGTGAGGAGCGCCACTGCCGCCGGGTCAAAATCATGGAATACGATCCGGAAATCTGCTCGCCGACGCAGAATCGAGATCCACGAGAGCCCGGCCTGAAAGCCTTCGAGGGAGAGCTTTTCGAAAAGTTTCTGGTCGCCGTGTAGCGCATGACCCCACTCCTCGTCGTGATATCGCTCGTACTGAGCGTCAGCGCCAACCCAGCCGCAGCGGGCGACACCATCATCCCCAGTCACGAGGTCTGCCCGTTGAATCACCTGTGTGCGATGCCCTCGTGCTCGAGCAACCAGACCTTCGTGGGAATGCCATTTCCTCCGCTGTAGCCGGTGATGCGCCCATCCGATGCGAGCACGCGGTGGCACGGGACAATGATCGGGATGGGATTGGCCCCGACAGCCCCTCCCACGGCCCGGCCCGCAGTAGTTCGGCCGGTCGCGAGGCCGAGTGCCCCATAGGACACCACGCCGCCATAGGGGATCTCAACCAGTTCGGCCCATACCGCCTGCTGGAACGCCGTTCCGGGCAGAGAGACGGGCATGTCGAAGTTACTCCGCTTGCCAGCGAAGTACTCACCGAGCTGCTCCGCAGCCGTATCGATCACCCTTGTACTCTTCTCAGGTATTTGCTCCCAAGGCAGGTGGCCCGCTCGCTCGATCGTGAGCGAAGTGATCGCTGACCCGTCGCTCGCGATCTCGAGACGGCCGATCGGAGAGTCGATGCGACGAACGTAGGTGGGGGCAGTGGTTGTGCTCATGTCATGACTGTAGACCGGGCCGTTAACCGACCCCCGGTACTTTTTGGCTGCGGGGTGAACTGCGTGTACCAGCTGCGGGTGGAGGATTAGACGATGGCACTAGTGAAACTGCGTGAACTTGGTCGGTCTGGGCCCCTGGTCTCCACGATCGGACTTGGGTGCAACAACTTTGGGCGTACCGCTACCTTCACCGAAAGTCAGGACGGCACGACTGCGGTTATCGATGAAGCGCTCGAACAGGGTGTGACGCTGCTCGACACCGCAGACATCTATGGCGCTTCCGCTGGCCTGAGCGAGACGCTCATGGGTGTTGCGCTCAACGACAAGCGCGACCACTTTGTGCTCGCCACGAAGTTCGGCCACACCGAATACGAAACGGGCCTGCTGCCGGGTGCGCGCAAGGGCTCGCGGGAGTACATCCGTGCATCCATCGATGGTTCGCTCGCGCGACTGCAGACCGACCACGTCGACCTGTACCAGCAGCATTCACCCGACCCAACGACGCCGATCGAGGAGACGATTTCCGCCCTGGACGAACTGGTCGCGGAAGGCAAGATTAGGTTCTTCGGCGGAACCCAGTTCTCTGCGCAGCAGCTTCGTGAAGCGGATACCGCCGCGATCCGTCTCGGCGGCGGTCGCTTCATTTCCGCCCAGAGCGAGTACAGCCTGCTCCAGCGTGCAGTGGAGGCGGAAGTTCTTCCGACTGTTCTGGAGCTCGAGTTGGGCTTCCTGCCCTTCTTCCCGCTCGCCAATGGCCTGCTGACCGGCAAGTTCACCCGCACGGAGCACCCGGCGGATACCCGAATAGCGCGCCAACGTCCGCATCTCCTCAAGAGCGCCCGCTGGGATGCGATCGAGCGATACGCTACATTTTGCGCAGAATGCGGCGTCACGATGCTCCAGGCAACCTTTTCGTGGCTGCTCGCGCAGCCCGGGCTTACGAGCGTCATTGCGGGTGCGACCAGCCCCCAACAGATTGCGCAGAATGCGGAAGCTGCCACACACTGGAAACCGGGAGCGGACGACTTGGCGGAGATCTCAGAGATCTTCGGCGGCAATTCAAAACAGGAAAACCAAGGACAGGGAAAGAAGATCTAGCGATGCGCCTTCTCCGACTCATCGGCAGATTCCTGAAGCCGCACTGGCCACTTCTGGCCGGTGTGGTCGCCTTCCAGTTTGCCCAGTCGATCGCCTCGCTGTACCTGCCGAGCCTCAACGCGGACATCATCGACAACGGTATTGCCAAGGGTGACACTGCCTACATCGTTCGCATTGGCATGGTCATGCTCGGCATCACGGTCGTGCAGGTCGCTTGTGCAATCACCGCCGTGTATTTCGGAGCGAAAGCTGCGATGGGTCTGGGACGGGACCTGCGGCAATCGATCTTCCACCGAGTAGAGGAGTTCTCCGAGCGGGAGGTATCAAAGTTCGGCGCGGCGTCGCTCATCACGCGCACGACGAACGACGTGCAGCAGGTTCAATTGCTCACCCTCATGACGTGCACGATCCTGGTATCTGCACCGATCCTGGCGGTTGGGGGCGTAATAGCAGCGCTCCAGCAGGACGTTAACCTGTCGTGGATACTGGTGGTCGCGATTCCGGTGCTCCTCATCGCCCTCGGTCTCATCATCGTGCGCATGGTGCCCTTGTTTCGCCTGATGCAGGGCCGCATCGATACGGTCAACCGTGCGCTGCGCGAGCAGTTGACCGGTATCAGGGTGGTGCGAGCATTCGTCCGGGAACAACGTGAGACCGAGCGTTTCGCGCAGGCGAATGAGGATGTGACGCACAGCGCGATCGCCGCCGGACGCCTGTTCGCACTCGTGTTCCCGGTGGTCCTCCTCGTGATGAATGTCACGAGTATTGCTGTGCTGTGGTTCGGGGCATTCCGTATCGATGAAGGGTCTATGAAGATCGGCGCCCTGACGGCGTTCCTGAGCTACATCATCCAGATTCTGATGGCCGTGATGATGGCCACGTTCATGGCGGTGCTGATTCCGCGCGCGGCCGTGTCTGCGGATCGCATCTCTGAAGTTCTCGAAACTGAAACCTCAGTTGTGCTGCCCACAGCTCCGGTCACCCAACTGCACGCGACGGGACTCGTGGAATTGAAAGATGTCTCGTTCAGCTACCCGGGGGCCGAGAACCCTGTGCTTCACAAGATCTCCTTCGTAGCCCTGCCCGGGCAGACCACCGCAATCATCGGGAGCACGGGCGCCGGTAAAACCACGCTTGTGAACCTGCTCCCGCGCCTCTTCGATGCCACCGGAGGCGCGGTGCTGATTGACGGCGTCGATGTGCGCGACCTCGATCCCGACCTACTCTGGGGCCGAATCGGACTTGTGCCGCAGAAGTCCTACTTGTTTTCCGGCACCGTCGCCAGCAACCTCCGTTACGGCAAGCCGGATGCCACCGACAATGAACTGTGGGCCGCGCTTGACACCGCGCAGGCCTCCGACTTCGTACGAGAGATGCCCGAAGGGCTCAACGCGACAATCTCGCAGGGCGGCACCAACGTGTCGGGCGGGCAGCGTCAGCGTCTCGCGATTGCTCGAGCACTCGTCAAACGCAGCGAGATTTACGTGTTTGACGATTCATTCTCTGCCCTGGACACCGCTACCGACCAGCGCCTGCGTCGCGCACTTGCCAAGTGGGAAAAAGCCTCGACGAAGATCATCATCGCCCAGCGGGTGTCAACGATCATGGATGCCGACCAGATTCTGGTTCTCGAGGCCGGGGAGATCATCGACCGGGGCACTCACGAGGAGTTGCTCGCTTCATCGGAAACGTATGCCGAAATTGTTAACAGCCAGCTCCGAGCAGAAGAAGCAGCATGAGCGAGGCATCCAACTCCACATCCACGAGCACGCCACGCCCGCCTCTGCGCCGTGGACCGGGGGGTGGCGGCCCGTTCGGTGGAGCGGGGATGCCTGCCGAGAAGTCGCTGAACTTCGGACCTTCGGCGAAGCGACTGCTGGGACGACTGCGTCCCTTTCGCGTCGGTGTGATCGTCGTGATCCTGCTTTCCGTGATCAGTGTTACGTTCACGGTGCTCGGCCCAAAAATCCTCGGTCGAGCGACCGACATCATCTTCTCGGGGCTGATCTCGAGGCAGCTTCCAGCGGGCGCCACGAAGGCGCAGGTTATTGAGGGGCTGCGTGCATCCGGGCAGAACCAGCAGGCCGACTTCCTCTCTGGCATCGACCTCAACCCGGGCCACGGCATCGACTTCAACGCACTCGCGATGGTGCTGGGTAGCGTTCTGGTTCTTTACGTCTTCGCCTCCGTTTTCTCGTGGTTGCAGGGCTTCCTGCTCAACCGAATTGTTCAACGGACCATGTATTCGCTGCGTGCAGACGTCGAAAAGAAGATCCATGCGCTGCCCCTGAGCTACTTCGACAAGATGCAGCGCGGTGAACTGCTCAGTCGCGTCACGAACGACGTGGACAACATCGGCACGAGCATGCAGCAGACCATGAGCCAGCTCATCACGAGCCTGCTTACGGTGGTAGGTGTGCTCATCATGATGTTCCTGATTTCTCCGATTCTCGCCCTGATCGCGCTCGTGACAATCCCACTCACCCTGGGAATCACAACTGTCATCGCCAAGCGCTCCCAGAAGTTGTTCGTCGCGCAGTGGAAGCACACCGGTGAGCTCAACGGTCAGATCGAGGAGGCCTATTCCGGCCACGCTCTCGTGAAGGTATTCGGGCGACACCGTGAGGTGGAAAGGCGTTTCTCTGACAAGAACGTCGAACTGTACGACGCGAGCTTCGGCGCGCAGTTCGTGAGCGGCATCATCATGCCCGCGATGATGTTCGTCGGCAACCTCGTCTATGTCGCAATCGCGGTCGTGGGGGGACTTTTCGTCGCGAACGGCGCGCTGAGCCTCGGTGACGTGCAGGCGTTCATCCAGTACTCACGCCAGTTCACCCAACCGCTTAGTCAGCTGGGATCGATGGCCAACCTCGTGCAATCGGGTGTGGCATCGGCCGAGCGGGTTTTTGAACTGCTGGATGCGTCGGAGCAGTCGGCAGATCCAGAACCCGCGTCCACACCCGCAACCTCGAACGGCCGACTCGCCTTCGAGCACGTGTCCTTCAGCTACGACCCCGCGAAGCCGCTCATTCATGACCTGTCGCTCAGCGCCTCACCCGGCCAGACTGTCGCCATCGTCGGACCCACAGGGGCAGGCAAAACAACCCTTGTCAATTTGATGATGCGCTTCTACGAGCTGGACGCCGGTCGTATCACTCTCGACGGCATTGACATCTCCACGATGACGCGCGACGACCTTCGCTCGCGCATGGGCATGGTGCTGCAGGATACGTGGCTTTTTGGCGGCACCATCCGGGACAACATCCTTTATGGGCGTCTCGATGCGACTGAGGAAGAGATGCTCGATGCGGCGCGTGCAACCTATGTCGACAGGTTCGTGCACTCGCTCCCCGAAGGCTACGACAGTGTGCTGGATGACGAGGGGAGCAATGTCAGCGCTGGTGAGAAGCAGCTGTTGACGATTGCGCGGGCATTCCTGGCGCGGCCGAGTGTGCTCATCCTGGATGAGGCGACCAGTTCTGTCGACACGCGTACCGAAGTGCTCGTCCAGCATGCGATGAGGGCGCTGCGCGAGAATCGAACCAGTTTCGTGATTGCGCACCGGTTGTCCACGATTCGGGATGCTGACCTCATTCTCGTAATGGAGGCGGGCGCGATCGTTGAGCAGGGCACCCACGAGGAGCTACTCAAGACCCAGGGCGCCTACTACCGCCTATACAACGCGCAATTCGCCGAGGCCGCGGCCGAGGCGCCGTAGGTACCGTGCCGAGGCCGAGGCCGTATAGGTACAGCCGAGGCGGGATAGGTACGGGTCAGTGTCCGGTCAGGGGCCTCAATACCCGCGCGACCAGAGAGCGCCGGTGGGTGACGCGCTCTTCACGATCCGCGAGTGTCATAGCGACGAGTCCTGCATTCGCGCCGACGAAACGCAGGGGCTCCGGCTCCCACGACGGTGAGTGGTGGTTCACCCAGGGCAGTCGCACCAACTCGGAATCCATGCCTGTGAGCAGGTCGGCGAGAGTGCGTCCGGCGAGATTCGTGGTGCTGAGGCCGTCACCCACATACCCGCTAGCGTGGGCGATGCCGGTGATCGGGTCGTAGCCCACGCTCGCATGCCAATCCCGGGGAACGCCGAGTGGCCCACCCCAGCGGTGTGTGACTGCGGCGCCGCCGATCGCGGGAAAAAGCTCACCGAGGGTTCGCCGGAGGTGATCGAAAACAGCCGGATCTCGATCGTAGGCCGGCTTGATGGAGCTGCCCCAGTGGTAGCGTGCGCCGCGCCCGCCAAACGCGAAGCGATTGTCGGCGGTGCGCTGTCCGTACACCAGCAGGTGCCGATAGTCGGTGAAGGTGTTCCCGTGCTCTATGCCGAGTTCGCTCCAGGTGGCATCCGGAATCGGTTCGGTTGCGATCATCAGCGAGTAGAGCGGCAGGATCCGGCGATGTGTTTCGCGCATGGTCGCGCCGTACCCCTCGGTGGCCACGACGACCTTCTCGCCGCGCACAGTGCCTCCGGTCGTTACTACAGATCGGGGCGAGAAGCCGAGCACCTCTGTCTGCTCGTAGATTTGCACTCCGCGATCCTCGAGCGCCCGGGCGAGGCCGCGCACCAGCTTGGCGGGATGCAGCCTCGCGCACGCGGCGTCGTAGGTCGCCCCCAGCGCTCCCGCGGCCTTCACTCGCTCCGCCCCCCACAACTCAAGGGAATCAATCCCGTACCGCCGGGCCTCTTCCACCTCCGTTTGAGCAGCGGCGAGTTGCACTCCTGAGCGTGCGTACGCGATCGTGCCACCCTTCGAAAAGTCGATATCGATTCCGGCGGCCGTGGCCGCGCGACCGACCTCGTCGACGGTCTCTACCATCGCCCTGCGCATCGCGAGAGCAGGTTCGATTCCGTGCAGGCGCTCAAGTGAGGCAGTCGAGCGGGGAAACAGCGCGCTGCACCATCCGCCGTTTCGCCCCGAGGCGCCGAAACCCGCGATCTCTTTCTCGAGAATCGCAATCTGCAGGGAAGGGTCCCGGTCCAGCAGGTACCACGCCGTCCACAGCCCGGTCAGTCCACCCCCGACGATTGCGACATCGACGTCACGGTTGCCGGGTAGCGCTGGGCGGGGCGTGAGGTCGTCCTCGACGGAATCGTGCCAAAAGCTGAGCTCCCGGTAGCTGTTCAGAGCCTGGTCCACGCCTCCGTCAACACGTTTCGCAGGATCGCCTCGATCTCGTTGAACTCGCTCGGGCCGATCGTGAGCGGCGGGGCGAGTTGGATTACCGGATCGCCACGATCATCCGCCCGGCAGTAAAGTCCGGCATCGTAGAGCGCCTTCGAGAGGAAACCGCGTAGCAGGCGCTCGGCCTCGTCGTCAGTAAAGGTGGTCTTCGTTGCCTTGTCCTTGACGAGTTCGATCCCGAAGAAATAGCCGGCACCGCGCACATCCCCGACGATTGGCAGGTCTTTGAGCTTCTCGAGAGTCGCACGGAAAGCTGGCGAGTTGGCTTGCACATGCTCGTTGAGCTTCTCTTCCTCGAATATGTCGAGATTGGCGAGCGCCACAGCGGCCGACACGGGATGTCCTCCGAAGGTGTAACCGTGATAGAACGCGGCCGTCCCGTGCTTGAACGGTTCGTAGATGCGATCGGAGACGATCGTCGCGCCAATGGGGGAGTACCCGCTCGTCATACCCTTCGCGCACGTGATCATGTCTGGCTGGTAGCCGTATTCGTCGCAGGCGAAGAAGTGACCGATGCGACCGAATGCGCAGATGACTTCGTCGCTGACCAGCAGCACGTCGTACTTGTCACAGATCTCGCGGACCCGCTGAAAGTATCCCGGAGGCGGCGGAAAGCACCCGCCCGAGTTTTGCACCGGCTCCAGAAACACCGCCGCGACGGTCTCCGGGCCTTCGAACAGGATCATCTCTTCGATTCGGTT
>JAYSPT010000071.1:0-4275 GCA_043721995.1 Salinibacterium sp. | reverse complement strand
GCCCGCGTGCCCTCCCGCCATCTGAAAACGCAGGAGAATCACCCGCAAATGCCGCTTTCGGTAACGGATATGGCCACAACGAGAAATATCTCCTGCGTTTTCAGGGGAGTGCAACCGCGAAGGAACATCGGATGTTGCCTGCCAACGGTGTTCGCCCGCAGAAACCGCCAGACGCACGGGAGTAGGCTTTCCCGTGGCCAAAGTGTCTTGATGTCGAGCTAGTTTCGAGCGTCAAGCAACCCCAACTGACGCGCGATTGCGAGAATTACGTGGACCTTTTCGAGTACCAGGCTCGGGACCTTTTCGAATCCTATGGAGTGCCTGTACTTGCCGGCATCATCGCCGACACCCCGGCTGACGCGAAGGCTGCGGCGGAGAAGATTGGCGGCACGGTTGTCGTGAAGGCGCAGGTCAAGGCGGGCGGTCGCGGTAAGGCGGGCGGCGTGAAGGTCGTCCATAATTCGGATGATGCCGCCGCTGCAGCAGAGGCGATCCTCGGCCTGACGATCAAGGGTCTCAAAGTAAACCGGGTGATGGTCACGGCTGGTGCCCGAATCGCGAAAGAGTACTACTTCTCGGTGCTGTTGGACCGGGCGAACCGTTCGTACCTGTCGCTGTGCAGCGTCGAGGGTGGCATGGAGATCGAAGAGTTGGCAGTCGAGCGCCCCGAGGCACTGGCCAAGATCGAGGTTAATCCGCTCGACGGCATCGATTTGGCGAAGGCCACCGCGATCGCGCTCGCCGGTGGCTTCGACCAGGAGACCGCCGACAAGGTCGCGCCGGTGATCGTGAAGCTTTACGACGTGTACAAGGGCGAGGATGCGACGCTCGTCGAGGTCAACCCGCTGGTACTCACCGAAGACGGCACCGTGCTGGCCCTTGACGGCAAGGTAACGCTCGACGAGAACGCGGGGTTCCGACACCCGAACCATGAGGCCCTCGAGGATAAAGCGGCCACCGATCCCCTCGAGGCGAAGGCGAAGGCGCACGACCTCAACTACGTGAAGCTCGACGGCGAAGTCGGAATTATCGGAAATGGTGCCGGGCTCGTCATGTCCACGCTCGACGTGGTCTCCTACGCGGGGGAGAGGCATGGCGGCGTGAAGCCGGCCAACTTCCTTGACATCGGGGGTGGAGCATCCGCTGAGGTCATGGCTGCGGGACTGGATGTCATCCTCGGCGACCCGCAGGTCAAGAGTGTCTTCGTGAACGTCTTCGGCGGTATCACCGCCTGCGATGCGGTCGCAAACGGCATCGTGAAGGCCCTCGAGATTCTCGGCAGCTCGGCCACCAAGCCGTTGGTTGTGCGACTCGACGGCAACAAGGTCGACGAGGGCCGTGCGATCCTGCGCACCGCAAACAACCCGCTGATCACTCTCGCAGACACCATGGATGAAGGCGCTGACAAGGCTGCGCAGCTGGCTAGCTAGGGCGAACGCCATTTCTGGCGTTCGCGCGCCACTGCGCCGAGGCCGTCTCGGCCGAGGTTTCGAGATACAGACCTAAGGAAAAAAACATGTCGATCTTCCTCAACAAGAACAACAGGGTTATCGTCCAGGGCATCACTGGCGGCGAGGGCACGAAGCACACGGCGCTGATGCTCAAAGCCGGCACCCAGGTGGTCGGCGGGGTCAACGCACGCAAGGCCGGCACCACGGTCGAGCACGATGGTGGCATCGTGCTGCCGGTATTCGGCACCGTTGCCGAGGCAGTGGCGGAGACGGGCGCCGACACTTCTATAGTCTTCGTGCCGCCGGCATTCGCGAAGGATGCGGTGGTTGAGGCCATCGAGGCTGAGATCCCGCTGGTCGTCGTGATTACGGAGGGTATCCCGGTGCAGGATACGGCGGAGTTCTGGGCGCTCGCAAAGCGGAAGGGCAACAAGACCCGCATTATCGGTCCGAACTGCCCTGGTCTCATCACCCCGGGTGAGTCGCTGGTGGGCATCACGCCCGCAACGATCACCGGCACGGGTCCGATTGGTCTCGTGTCCAAGTCGGGCACGTTGACCTACCAGATGATGTACGAACTGCGCGACCTCGGTTTTTCAACCGCGATTGGCATCGGTGGCGACCCCATAATCGGAACCACCCACATTGATGCCCTCGCGGCGTTCGAGGCCGACCCCGACACAAAGGCGATCGTGATGATCGGCGAGATCGGCGGCGATGCCGAAGAGCGTGCCGCCGACTACATCCGGGCAAACATGTCCAAGCCCGTGGTGGCCTATGTCGCGGGCTTCACCGCACCGGAAGGCAAGACGATGGGCCACGCTGGTGCAATCGTCTCGGCTGGCGCGGGCACGGCTCAAGGCAAGAAGGAAGCCCTCGAGGCTGCGGGCGTCAAGGTCGGCAAGACGCCAAGCGAGACTGCTGACCTCATGCGTGAGGTGCTCGCGGGGCTATAACCTGTGAGCACGCGTCGCGTACTCACCTGCGTGGCAGGGGGCTCGCTACTGCTGGCAGTGCTTTCCGGATGCACGTTCCTGCCACCAAAGCACGCAGCACCCGCGGGCGTACCGAGTGCGGGCGTGCCGAGTGCGGTGCCGCACGACCTGCAGGCGTTCTACGGGCAGAATCTGGGCTGGACGCCTTGCAACGATGGCGATGACTGCACAACGGTGAGCGCACCGGTCAACTGGGATTCGCCCGGTGATGGCGCGATCGGTCTCGCGGTCATCCGCCATGCCGCGACGGGTAAATCGCGGGGTGCGCTGCTGGTCAATCCTGGTGGCCCCGGAGCCTCCGGATACAACTTCGTCGCCAACGGCGTCAACAACGCGGTTTCCGATGCGCTGGCGCAGAGCTTCGACGTTGTCGGCTGGGATCCCCGCGGGGTCGGGCTCTCCAACCCAATCGTCTGCTACACCGATCCGAAACAGATCGACCAACTGCGCTACGGCACTTTTGATGTGCCCTACAACACGCAAGCCTGGGTCGACAAGCTCACGACCGCCGACAAGGCATATGCCGCAGCCTGCGGGAAAAACACCGGTGAATTGCTGGGCCACATCGACAGCGTCAGCACAGCGAAAGACATGGATCTCATTCGGGCCGTGCTTGGCGAGTCGAAGCTCAACTACCTTGGTTATTCCTATGGCACGTTCCTCGGTACCGTCTACGCAGAGCTCTTCCCCGGCAACGTAGGCACGATGGTCCTGGATGGTGCGGTGGACCCGCTGCTCAGTGACCTGGACACCCTCAAGGCACAAATGAATGGCTTCGACAGCGCGTTCCGTGCCTACATGACGGACTGCCTCGCCGGATCCGGCTGCCCGTTCACGGGCTCAGTAGATGATGCATTGGCCGAGGCCCACGCGGTGCTCGAGCAGATCGACGGCCTGAAACTAACCAACGGTGATGGCCGCGTGCTCGACTCGGCGACGATGGGCACCGCGATCAGCGAGGACCTCTACAGCAAGGAGTATTGGCCCGACCTCACCAACCTATTCACGGCGCTTCAGGGCGGCGATCCCTCCCTCGCATTCCAGCAAGCCGACTCCTACAACTCGCGCAATCCAGACGGCACGTACTCCGACAATTCGCTCGATGTATACATCGCGGTCACGTGTCTCGACGGCGACTTCGTGAAGGACCCGCATTCCACCCTCGAGGGGCTAACCGAGATCGAGCAGTCGGCGCCGGTACTCGGCAAATACTTCGCATTGGACGACTACGCGGTGCTCAACACGTCATGCGCCAACTGGCCGGCTCCGGCGGTCACGCTCCCCACATCCTATAAAGCCGAGGGTGCACCACCGATTCTCGTGATCAGCACAACGAACGATCCGGCAACCCCGTACGCGTGGGGACAATCACTCGCGAAGCAGCTCTCCAGCGGCGTGCTCATCTCCCACACCGGGGAGGGCCACACCGCCTACAACCGGGGCAACGTCTGCGTGGATTCAACGGTCGACAATTACTTCGTGGCTGGCACGGTTCCGTCTGCCGACCCGCACTGCTGAGCGCATGTACCGTAGCCCCATGGCGTTTCGCTCGTGGGCAGCTTCGCGGTTCGGCTCACCAAGTGCCGTATACGGCACCATCCTGTACTCCGCACTGATCGCGGTGGTTTCCACCGATCACACCGACACCGTCGAGGTGCTTGTGGTGTCGTTGTTCTCCCTCATCGTCTTCTGGTGTGCTCACGTCTATGCGGAGACAGTAGCGGGTCACGGGGTCAAAGATGGCACGGTCATTCGTCTCCGCACCTCATTCCGCGAGGCGACCACGAAGTCATCCGGCATGCTGTACGCGGCTATCGCGCCGTCCCTCA
>JAYSPT010000070.1:0-2385 GCA_043721995.1 Salinibacterium sp. | reverse complement strand
CTCTGCGGCAGGCATTGCCGAGGCAACCGGCGACACCCGCATTCCCCTTTCAGGCATGCGCAAGCTCATCGGGTCCCGGCTCAGCCGCTCGCGCTCCAGCATTCCTGAGGCCACGATCTGGCTCGACGTCGACGCGACGGAGTTGATCAACGCCAAGGGTCGCCTGCAGAGGTCGACGGGCGAACGATTCAGTTTGACGGCCCTCATCGCCCGTTTTGCCGTGGCGGCGCTCGGCAAGTACCCCATCCTCAACTCCTCGCTTGACGAGGAAGCCGGCGTGATTTTGCAGCACGGCGCGATCGGCCTCGGCCTCGCAGCGCAGACACCGCGCGGGCTCATGGTGCCGGTCATCCATGGTGCCGAGAAGATGACCACCGCCGAACTCCGGGATGCCGTGACCGAGCTGGTGTCTCGCGCGGAGAAGGGCGATTACCCGCAGGCGGCGCTGTCCGGCGGTACCTTCACACTGAACAACTACGGTGCATTCGGCGTCGACGGGTCCACGCCGATCATCAACTATCCCGAGGTCGCGATGCTCGGCGTCGGCAGAATCATCGACCGCGCGTGGGTGGTCAATGGGGATCTCGCCGTGCGCAAGATCGTGACGCTGTCGTTCGTCTTTGACCACCGGGTCTGCGACGGCGATGTGGCGAGCGGATTCATCACGTACGTCGCGCGCTGCATCGAGGAGCCCCTGCTCTTACTCGGCTCTTTGTAAACCCGGCAGGCAGCCCCTACCGTTGGAAGACCGGGCGTCGCTTCTCCTGGAACGCGGCAAAGCCCTCGCCATAATCGTCGCTCGCACACAGCTCGCCCTGCGCCCGATTCTCGTCGGCGACGGATGCCCACAGGCCAATCCGCTCGTCGCGCAGTCGGCGCACCAGCTCTTTGCTCGCCAGGAACGCACCGGTCGCTCCAGCTGCCACCCGCTCCGCACGCTCACGCGTGAACTCGAGCACATCGGCCTCGGGCACGACCCGGCTGAACAGCCCCAGCGCGACCGCCTCTGCACCGGTCATCAGTTCCGCGGTGTAGATAAGGTCGAGCGTGCGGTGCGCACCGAGTCGTTCGTAGAACAGGGCATGCCCGCCGGAGTCGAGAGTCGCCCCCAGGTTGGCGAACGGCGACCCAATCTGCGCAGTGTCGGCCACGTACACCACGTCAGAGGCGACGAGCAACCCGAGACCAACCCCCAGGCACGCGCCCGTCGCGACAGCGAAGACCGGTGCGGGAAAACTGCTTATTTCCTTCAGCAGCGGGGTGACCAGACTGTCGAGATAACGGAACGCGTCGTCTGTGGTCGGATCCACGTTCGAGATGTCGCGGCCCGCGCAGAATGCGCGGCCTTCGCCCCGCAGGATGACCGCGCGCGCTCCATCGCTCGCAGCCCGACTGTATGCATCAGACAGAGCGGCGATCGCCGACTCATCCAGCGCATTGAGTTTGCCCGGATCGTTGAGCACGATCTCGGCGACAGAATTCGAAAGCGAGTACTCGACCACGGTGCCGTTCCTTATCTATGTATCGCAAAACCCATTGCGCTTGCGCCTACGCGTCGTAGTCGACTGAGACTCGTTCGCTGGTCGGGATGGCCTGGCAGGTCAGCACGTATCCCCGCTTGAGATCTTCGGGCTCAAGCGCGTAGTTCTCCACCATGTCGACTGTGCCCTCCCTGACAACGGCCCTGCAGGTTCCGCACACTCCGCCCGCGCAGGCGAACGGAACATCCCCGCGCACGCGAAGCGCCGCATTCAGGATGCTTTCGTTGCTGTGCACCGGGCTCGTGACGGTGCCTGTGGTGCCGTCAAGCCTGAAGGTAATGGTGTGAACCGCTTCGTTTGCGGCGACCTCGATCGGGCGACCGGACTGGCCTTGCGGCCGCTCGGGCGCACCCGTAGTGAACAGCTCGTAGCGAATCGCGCCCGCTGCAACGCCGAACTCGGCGAGCGTATCGCGACAGAGTTGCACGAGGTCGAAGGGTCCGCAGATGAACCACTCGTCAACGTCTTGCGCAAAGATCAGGTTGTCGAGGATGCCGCGCACACGCTCGGCATCAAGGCGGCCGGAGAGAAGTTCAGATGACCTGCGCTCGCGTGTGAGCACATGGTGAAGCGCAAACCGCGCGGGGTACTTGTCTTTGAGATCGGCGAGCTCGTCGATGAACATCGTGTCCATCGCCGTGCGGTTTGAATAGACCAGCGAGAACCGGTTGTCGCATGACGCGCTCAGTGTGCTCTCGATGAGGGCGAGCACCGGGGTGATACCCGATCCGGCCGCGATGGCGACGTAGTGCGCGGGGTGATCGACCACCACCTGCGAGATGAACTTGCCCTCCGGGCTCATCACGTCGAGCGACATTCCCGCCCGCAGGTTCTTGATGGCCCA
>JAYSPT010000069.1:0-21377 GCA_043721995.1 Salinibacterium sp. | reverse complement strand
CTGAAATACGTGCTCACATCCCCGGTAGCGAAACAGACGAGCGTGAGCGCCCCCGGAGGAAGACCGAGTTCCATCAGCACGCCAAACGGTATGCCGGGCGCCAACGCATCCAGACCCAGCTCCGCAGCAGTCGTGGAGAGCGCCTTCGCACGAAGTTTCGCCGACAGATCTTCCGGGTCGTGCATGGGGTTTGTCTCGGTCATGAGATCAGCCTAGGAGTGGGCGAGCTCGACAATAGCCCGAGCTATTTCGAAATCAGACTCCACAGATTTCGGGGTTAGTCTCGACTTATGTCGACGACGATCGTGACCTGGATCGGTGGCCCCACCGTGGTGCTGGACTACGCCGGGTTGCGTTTCGTCACGGATCCCACGTTCGATGCGCCCCGCACCTACTCGGCCCCGGACGAGACCACGCTCGTCAAGACCGTCGGTCCTGGTATCTCCCGCGAAGACGTTGGGCACGTCGACATGGTGCTGCTGAGCCACCACGGCCACAAAGACAACCTCGACTACGAGGGCCTCGAACTGATCGCGACCGGTGTGCCCACGCTGAGCACTCGCGAGGCCGCATCCGACCTTTTTGGCGGCTCGGTGATCGGCATGGACTCTTGGGAGACACAGGAGCTCGGCGCGGTGACGATCACGGCTGTCCCCGCGCTGCACGGCCCGCCCGGCAGCCAGCGCTTCGTCGGCCCGGTTACCGGGTTCATACTCGAAGCTCCCGGCGAACCGACCGTGTACGTCAGCGGCGACAACGCGTCGATCCCCCTCGTCGAGCAGATTTCGAGCAGGTTTACGGATATCGCGATCGCTGTGCTGTTCGCTGGCGCTGCCCGGGTTCCCGGCCTTGACGCCGCACTCACCCTCACCTCAGAAGATGCGGCACGTGCCGCCAAGATCCTCGGTGCGGCCAAAGTGGTGGGCATCCACACCTCTGACTGGACTCACTTCTCCGAGACGCGCGAGCAACTGGAGCGCGCATTCGAGGGTATGCCCGAAGTACTTATCAACACCCCGCGTGGGGAAGCAGTCGCGCTCTAGAACGCGGACGCGGGAGCCTTCGAACGCGGGCTCTAGAACGCGGCGGTGTCGGGGTCAGCACCCATGCGAAGGCCCGCATCGAGCCCGTCGATAGCGTTCATTTCGGCGTTGGTGAGCGTGAAATCAAACACATCGAAGTTCTCGGCTATGCGGGCAGCGCTGTTGGACTTCGGGAACACGATGTATCCATGCTGGACATGCCAGCGGATCACCACCTGCGCTGGGGACTTGTGGTGGGCGGTAGCGGCATCCGCCACCGGAGTCATCCCGAACAGGTCGTACTTGCCCTGTCCGAGTGGTCCCCACGCCTCGATCTTGATGTTCTCGCCAGCGCAGAAGTCGACAATCTCGCGCTGTCCAAAACCCGGGTGAAGTTCGATCTGGTTGACTGCCGGAACAACAGTGGTTGCGCCAAGCAATTTATTCAGGTGCGGCACGTGGAAGTTTGAGACGCCGACGGAGATGGCTTTGCCGCTCGCCTGAATCTGCTCCATTGCCTCCCAGGTCTCGACATACTTGTCGAGGTCGGGCCGGGGCCAGTGGATCAGATAGAGGTTGACTTCAGAGAGTCCGAGCTTTTCGAGACTCAAGTCGATCGCATCGAACGCGGACTGCGTGCCCTGGTCACTGTTCCACAGCTTGGTGGTCACGTAGACCTGGTCGCGGGGAATCCCGGACGCCGCGATCGCCTTCCCGACGCCGAACTCGTTTCCGTAGACGGCGGCCGTATCGATGTGTCGATAGCCCGCTTCGAGCGCGTCAGAGACGATGCGTTCGGTCTCATTGGGCTCGACGCGGAAGACGCCGAATCCGAGTTGGGGAATAGTGGTGCCGTCATTGAGAGCAATTGTGGGAACAGTCATATGTCTATTCTCACAGCCACCGACTCAGGCACCGACGCAGGCACGGAGGAGGGCAAGGACGAGGGCACCGACGCAGGGGCAACGACGACGGCACCGTCACAACAACCGGCGAGGGTCAGTCGACCGGACCGCGCGCGGGAACGTGCCTTTCCTCATGACCCACGTACTGGCTCAGCGGACGAATCAGCGCGTTGGCTTCGAGTTGCTCCATGACGTGTGCCGTCCAGCCCGTAATTCGGGCCGCGACGAACAGGGGCGTGAAGATCTCGGTGTCGAATCCCATCAGGTTGTACGCGGGTCCACTCGGGTAATCGAGGTTTGGCAGGATGCCCTTGCGCTCGGTCATCTGAGCCTCGAGCGTCTCATAGAGAGCGATCATGTCGGGGCGATCGTACTCAACGACGAGCGTGTCGAGCGCCGCCTTCATGGTCGGCACGCGCGAGTCGCCGTTCTTGTAGACGCGGTGACCGAATCCCATGATCTTGCGCTTGTTCGCGAGCGCATCGTCGAGCCAGGCGGAAGCGTTGTCGGCGGTGCCGATCTCGTCGAAAATGTGCATGACGGCTTCATTCGCACCCCCATGCAGCGGACCCTTGAGGGCGCCGATGGCTCCCACAACGGCCGAGTAAAGATCCGACAGCGTCGACGTGATCACCCTTGCGGTGAAGGTGCTCGCGTTGAACGAATGCTCGGCGTACAGGATCATCGACACGTCGAACGCGCTGACCACGACCTCTTCCGGCAGTTCGCCGAAGGTCATGAACAGGAAGTTGGCCGAGTACGCGAGATCTTCCCGCGGCTCGACGAGGTGCTCTCCGCGCAAACGCCGCTGGGTGTACGCGACGATGGCTGGCAGCTGGGCGAACAGTCGGATCGACTTGTCGGTGTTCGATGCGCGAGTCGAGTTCGCAGCATCCTCATCGCTGGCGCCGATCACGCTCACCGCGGTTCGCAGCACATCCATCGGGTGCGCGCTCAGTGGCAGCTCATCGATGACGCGCTTGACTCTTTCATCGAGGTGACGCAAGCTCCGCTCAAGTGTCTCGAAGTTGGCGAGTTGCTTCGCATCCGGAAGTTCGCCGTTCCACAGCAGGTAGGCAACCTCCTCGAAGGTGCACGTTGCAGCGAGTTCCTGTACCGGGTATCCCCGGTAGAGCAGCGAGTTCGTGTCGGGATTGACCTTGGAGATCGTGGTCGTGTCGACGACGACGCCCGTGAGTCCCTTCCGGATATCTGGATCGGTCATTGGTACTCCTTCTTGCTACGACTTTACGGTTCTGGAAGGACGATTCGTTACGGCGTGAAGTTGAAGACCGAGGTGTCGAAGGCGTTGTAGCTCTCATAGTCGAGCAACTCGTAGAGCCGCGCACGGGTCTGCATCTCGCCGACAGTCGGCTTGAGGGTGCCCTCGGCGACGAGGATGTCGAGCCCCCGCTCTGCCGCGCCCATCGCCAGGCGCAAGAGGCTCACGGGGTAGACAACGATGTTCACACCGATGTCAGCCAGCTGCTTCGTCGTGAACAGATCGCTCTTTCCGAACTCTGTCATGTTCGCGAGGATCGGAACGTCGACCGCCTTGCGCACAGCCTCGAACTCGCTGAGGTCGGCCATCGCCTCGGGAAATATTGCGTCGGCGCCCGCACCGACGAGTTGCTTCGCACGGTCGATCGCGGCTTGCAAACCGTCCACAGCCCGGATGTCGGTGCGCGCCATGATGAGCAGGTTCGGGTCTCGCCGAGCTTCCGCTGCAGCACGGATTCGCTTGAGCGCCGTGTCGGTATCGACCACGGCTTTGCCGTCGAGGTGGCCGCAGCGCTTGGGATTCACCTGGTCTTCGATGTGCAGGCCGGCGACCCCGGCATCTTCGAGGGTCTGCACGGTGCGGGCGACGTTCATCGGCTCGCCGAAGCCGGTGTCGGCATCCACAAGTGAGGGGAGGTCGGTCATGCGGGCGATCTGGGCGGCGCGGGTGGCGACCTCCGTGAGCGTGGTGAGGCCGACATCCGGAAGCCCGAGGTCTGCGGAAATGACGGCACCCGAAATGTAGACGCCCTCGAAGCCCTTGTGCTGGATAAGGCGTGCACTCAGGGGATTGAATGCGCCCGGCAGTCGCAGCAGTTCGCCAGTCGCCAGACGTGCACGGAATGCAGCGCGCTTGTCAGCGGGCGTGATTCTCGAGTACAGCATTAGAAGATTCCCTTCGGGGTTGCTGCCGTGAAATGTCCGTTGACGGTGAGTCCGTTCAACTCGGCCGCAGTGAGCTCTGGCAGTCGCTGGGCGGTGTCGAGGAAACGCTCGATCTCCTTCGCCGCGAGTACTCCCTCGGCCAGGCTTCGGAACTTATTGATGTATTGCTCGCGCGCGAACGGGCGTGCACCCAGCGGATGCGCGTCTGCCACTGCGATTTCCTCGACGATGCGGGATCCGTCGGTGAGTTCAATCTCCACGCGACCGCCGAACGCCTTCTCATGTGGATCGAGCGAGTGGTACCGACGGGTCCACTCGGGGTCTTCCTGGGTGGTGACGCGACCCCACAGCGCGACGGTGTCCGGTCGCGAAGCACGCTCGGGAGCATACGAACGCTCGTGGTGCCACGCGCCGTCCTGCAGTGCCACGGTGAAGATGTACGGGATGGAGTGATCGAGTGTCTCACGACTCGCGGTTGGGTCATACTTCTGCGGGTCGTTCGCCCCGGATCCGATCACGTAGTGCGTGTGATGGCTCGTGTGCAGCACAACGCGGTTGATCGTCGACTCCCCCAGCTCGGGATGCTCGTGCCGCAACCTGCGGGCGAGATCAATCCACGCCTGCGCCTGGTACTCGGCGGAATGCTCTTTCGTGTAGCTGTCGAGGATCGCCAGCCGCGACTCACCGCGTTCGGGAAGGGGTACCTTGTACCGGGCTTCGGTTCCGCCGAGCATCCACGCGATGACGCCATCTTCCCCTTCGTAGATCGGGGTTGGGCTGGTTTGCCCCCGCATGGCGCGATCGACTGACTCGATCGCCATCTTGCCCGCGAAAGCCGGTGCGTAGGCCTTCCAGGTGGAGATCTCGCCCTTGCGGGACTGTCGGGTGGCTGTCGTGGTGTGCAGCGCCTGTCCGATCGACTGGAAGATGATTTCGGTCGGCAGGCCAAGGAGCGTTCCGATACCGGCGGCCGCCGAGGGTCCGAGGTGCGCGACGTGGTCAATCTTGTGCTCGTGCAGGCTGATGGCCTTCGCGAGGTCGATTTGGATTTCATAGCCGGTGACGATGCCGCGCAACAGTTCTGCGCCCGTTCGACCGGTGTGCTGCGCCACGGCCAGGATCGGCGGAATGTTGTCACCGGGATGCGAGTACTCGGCAGCAAGGAACGTGTCGTGGTAGTCGAGCTCGCGCACTGCGACGCCGTTGGCCCATGCGGCCCACTCCGGGCCGTAACGGCCCGGAGATCCGAACACAGTGGCGCCCGGCGTGTACGGGTGCGCTTCGGCCTGCGCTCGAGCCGCGATGACCGGGGCGCGCACGAGTGAGGCGGTGGCCACCGCGGCGTTGTCGATGATCCGGTTAATGACCATCTCGGCAACCGCCGGAGTCGGCTCGACACGCTCAGCAGCGACCTCCGCGATCTGCCAGGCCAGCTGACCTTCACGCGGGAGATTCTCGGAGCTTGGGTGCACGTGCAGGTCATGAAGCTTCATGGTGTCCTTTCGATGATGTTCTTGAGACTGCGGTGGAGGTGAAGCTGGGTGGCGTGGGCGGCGAGGGACTCGGAGCCCTCGATGATCGCATCCACGATCATCAGGTGCTCGCGGGCCGCCTCGCGAAGGCGGTCCGGGTCGTCGTGCGAGAGGCGGCGCACGCGGGCGGAGTGCATGCGTACGTTGGCGAGGGCCGCTACGAGGAAGGGGTTCGCGATTGCCTCGTCGATGGCAGTATCCAGTCGGGAGACGACCGCGTAGTAGCGCCGACGCCCTGGATCGCCGTCGTCGAGTAGTTCGTCGGCAGCGCGGAACTCGATCTGCAGCGCCTCGAAGACTTCTTTGTCGCGTCGCCGAGCCGCCAGGCGGGCTGCCTGCCCTTCGAGTGCCTGGCGCACCTCGAACAGTTCGGTGATGTTTTCGAGCGAGATCTCGGTCACGACGACGCCGCGACCGGAATGGGTGGCGACGAGTGCTTCACTTGCCAGCCGTCCCAGCGCCTCCCGCAGCGGGGTGCGGGAGACGCCGAGACGGGTGGACTGCTCGACCTCCGCGAGCAGGGAACCCGCCGGTAGGTCACCGTCGAGGATCTCCTGCCGTAGCTGAAGGTACGCCTTCTCGCTCGCGCGCATGTGACCCCTTCGTGTATACATGTGTGCAGACTTTGTGGGTAATAACCCGTGATGTGCTCTTCAGTGTATACACAGCCATGAAATACAGGCGGAACGTTGTCCCTTCAGGCCTGCTCGCCCAACAGCGCCCGCAACGCATCGGTGTAGTCCTCAAAAGCGCGGCGACCAGATTTCGTCAGCTCAAGGTACGTCACCGGTGTGCGGCCATGATGCATCTTGGTAACCAAGACATACTGGGCATCCTCTAGCTTGCGCAGGTGGGTAGAGAGGTTGCCTGCGGTCATATCGAGCAACTCCAACAGGCGCGGGAACGTGACGCTCTCGCCCGTGTCGAGCGTGGCCAGAGCTGACACGATGCGAAGGCGAGCCTGGGCGTGAATGACGGGATCGAGTTCATCCATCAGCGCACCCGCCCACGCGAATACAGCGCAACTGACAAGGCCCCGCCCAAGAAGACGGCACCCCCGGCAAACGCAAAGAACAGGTAGTTGTTTGGGTAGCCGAAGAACGGCTCGATGAGAGCGACCACCAGGAGTAGCCCACCCATGACGACTGCGGGAACAGCGCGCCAGATCGCCCCCGCGAAGAGGTAGGTGATCCCGATCATTATTCCGATGCCGGTCGGGAAGAAGATCGGCTCGAGGCGCTGGTCCATGCCATTGACGGAAAGGCCGACCGCAAAGATGTAGATGGCAACAAACCCCGCAAAGCTGGTGATGCCGAAGACGGTTCCGGTGAACGCTGCGGTGCGATTGGTGCGGATGCCGCGACCGGTGCGCGTGCCGATAGTCGCCGATACGACGGTCGCCGCGACCAGCAGTGCGCCAAACGTGATCACGCTCACCGGGAGCGGCACAGCGAACCGCGGCTTCGCGCCGTCGATGAGCCACAGCATGCCGTAGCCGAAGAGCCACGCGATGCCCCAGGCGAACAGTATCCACGGGACCTGCCGGGCTATCTGTCGAGGGATTCCGCTCTGCTCCCGCTCAACGAGAGCAAGCATCGCAGCGGGATCTAGCGGGGAGTCTTGGTCTAGGTTTTGATTCATAAGTACTTTGTAACACAAACTACTTTGTATGTACACCATTCGCGAGAACGCACACGGCTTACGATGAGAGGCTCATGATCGAGATCCCTGCCATCGTCTATCCCCCCGAGCTGCCCGTCAGCCAGCGGCGGGATGACATCGCGGATGCCATCCGCAGCAACCAGGTGGTGATCGTCGCGGGTGCCACCGGCAGTGGCAAGACAACCCAGATCCCGAAGATGCTGCTCGAACTCGGCTATGAGTCGATCGGACACACCCAGCCGCGCCGCATCGCCGCGCGAACCATCGCCGAACGCATCTCGGAAGAGCTCGGCGAAGAGGTGGGCCAGACCGTCGGCTACCAGGTGCGCTTCACCGACCGCGTGGGCAAGAACACGAAGATCAAGCTGATGACCGACGGCATCCTGCTGAACGAAATCCACCGGGACCGTGAGTTGAAGAAGTACGACGCGATCATTATCGATGAGGCACACGAGCGCAGCCTCACCGTCGACTTTCTGCTGGGCTACCTGAAGCAACTCCTGCCCCGTCGGCCCGATCTCAAGGTCGTGATCACGAGCGCGACTATCGATCCGGAGAGCTTTGCGCGGCACTTCTCCGATGCCCTTGGCGCTCCGGCACCGATCATCGAGGTCTCCGGGCGCACCTACCCGGTCGAAATCCGCTACCGGCCGCTCGTCGCCGAAGCGCTTCCCCCGCTGAAAACGCAGGATGAACTCGGCGGCAAGGGGGGATACGACACTGATAACGGTGCGGAGGAGCAGAATGTCCTGCGTTTTGGTACGGCCGACCGCGATCCGCTGCAGGGCATCAACGACGCACTCGACGAGCTTGCGCTGGAGAGTTCGGGCGATGTGCTTGTGTTCTTGTCCGGCGAGAACGAGATTCGGGATGCCGAGGACGCGATCAAGTCCCGTAACCTCCCCGGCACCGAGGTCCTGCCCCTCTACGGCCGTTTGAGCTCGGCGGACCAGCATCGCGTTTTCCAGCCCTCGGCGGTGGCGGGAACGCGGCGACGCATCGTGCTGGCGACGAACGTCGCAGAGACGTCGTTGACGGTGCCGGGCATCCGCTATGTCATTGATGCTGGCACCGCGCGTATCAGCCGATACAGCGTGCGTTCCAAGATCCAGCGACTGCCGATCGAGGCGATCAGCCAGGCGAGCGCCAATCAGCGGTCCGGCCGGTCCGGGCGCACGAGCGACGGCATCGCGATCCGGTTGTACTCCGAGGAGGACTTTGCCGCGCGGCCCGAGTTCACCGAACCCGAGATTCTGCGCACAAACCTCGCGGCGGTCATCCTGCAGATGATCTCGCTGGGCTTGGGCGACATCGCGAGCTTTCCGTTCCTGCAGCCGCCGGATGCGCGGGGCATCAAGGACGGGCTCGACCTGCTGAAAGAACTTCGCGCCGTGGATGGGCTGCGCATCACACCGATCGGCAAGCAACTCGCACAACTGCCGATCGACCCGCGACTAGGACGAATGGTGATCGAGTCGAAGCAGCACGCGACCTCGCGTGAGGTCATCGCGATTGTGGCCGGGCTGAGCATCCAGGACCCGCGCGAACGTCCGCTCGACAGGCGCCCACAGGCCGATGCCAGCCATGCCCGGTTCACCGATCCGACAAGCGATTTCCTGAGCCTGCTCGCACTCTGGAATTACCTCGAAGAAAAGCAGAAGAGCGTCAGCGGAAACCAGTTTCGGCGAGCGCTCAAGGCCGAATACCTCAACTACCTTCGGGTGCGCGAGTGGCAGGATGTGTTCCGGCAGCTGTCGCGCGTCGCACGGACGATCGGGTTGCACGTCGGCGAACCGCACGCCAATCCCGATGGCGTACACAGAAGCCTCCTCGCCGGGTTGCTCAGCCAACTGGGGATCAAGGACCTTGCGAAGAAGGATTACATCGGCGCCCGGCAGGCGCGGTTTGTAATCTTTCCCGGCTCCGCCCTGGCGAAGAAACAGCCGAATGCGATCATGAGCGCCGAACTGGTGGAGACCTCGCGCTTGTTCGCCCGAACGAATGCCGCCATAGATCCGGCGTGGGCCGAGCCGATTGCGGGCGACCTCGCGAAGCGCAGCTATTCCGAGCCGCACTGGGAGAAAAAACAGGGTGCTGCGGTCGCGTTCGAGAAGGTGATGCTCTACGGAGTGCCGATCATCCCACGCCGTCGCGTGCAGTTTGCCCGGGTGGATCTCGCTTACGCGCGCGAACTCTTCATCAGGAATGCGCTGGTCGAGGGCGACATCGACGATCGCGTGCGAGACCAGCGCACCTGGGCGTTCGATCGCGCGAACCGAGCGCTGCGGCAGCAGCTTGCCGAGCGGGAAGAGCGCACTCGCCGCCGAGACATCCTGTACGACGATGAAGCGGTCTTCGACTTCTACCAGCGTCGAATTCCTGTCGAGGTGGCGAGCGTGCGCGACTTCGAAGGCTGGTGGAAGAAGGCACGCGCAGCCACGCCCGACCTGCTCACGATGACGGCGGAGAACCTTTCACCGACTGATACCGCCGAGCTCGACGAACTCGCTTTCCCCAGTACCTGGCACCAGGGTGACCAGACGCTCGCGCTGCGCTACAGGTTCGAACCGGGCGCCGAAGACGACGGCGTGACGGTCATCGTTCCGTTGCCGCTTCTCGCCGGACTTAAGTCAGATGGCCTCGATTGGCAGGTTCCCGGGCTGCGCGAGGAATTGGTCACGGCGCTGATCAAGTCACTCCCGAAGAACATCCGACGAAACGTCGTACCGGCGGCTGATTGGGCAAGGAAGCTGATGGCGGCGGCGGTTCCCGGCGGGGCCCTGACCGACTATCTCTCGCGAGAAATCGCTGCCCAGGCTTACACGACTGTCTCTAAAGAAGATTTCGACCTGGAGCGGGTACCACCACATTTGCGCGTGACCTTCGCGGTTGCCGATGAGCGCGGAGAGCTTGTGGCCCGTGGCAAAGTACTCAGCGCCCTGCAGGCGAGCCTCAAGCCGGTGGCGCGGGCGAGCGTGGCGCGAGTTATTGAGAGTAGTCCCGCAGTTCGCGAAACAGTTGAGCGAGCGGGGCTCACCGGGTGGGACTTCGACGAGCTCGAGCGGATACGCGATGTGGCTCACGGAGGCAACACGATCCGGGCCTATCCCGCGCTGGTGGATGACGGAGCGGCGGTGTCAATCCGCCTGATGAGTACCCCGGAAGACCAGGCCGCCGCCCACCGACTGGGCGTTCGACGGCTCCTTCTGCTGAGCATCCCGTCGCCACTCGCATACGTCCAGGACCACCTGACAACACAGGAAAAACTCACGCTCGCACAGAGTCCCTATCGCACGACCGCCGCCCTCTTCGAGGACTGCACGGTCGCGGTCATCGATGCGGTGATGGGCGGGCGCGAGGTGTACACGCGAGCCGAGTTCGAGGAGATTCGGGATGCCGTCTCGGCGATCATCCTCGACTCACTTTTCGACACAGTCGCGCTTGTCACCCGCATCATCGCAAAAACGCGGGACGTCGACAAGGCCATCCGCGCTGCAACCAACCTCGCTCTCATCGCGCCCCTCGGGGATGCGCGCTCGCAACTCGATGCGCTCGTGTTTGCCTCCGGCGCAGGTGCGGGGTTCGTGAGTTCCGGGGGGCTCACGCAGTTGCGGCGGCTTCCGGTGTACCTCGATGCGATCATCCACCGCATCGGCAAGCTGCTGGAGAACCCCGGTCGTGATCGGGTCTGGATGACCGAGATAGCGCTGGCAACTGAGCGCTACATCAAGGCCGGTGGGGCGCTGCCCCTCGCCGCCGGGAGTGACGAGCGCATCGTGCGCGCCCGCTGGATGCTGGAAGAGCTGCGCCTCGGCCTGTTCGCGCAGCACATTGCAACGGCCGAACCGGTGAGCCTGCAGCGCATCACGAAAGTGCTCGGCGGCTGAGCGCGGCGTTGCCCCAAAATTCGCGGCTAGCCTAGGGTCCATGCCACACGCAGCACGCACCATGTCGCCGGAGATCTCCCGATCATGGTTGCTGGTCAACGCCAACCTTCCCGAGACCTTCGACGCAGCAGAAGCCTCACGAGCCGACCAGATCGTTCTCGACATCGAGGATGCGGTCGACCCGGGCCGCAAGGAAATCGCTCGCGGCTTCGTGGTCGACTGGATGAAGGGCGGCGGCAGCGGTTGGGTGCGCATCAACGACCGCACCAGCGACTTTTGGTCGGGTGACGTGGATACCCTCGTCGGGCTTCCGGGGCTCGCTGGGGTGATACTCGCCAAGGCAGAAGCGGCCGCGCACGTGACCGAAACCTTCGACCGACTACACGGCGCGACGCCGGTGATCGCGCTCGTGGAGTCCGCCCTCGGTATCGAGGAGGCGGCATCGATCGCCCGAGCACGCGGGGCCTACCGACTCGCTTTCGGCAGTGGCGACTACCGCCGGGATACGGGTACCAGCGCAGATGACATGGCGATGGCCTACCCCCGCTCACGGCTCGTCGTGGCCAGCCGGGTGGGCAACCTGCCGGGGCCCATCGACGGGCCGACCGTGGGAAAAAACCACCCGGTGTTGCGCGAGCAGGGAGGAGTCGCCGTCGCACTCGGGATGACCGGAAAACTCTGTCTCGACGCCGATCAGCTGCCCATTATCAACGAGGTAATCAGCCCGACCCGTTCCGACGTGGCGTGGGCGCGCGACTTCCTGGCCGACTTTGAAGCACGCGGGCGGGTTGTTCGAGACGGGAGCGACCTGCCGCGCCTGGGCCGGGCGCAGAAGATCGACAAACTCGCGGTCGCGTTCGGGGTCGAGCCGGCTTAGTCGACGTACCGCCCCTACCCGAGAGCCACCGTCAGCGGTGCCTCCGTCGCGGCGATTACCTCGTCGGCTGTGACGCCGGGGGCGAGCTCGACGAGTACGAGTCCTTCGGGCGTGACATCGATCACCCCGAGATCGGTGATGATGCGGTCGACGCAAGCCAGCCCCGTCAGCGGTAGCGTGCACTCGTCCACGATCTTCGCCGTGCCATCTTTCGCAATGTGCTCCATCACCACGATCACGCGGTCAGCCCCGGACACGAGGTCCATCGCGCCACCCATGCCCTTGATGAGCTTGCCGGGCACCGCCCAGTTAGCGATGTCGCCCGTGGCGGATACCTGCATCGCGCCGAGGATTGCGGTCGCGATCCGGCCACCACGAATCATCCCGAAGCTCAGGGCAGAGTCGAAGTAGGAGGAACCTGGCAGCACGGTCACTGTCTCCTTGCCCGCGTTGATCAGCACCGGGTCTTCCTCGCCCTGCCACGGGTACGGGCCAACGCCCAGCACCCCGTTCTCCGAGTGCAGCACTACGGTGATGCTCGCTGGCAGATAGTTCGGGATCAGCGTGGGCAGCCCAATGCCGAGGTTCACGTACGTGCCGTCCTGAAGTTCCAGCGCGGCGCGTGCGGCGAGTTCAGCCCTTGTGAGTGCCATCAGTTTCCTTCTGCTCGCATGCGCACAGTGGTCTTCTCGATCGGCCGCTCGGCGGACTCTTCCGCGCTCAGCAACACGACCCGGTCGACGTAGATTCCCGGCAGGTGAATCTGGTCGGGATCAAGTTCGCCCGGCTCGACGAGTTCGTCGACTTCCGCAATCGTGACACGGCCCGACATCGCAGCCAGGGGGTTGAAGTTGCGGGCCGATTTTTCGAAGACGAGATTTCCGTGCCGGTCAGCCTTCGCCGCGCGAACGAGACCGTAGTCGGCGCGAATGGCGTGCTCGAGCACATACTCGCGGGCTGCGCCGAGTGAGTCGATCGAACGGGTCTCCTTCGCGGGGGACGTGATCGCGACCGATCCGTCGGAGTTGTAGAGCCACGGCATGCCCCCCTCGGAGACCACGGTGCCAACGCCACTCGGCGTGTAGAACGCAGGGATGCCGACGCCTCCCGCCCGCATCCGTTCCGCGAGGGTGCCCTGCGGGGTCAGCTCGACCTCCACCTCACCGCCGAGGTACTGGCGCGCGAACTCTTTGTTCTCGCCGATGTAGCTGGCGATGATTCGGCGGATGCGACGCTGGGAAAGAAGCACGCCGAGTCCCCAGCCGTCAACACCGCAGTTGTTCGACACCACCTCAAGCTCGTCGGCACCCTGGGCGAGGAGTGCTCGGATCAACACCATCGGTACACCCACGAGTCCGAAGCCACCGACGGCGATGGTCGAGCGAGCCGGGATGTCTGCGACAGCCGCGGTAGCCGAGGGATATGTCTTGTCCATGGTCGAGTTCCTATCGCGTGTTGAGTGGCCGTCGAGTGGCGAGTGAGTGGCACGAGCGGGGGGTCAAATATCGATCGGCGTGAGAGCGATCACGACCTTCCCGGACACGTGGCGTCCCTCCAGTAACTCGAACGCCTCCCGCACCATCCCGATCGGAAACACCCGTTGGATTGGCAGCACAAGATGGCCGCTTGCTACCATCGCGACGTATCGCTGCAGCAGTTCGGCCGATCTGGCATGCTGCCCCGGGCCGAGGATCCCCAATTCGGCAATACCCGCATCATCAACGATCGAGCAGATTCGGGATGCCGGTACATCAAGTTCCAGACCCGCCTCGACGGTCTCGCGGCCGAAGTTGTCCTGCACGGCCGTAACGCCCTCCGGCGCAAGTGCGCGAATCCGATCAACGAGTCCAGCACCGTAGAGCGTCGGGATGACGCCCAACGATTCGAGAAGCGCGAAGTTGCCCCGGCTTGCGGTGCCTATTACCCTGGCTCCCCTGGCGACCGCGATCTGCGCATAGATAATCCCGACGGCACCCGCCGCGGCACTGAGTAATACCGTGTCGCCCGCGCCGACAGGAAGGGTCTCTAAGGAGAAGTGTGCAGTGTGTACCGGGACGCTCATCGACGCCGCGAGGGCCCACGACACCTCTGTGGGCTTGCGGGCAAGGTTTGCACCGGGCAACCTCAGTTGCTCGCGCACGGTGCTATTGCCCCAACCGAAGACCTCGTCGTCGACAGCGACGGGCGCACCGTCGAAGTAGACCGCTCCGTCATCGGGCAGCTCATCGACAACGCCGGCAAAATCGCTGCCGATGCCACGCGGAAAAATGGCCGGGGTGCCCGGCACCGAACCACTGCGCACCTTGAAATCGAAGGGGTTGAGTGCAGCGGCCTTGACCGCTACCCGAACTTGGCCGACCTTGGGGTGCACCTCTGGAACATCGAGTACGTCGAGCACGCCAGGCGGCCCGAATGACTCGTACTGCACGGCGCGGGGCATGTCATCACGATAGCTCTGCCCGACGTCGGCGAGGTAGTCACTGCTGTCAGCACGCAGCGGGGGCTGCGCCAGTCACCGCAGCACCCGCTCCCCCGCATCCCTTAGCTCGAGGATGCACCTGCGAGGGATGCGCTCTTTGATGCGGCTGACGCGTTCGACTCGTATGACGTGTTCGTGGATTCGAAGAAGTTGACGAGCTGGAGGGTGTCATTCGCGGCGGCCATCCACTTGGCGGGGTTTGAGACGTTGTAGTGAGCCTCGAACCCGAGCTCCTCGAGCCGACGGTCGGCCAGGTACTTCACGTACTGGTTGATGTACGTGGCATTGAGCCCAAGGATGCCGCCGGGTAGGAGATCGTGGTTGTACTCCTCCTCCATGGCCACCGCATCCAGGATCATCTGCTTGATCTCGGTCGCGAACTCCTCGGTCTGAAGATCCGGGTTCTCCTCGAGCACTGTGAGTATCAGGTTGATGCCGAACTTCAGGTGCAGGCTCTCGTCGCGCACCACCCAGTCCATGAGCGAACCGAAGTTGCGCAGCAGGTTGCGCTGCCTGAATGACAGCGCCACCATGAAACCGGAGTAGAACCAGACGCCCTCCAGAATCACGTTGTAGGCAACGAGGTTGCGCACGAAGTCTTTCTTGCCCTCGGTGGTGGTGATGTCGAGGGTCTGCTCCGTCATGCGGCGGATGTACTTGATCTCGAACTCCTCCTTGCGGGCCATCGACGGGATGTTGACGTGCGACGCGTAGGCGGCCTCGCGATCGATCGGGAAAGTCTCGAGCACGTACTCGAAGCTCATGCAGTGGTTGGCTTCCTCCCACATCTGCTTCGCCAGGTAGAGGCTGCACTCCGCGGCATTCACATAGGGGTAAACGCCGAAGGCGAGTGCCTTGTTCACCAAGAGCTCGTTCGGGTTGAAGTAGCTCATCAAGAATGTGACCGCGTGACGTTCTTCGTCGGTCATCTTCTTGAAGTCGGCAATATCTTCACCGAGCTGGATTTCATTCGGGAACCACGTGTTCGCGACGGCCTGGTCGTACAGGTCCATCGCCCACTGGTAGCGAATCGGCTTAAGCAGAAGGCCTTCCTGCAGGCCTGTTCCTAAAATTCCCATGATTCTTTCCTCACTCTTTACTGGCAGCTATCGCATTGCAGGTCGTCCATCGGGTCGATGGGTACGTAATATTCGTCGACGGTTGGGCGTTCCTCGACTGTTGTTGCTCGATCCATCAGGCACCCGCCTTCGGGGCGAGTCCACCGAAACCACGGCGGGCCGGGGCTGGCGCTGCGGTAGTCGGCGCTGCCGCAATCGGGGCATCGGGTGATGTGTGCGCCACGCCGGAAGGTGAGGTTTCCCCCTCCGCAGTTGCTCCTGACGAAGCCAAAATGTCTTGCGCCTTGTTGACTTTAACAGTGGACTGCTCCGCAGTGTGCCGCGGCTTCATGTGCAGGTAGTACGTGGTCTTCACCCCGCGCTCCCACGCGGCGAAGTAGATGTCCATCATGTCGCCGAGGTCACGGGTCTCGAGGTACATATTGCGACTGATCGCTTGGTCGATCCACTTCTGCGCACGCGCCGCAACCTCGAGGAACGCGTACGGAGAGAGCTGGAAGCTTGTCTTGTAGGTCTCCTTGATGAAGTCGGGGATTGCCGCAATGCCCTGGATGTCACCCTGGCTGCGCAGGATCGACTCGCGGGTCGACTCCCACAGGCCGAGCTTCTGCAGGTCGTGCACCAGATTCGCGTTCACCTCAAGGAATTTGCCGTTGCTCGTCGCGCGGCTGAAGATCTGCGCGAACTGCGGGTCGAGACCGGGCGTTGTGCCTGCGACCAGGCCGATGGATGCCGTTGGTGCGATCGCCATGAGGGTCGCGTTGCGCATACCCCCCTTAACCTTCGCGCGTAAGACATCCCAGTCGAGGCGCGTCGTGCGATTGACCTTAATCGGAATCCCGCGATCGGCCTCGGTGAGTGCGATCGAGTCGAGCGGCACGAGGCCCTCCGACCAGCGGCTGCCCTGGAAGTTTGCGTACACGCCACGCTCTTTGGCGAGTTCGGCGCTGGCATCAATCGCGGCATACGAGATGTGCTCGAGGATCTCGTCGATCAGGTCGTACGCCGCTTCACTCTCGTAGCTGAGGCCGAACTTCTCGATGACATCGGTGAAACCCATGACTCCGAGACCGACGGCCCGGTTCTCCTGATTAGAGAAGTCCGCCTCCTTGACGCTCGACTTGGTGATGTCGATGAGATTGTCGAGTTGGCGAACCGCGAGGCGCGCACTCTCCTCGATCTTCGCAAAGTCGATGGCGAATTTCCCCTCGCCAGCGTCCAGCACAGTCAGGTGCTGCGACAAATTGATCGACGCCAGGTTGCAGACCGACACATTGTCGACATCCTGCGGAAGGGTAATCTCGGTGCACAGGTTGGAGAGATGGATCGTGCCCGTGTTGTTGTTTAGCGCACGGTTATTGATCGTGTCCTTCCAGGTCAGCCAGGGGTGGCTGGAAGTCTGGAGTGAGATAAGAATTGCCTTGAACTGCTCCCGCGCGGTGATCTTCTTGAACAGGCGCATCTCGCCCAATTCGGCCTTGGCGACGTACTCGTTGTAGCGAATCGAGAACGCCTTGCCGTAGAGCTCGTTGAGGTCTTGCACTTCGAGCGGATCGAAGAGGTACCAGTCGTCATCAGCCTGTACGCGCTTCATAAACTCGTCGCTGATCCACACCGCAGTGTTCGCGGTACGGGTGCGGCGGTACGGGTCACCCGAGTTGCTGCGGAGTTCGAGGAACTCCGGAAAGTCCATGTGCCAGTTCTCCATGTAGAAGCACAGGGCGCCGAACTTTTTGCCGCCGCGGCTCACCGCGCGCAGGATCGAGTCGATCGTGTGCATGAACGGGATCGGGCCGGTGGAGGTGGTGTTGTTCGAGCGGATGGGCGAACCCTGCGCGCGGAGCTTCGTCACCGAGAGCCCGATTCCGCCGGTTCCCTTCGTGAGCCACATCACATCGCGTGTGGTCTTCGCGATGTGCTCCATGTCGTCCTGCATCTCCATGACGAAGCAGTTCGCGAGTTGCGGGTAGATGGTGCCGGCGTTGACGAGCGTGGATCCGGCAGCAACATACTCAAGGCTCGACATCTTGTTGTAGAACTTCAGTGCCGCAGCGGTCGGGTCAGCCTCGTTGAGCGACAGCCCCATCGCGATCCGCATCCAGAAGTACTGCGGAACCTCCAGGGCATCGCCGTTTCGGCCCTTGATGCCGTAGCGGTTGTTGAGGGTAACGACGCCGATGTACTTGAAAAGCTCATCGTGCTGCGGCTTGAGCTGCGTGCTGAGGAACTTCAGGTCGAAGAGTTCGGTGAGGCGGGGATCGAGCAGCCCCTCTGTGACGCCGCGCGTGATATTGGGAACGAAGTGGTCGGCATGCAGGCGCGCGAGTTCATCCGAACCCTCATAGTCGCCCAGCACACGCTTGTAGATGGTCTTGAGCAGCAGGCGGGCAGCAACGATATCGAAGGCCGGGTCGTCTTTGACGTTCTGCAGTGCGACCTGGATGACCGCCTCATCCAGTTGCTGGGTGGTGATGCCATCGAAAAGCGTGAGTTCGAGCTCGGATGCGATCTGGGTGACCCACGTGATGTTGTCGTCGAGACCGATGGTCGCCGCTTCGATCGCGAGGTTGATCTTGTTGGCGTCGTACTGCTCCCGCTCACCGTTGCGCTTAACGACCGTAATTCCCACGAAAATCTCCCTAATACCCAATTAAAAGAACGCAATTCCTGATGAAAAAATGCCCCCGTGCAGAACGCATTTCCCCGAAACTTGTCGCTGACTGCAACCCCCCGCCAAGCGGTCTTATCACTATATATGCTGCTGCCGACACCGTGCGAACACCACATATAGTGGGCGTGTCATCCACAGGTGTGCATAACTACAACGAGTTCTCCACAGGCTACGCGTCACTTCCGACATCGATTTCGGCGCCAAAATCCCCAAAATTGGGCCGGGTAGGATTGTGCTCTTGTGAAGAGCTACATCTCCCTGTTGAAAACCCCCGGAGTGGGGCGAATCATCGCGGCACAGCTCACCGCGCGCTTTCCGGGCGGCATGATCTCGCTCGCCTTCCTCATCCACATCCACCAGCAACAGGGTTCGTACGGCGCGGCCGGGCTTGTACTCGCTGCAACGAGCGTCGGCCAGGCGGTATCGGGGCCTCTCACCGGGCGCTGGATGGGCATCTGGGGCATGCGCCGCGTGCTGATCCTCACCATGAGTGTGTGTGCGCTGGCGGTCAGCGCGATCGCCCTCATCCCCATGACGGTACCCTTCTACATGGTCGTCGGACTCATCGCCGGGCTCAGCTATCCGCCGGTTCAGCCGGCAGTTCGCACCATCTATCCGAAAATGGTCAACTCGACCCAGCTCACTCCCCTGTTCTCGCTGGATGCCTCGGCCCAGGAGATCATCTGGATCGCCGGCCCGGTGATCACCACGTTCCTTGCGATACAGATATCCAGCACCGTCGCGATTATGGTCGCGGTCGCCTTCCTGGTTGGTGGCGGTAGCTGGTTCATCTCCAGTCCCGCGCTGGGGCGCGTACGGATCCCCCGCAGCAGACGACCATTCGGCAGCGTGCTCCGCACCAGGACCGTACTGCTGGCCACCATCGTCGGATTCCTGCTCATCGGTTCGTGCGCTGCGGTCGAGGCCAGCGTCGTGTCGGTATTCGGGCAGCAGGGTCCGCAGGCCGGAATAGTGCTCGCGATTTGGTCCATCGGCTCGATCATCGGTGGGCTCTCGCTCGGCAGCGTCCCGATCGGCCCGTGGGCGCTGGCGCGCCGCATGCTTATCGTGCTCGTCGGGCTCGCCGCATCCGCGCTTGTCTTCAACAACTTCTGGGGCCTGTCGATCACGCTCGTGCTGGCGGGGATTGGGATTGCGCCCGCCCTCGCCGTGATCTTCGCGATCGTCTCGTCGAGCGTGAAGTTCAGCGATACCGCGGAGGCGTACGGCTGGGTGGGCACTGGCCAGCTCATCGGGGCGGCCCTGGGCTCCGCAGCCGCCGGATTCCTGATCGACGCCCGCGGGCCGGTTGGCGGCTTCGTCGCGGCGGTTGCACTTGCCCTGATGGGCTTCCTGGTACCACTCCTGCTCAGGGGCTGGCACCCCGACCTTCGAGGCAAAGATGCCAGCCCAATACCCGATACCGAGCCGGTGCCCGTCCAGCCGAGCTAGTTGGCTCAGGCGAGTGGCTTGTTCTGCAGGGGTTTGAGCGCGCCCGACAACGACTCGATTTCTCCAAGCATCCTGCTCAGGATCGTTGTCTCGCGTTGGGTCGGTGAAAACGCGCCGTCGGCGACTAGCGTGTTGACGAAGGGGATCTCGACGGCCACTCCCGTCTTTACGAGGCCCACAGTCGAAATCACCGGATCCATTGCCGCAACCGAGCGGGAGCCTCCCGAGACTCCGCCGTAGCTGACAAAGCCCACGGGCTTGCGCCACCATTCCTGGCTGAGGTAGTCGATGGCATTCTTGAGCGCGGGGGAAAGGCTGTGGTTGTATTCGGGGCTTACGAACACGAACGACTCGGCAGCATCCACCCGTTTACTCCAGGCGACGGTGTGATCGCGGGTGTACGCGCGCTGTGCCGGATGATTCGGCTCGTCCATGAAGGGAAGATTCAGCTCCAGCAGGTCGACGAAGTCGATGTCGAAACCTCCGTGTGCTTCGACCCGGCTTTTCACCCACTCGGCTACGGGCAGACCGACTCGGCCTGGACGAACACTTCCGACGATGATCATGAGAGAGGTCATGTCACGGTGAAACGCAGTTGACACCACAACTGTTCCCGCTCAGTCGATAACGTGCGCTATCGCCTTCGCGAGACGTTTTCGCACGAGGTGATCGTTGACATCCACCCTTGTCATGGTCACGTGCCGCATCTGCTCGATGATGCGCAAGGTACCTGCGGTGATGAACTGATCCTGTGCACCGTAGACGACATCGATCGGTACTTTGACTGCCGCGATGTCGCTCACCGTGGTCTGCGATTCGATGCAGTTCTCAAGGCTCAGATGAAACGCGCTCCAGTTGCGCTCGGAGACCTCGAGCGCGTCCCCCAACTGAAACAGTCGAGAAATTCGACTAGCCGTCGCCATCGTGAAGTTCTTGTTGGCGCGCATGAACTCGTAGGCGTGCAGATACGCACCCACCTGTGCGCGCAGGCGAGTGTCGCTGATTTCGCTGGGTGTCATATACACCGGCGGGCTCACCAGCACGAGGTGTGAGACCCGCCCCGGGTGCACGGCTGCGAACCGCGCGGCCAGCAGGCTCCCGAGCGAATGGCCCACCAGCACGAACGGGGCGGTCAGCCGCAGCGATCGTATCGTCTCGTAAATCGAGGCGACATGCTCCTCGATCGTGTAGGTCGCTGCCTCCGGTGACGGTGACCCCCCGAAACCGAGCAGGTCGATTGAAATGCAGCGGTAGTGGTCCGAGAGCAGCGGAATCAGCCGGGTGAAGGTCGCTGCGGACGAAGCAATGCCGTGGACGAGGATAACCACCGGCCCCTGGCCCACGTCACTCGCGATATGCAGGATCGGTGCGGGCACCGGACGCAACCGGGTGCGAAGCCTGCTCCAAAAACCCATAAGAGCAAGACTAACGAGGACTCGTCAGGTGGCTTGGGCAGACGACCGCACGACGCCGGTGGGCCGAGAATTGCGGTCTAGTTTCGCAGCTGTTCCTTGTAGTCGTTCTTGGCCTGCGTGGCATCGCGCTCGGCCTCGGCCTTCTTGGTATCGGCTTCGGCGCGGTGCACTTTGGCATCGGCGGAAACTTCGTCCATCTTGTCGGAGACTCGCTCCTTGGTGTCATCCAC
>JAYSPT010000068.1:0-8189 GCA_043721995.1 Salinibacterium sp. | reverse complement strand
GCTTCCTGGTCGATCAGGTCGGGTGTCAGCTTGCCATCGGGCGTGGCCACAGTCAGCAGCTTGAGGCCGCTGATTCGCTCCGGCGCGCCATTCTCATCGGTGTGAAGATGAGCGGTTGAGGTGACGACAACCGCACCCCACCTCGGAAGGAGGCTGGTCAGGGCGGTGACGTTTGCTCCGGTGCCGTTGAAGACCGGGAAGGTCTGCGCGGGCTCACCGAAGTGCTGCTTCATGACGTGCTGCAGTTTCGCTGAGTAGACGTCTTCGCCGTACGCGATCTGGTGGCCGCCGTTTGCCCCCGTGATCGCGGCGATCACTTCGGGGTGGGCACCGGCGTAGTTGTCGCTCCCGAAACCGCGGTATTGGGGATCATGCAGAGTACTCACGCACCCATCCTGACTCACTCAGCGGTGCCGGTGATACCCGACGTCGACTCGATCACGGTAGCCATTTTCTTGGCCAGCGCCTCATAAAACATCGAGAGCGGGAACTCGTCATCGAGCACTGCGTCTGTGTAGCCCTTCGGCGGACCGTTCAGCGGGAGATCTCGGACCGCCCACTTCGAGGCGGGATGCGGCGTGAGAGTCGATGCGACGAGGTCGTAGGCAGCTAGCCAGTGCGACACCTTGGGCCGATCGATCGAATGCCAGTAGAGCGAATTGATCTCGTCGGACAGTGCGACGACAACCGCTGGCACCTGCGCCCAGTCGATGGTGAGTTGGGTGTCGGTCCAGTGCAGCACGTGGTGCTGGTGCAACCACGCGAACAGCAGCTGACCGCCCAGTCCGTCATAGTTGCGCACGCGGCTGCCGGTGATGGCGAACCGGAAAATCCGGTCGAATATCACGGCATACTGCACAAGCGCTGCGTGCTCGCGGATTCCCTCGTCCACTCCGGGATCCCGCGCGAGCGAGACCGCCTCCCGGAAGGCGGTCAGGTCGCAGCGCAGTTCCTCGAGGGAGTACAGGAAGTAGGGCATCCGTTGTTTGATCATGAACGGGTCAAAGGGCAGGTCGCCGCGCATATGGGTGCGGTCGTGGATGAGGTCCCACATCACGAACGTCTCTTCGGTGAGGCTCTGGTCGTCGAGCATGCTCGCCGCGTCGGCGGGCAGTTCGAGCCTTGTGATCGCTGCGGCGGCTCGTACGACCCGACGGAACCGCGCAGCCTCGCGGTCAGCGAAGATCGCACCCCAGGTGAAGGGAGGAATTTCGCGCATTGCGATCGTCTCGGGGAACAGCACTGCGCAGTTCGTATCGTATCCATCGGTGAAGTCGAGGAAGCGGATCGGTACGAACAGTGCGTTCGAGTATTTGCCCCCCTCCAGGGTGGCGATGAAATCTGGCCAGATCACTTCGATCAGTACAGCCTCGACGAGACGATCCGTGCTGCCATTCTGGGTGTACATGGGGAACAGCACGAGGTGCTGTCGGCCATTGAACCGATCACGTTGAGGCTGGAACTCGGCAAGCGAGTCGAGGAAGTCGGGGAGTGCGAAGCCAGCATCCGCCCAACGCCCAAAGTCGACGTCCAGCGCCTGGAGGTAGGCAGCATCATGCGGGAAAAGGCCGGCGAAAACGGGGAGTTGCTCGCGGATAGTGTTGACGAGGGAGCGAGCCAGCCGATGATGATCGGTGCCGGGGATGCTGCCATCTTGCACCTGGAGTGTTCTGAGTTCCGCTACCGCTCCCTTGAGGGCGAGCCACGCTGGCTCTTCGGCCACGCTACCGACGGTACGAACGCGAAGTGCGTTAGTCATTGGGATCAGCCTTTCACGCAGCAATACATCGTCATTTCGAGGTTAGCCGCACGGATGCCGCGCGTGGTTGCGATCGGCGCCGGAAAACAGCTTGATCGGCGGGGCGGACGCACAAAAACGCAGATTCGAACCAAAACCTATGAGGGCGATCCTGTTGACGCGCTCACCTAAAGGAACATCGGCCTGTCATCCTCATCTTCGGGTTCCATTGACAGGTCAACTGTGACCGGTACGTGATCGCTTGGCGCATCGCCCTTGCGTTCGTTGCGGTAGATCTTCGCCTCGCTGACGAGTTCGTTGAATGACCCAGACCCGAGGATGAAGTCGATGCGCATGCCCTCGTTGCGCGGAAATCGCAGTCGCTGGTAGTCCCAATACGTGTACCCCTCAACGCCCCTACTTCTCAGCGCATCAATCAGCCCGACCGCTTCGAAAGCGGAGAAGGCATTGCGCTCGGGCTGGCTGACGTGGGTCCTGCCGACGAATTCCGCCGGGTCCCAGACATCCACATCGAACGGCGCAATGTTGAAGTCGCCCATGAGGGCCAGCGGCTGATCGGGGTTGTTCGCGAGCCATAGTTTCGTTTCCGATGCGAGGTTCCCCAGCCACTCCAGCTTGTACGGGTAGTGCGGGTTGTCGAGTTCGCGACCGTTGGGAACATACAGACTCCAAAGCCGCAACCCATCGACAGTCACGCCTATTGCGCGCGCCTCCCGACCCAGCGACCCGTCCTCGAGAGGCTTGCCGAAGCCCGGTGCGGTATCGAATCCGATTGTCACATCATGCATGGGCAGGCGGCTCGCGAAGGCTACCCCGTTCCACTGGTTGAGACCGTGCAGTTCAACCTCGTACCCGGCGGCGGAGAATGCATCGAAGGGGAACTGCTCGGGCGTGCACTTGATCTCCTGCATCGCGAGAACATCGATGTCTTCACGTACCAGCCAATCGACAACTCTCCCGACCCGGCTGCGGATTGAATTGACGTTCCAGGTACCAACGCGCATGCCGTCAACGCTAGCCGCTGCCACCGGAAGGCAGGCCACTCATGCAGCGTGCCGTCGGTAGGCTGTGTGAGTGAGTGACGCCCGGCAGCAGTTGATTGACTACATCTCAGCGGATGCGGTCTTTCACGGCGACTTCACGCTGACCAGCGGCAAGAAGGCAACCTACTATGTGGACCTCCGCAAAGTCAGCCTTGACCACCGGGTCGCACCACTTATTGGGCAGGTCATGCTCGACCTGATCGCGCCAGTGCCGGATGTCAGTGCGGTCGGCGGACTCACGATGGGAGCAGACCCGATCGCTGCGGCGATCCTCCACCAGGGTGCAGCGCGAGGGCTCGCGTATCACGCGTTCGTCGTGCGCAAAGAGCCGAAGGACCATGGTCGGGGCAGGCAGGTCGAAGGGCCCGACCTCACGGGCAAGCGCGTGATCGTGCTCGAAGATACGTCGACAACGGGTGGTTCGCCGCTCGCGGCGATCGAAGCGCTGCTCAAGGTCGGTGCCGAGATCGCGGCTGTCGCGGTGGTGGTCGATCGTGACACGGGCGCTCGCGAACGCATCGAGGCCGCCGGGTATCCGTACTTCGCAGCGATCGGGCTTGCTGACCTCGGGCTCGCCAAGTAGCTGTTTGCACCGATGACTGACGACGACAAACCCTTCACCTGGGGACTCACCCCAGGCAGCGAGCCTGAGCAATTGCCTCCTGTGTTGCTGCCTCCTGAGCAACTGCCTCCTGAGCAACTGCCTCAAGAGCCGCTGCCTCTTGAGCCGCTGCCGGCCGCGCAAACCCCGCCCACTGAACCGTACTTTCCGCCCACCGAACCGTATACGCCGCCGACCGAAGTGTTCCGCCCTCCGGTACCTCCGTACGCTCCCCCGGCGCTGGAACCGCCACGGGAGCCGTTAGTTGCACAGTGGTTCGCCGCCCCTCTCGATCCCGCCCTTGAAGGAATGACGGAAGTATTCGAGGCCGAGCTGATCGGCCCCATTCCTCCGGTTGGCGAAGGACTAAAACCATCGGGGCTCGACGATCTGTTCGGCGAGTATCAATTTCAGGATGTCTCGAATGAGCCGTTCATCGCGCCGTTGCCCTCGAGACCTTCGGCTGGTGCAGGCGGAGCCAAACCCCCGCGCGCCGCGCGCGGGGGGATACCGCGAAACCAGAAGATTTTGATGGGGATCGCTGGCGGCCTCGTTGCGGCGCTTGCCCTCGTCGCACTCTTCCAACTGGGTACAAAGCTCCCAACTGTGTTTGCGGCAGCACCGACAGCATCCCCCACGCCAACACCGACTCGCGCGCCAGCATTCATCGTCATCCCGGCGGGACCGGTCAGCCCCGGTGAGCACCGCTGGAACGACCTCCTCGGCGGCGAGTGTCTCGCGCCCTACGAGTCGCCGTGGCAGGACACCTACACCGTCGTCGGTTGCACGGTGCCGCATCCGGCACAGATGGTGTTCCGTGGAACGTTCCCAGACGCGGCCAGCGCTGCCTACCCGGGTGGTGCTGAGTTGCAGAAGCGCATCAATTTGCTGTGTACCGCGCCGACCGTCATCAACTACGCGATCGCCGGGACCGTGCAGGACATTCAGGTTGCGGCGAGTTTTGCGGCAGACGCCGACCAATGGGCCAGCGGCGATCGCACCTTCTTCTGCTTTGCCAATCGCTCGGGCAGCGAGCCACTTCTTGCCTCGATCGCGATACAGCAGGTTGCCGTGACGATGACGCCGACCCCGGTCCCCTAGGGTACGAGTTCACTGCTGCTGCGTCACTGGATCAAATGGGTGTCCGGGGGCAGACGCTTGCGCATAACTTCGATGGCATCAGGGCTCTGGTCGACGAGCACGAACCGTCGGTCGAGGGATGCCGCGACATCCCCGGTCGTGCCACTGCCGGCAAAGAAGTCGAGAACCCAGTCCCCAGGGGCACTGGAGGCCTGGATGATGCGGCGCAGGATTCCGACCGGCTTCTGTGTCGCGTACCCCGTCTTCTCCTTGCCAGTGGGAGAGACGATGGTGTGCCACCACACATCGGTGGGCAGCTTGCCGCGCTCGACCTTTTCGGGGGTTACGAGTCCGGGCGCCATATACGGCTCGCGGTCGACTGCCGTGTTGTCGAAGTAATAGGTCTTCGGGTTCTTGACGTACACGAGGATCGTGTCGTGCTTCGCTGGCCACTTGCGCGTCGCGCGGGCGCCGTAGTCATACGCCCAGATGATCTCGTTGAGGAAGTGGTCACGGCCGAAGAGTGCGTCGAGCGCGACTTTTGCGTAGTGCGCTTCGCGGAAGTCGAGGTGCAGGTAGAGGGTGCCGCGATCATCCAGTAGGCGCCATGCTTCAAAGAGGCGCGGCTCGAGAAACGCCCAGTAGTCGGCGAAGCTGTCGTCGTACTGGGTCAGGATGCCCTTGATTGTGTCGTAGCTGCGGCCCTTGAAGCCCACCCGGCCGCCCGACTCGGATTGCACGGTAGTGATCGACCGCCGCGCTTGGGTGCGACCTGTATTGAACGGCGGGTCGAGGTAGATCAGTCGAAAACTTTCGTCCGGTAGCGCCGAGATCACCGGAAGGTTGTCGCTATGGATCACGAGGTTCGGCCCGCTGCGCGTCCATGGCATGTTCTGAGATTAACAGGCCGACCCTAAAGTTAATCGCGTGAGCAGCGACGAGCCCAACCCAAGTGTGGAGCTGACCACGAACGGGGTGGGTCCCTGGCGCGGCGAGTGGCCAACGGACGCCCGCTACGACGTCGAACTACTCCAGCGCGGCGATTCGCGCAACGTCATCGACACGTATCGCTACTGGAGCATCGAAGCGATCGTCGCTGACCTCGATGAGCGTCGGCATCCGTTTCATGTCGCGATCGAGAACTGGCAGCATGACATGAACATCGGCTCGATCGTGCGCAGTGCGAACGCTTTTGGTGCCGAGGCAGTGCACATTATCGGGCGTCGTCGGTGGAACAAGCGCGGTGCGATGGTGACCGATCGCTACCAGCATGTGCTTCAGCATCCGGATGTCGCCGCCTTCGCCGCGTGGGCAGTGGAGCACGACATTCCGGTGGTCGCTGTCGACAACGTTGAGGGCTCGCACGCGATCGAAAGATTCCGGTTGCCGGAGCGCTGCATCCTGCTGTTCGGCCAGGAAGGGCCGGGGCTTTCTGAAGCTGCGCTTGGCATTGCTCAGTCGACCGTGGCGATCACCCAATTTGGTTCTACCCGCAGTATCAACGCGTCGGCGGCCGCCGCGGTGATCATGCACACGTGGGTGACCCAGCACACCCATTTCGGGTGACATTTAGAAATTTCCTTGCACGTGCGCCCGTGTGGTGACGTAGTGTGTCACTGCCGAAACAACCCGAATGTTCCGGTACCCGAATCCCGAAGGTCTTTGTAATTATCCTAACAACCCGCCCGCGCGCAATGCTGCGCGCCCACGCCTCTGTCGCAGCAGCCACAGCAGCGTTATTCCTACTCGCCTCAGTCGTGGTCCCCGCCGTGTCGGCATCTGCTGCGGATCCAGCCGCACTGCGCAATCTCAAGTCCGCAAGCGTCACTGACGCGGTCCCGGGACAGAGCTTCAACTGGGTCGATGAGGTCGGCTGTTCGGTCCTGACCGACGAGTGCGTGAATGCGGTGTTCACCGATCCGATCCCGAGCGAATTTGTCATTGGGAACGCGAGCACGATCCTGATCACGGGCGCGATCGATCCGTCCCAGTACACGATCACCGTCGTCAACCAGCTCGTCACGGTTCACTTTAACCAGCCCCTGACGAGCCCGGCGGGAGCCACTGGTCTTCACAACGGCACCGTGACCATCACGATGCCAGTAACAGTGCGGTCCGATCTTGACGCGTCGACGTCGCATCCCGTGACGAACACGTCCTCAATCGTGGCGGATAACGCGCCGGTGCTCACGGCAAGCGCGAGCGTCAATCTCACAGTTCCTCTTGTGCTGGCATCGAAGACGTCGAAAAGCTTTGCCCCGGCAACCAACATCACCTCAGCCGGTGTGCCCACCACCCTGACGCTTGGTGGCGCGAACGCCGCCAATGCTGCTGTCGACACGCTTGTCGTCCAAGACCCGGTCACACCTACCGCCGGTGATATTTTCGGCACCACCCTCGTTGTTACGGGTGAGCTCGGCACGGTGACCTGGCCGACCGGCGCAACATCGGCGACCGTTGCGCTGTGGGATTCCACCACCTCCAGTTGGATGTCCGCGGCTCCGGTAGTGGTCGGCGGCACGCTTGTTTACCCCGCTGCCGTGACGCTCGCCAACATTCGTGGAGTGCGCATTACGTTCACGTCCGGATCCCCCGCAGCGATCCCACGGGATGCGTCGACATCTTTTGCTGTTTCGCTGAAAAACCGCCCGGGACTTGTCGCCAGCAGCGTCTCGAATGTCGCGCAATCGACTGTCGCGCTGGGTGCAGCATCCGCGAGCTCTAGCGCGACCAAGACCTACACGCTCACGTCCGCCAGCACGACAGTAGCCGCGGGAAAGTCGATCACCCCGACCCGGCTCTCCACCGTGGCGTACGGGTCTTCCGACCTCACGACAGGCATCGTCGCGTTGACGGCGACAAACTCGGGCAGCGTGCCTCTCAAGTTGCTCTCAATTTCAGAGCCCAGCGATCCGACGTCGCTCGCCGCGTCCAATCCACTCGCGCCCGCGCACGACGGTGGTGGCCTCATCTTTTCCGGCTTCACGGCCGGTGTGGCGTGGCCGGCGGGTGCCACCGGTGTGTCGGTCACCTACTACTACTTCGACGGAACCAACTCGAGCGCGACGGGCACGACTACCGATGCGATCCCGGCTCCCAGTGCCGGCCGGGTCACCGGGTTCCTGGTCACCTTTACGGGATCTATGGCGCAGAGTGTCGTCGCCAAGACTCCCTACAAGATCACTGCCAACCCGGCGCAGGTTGCTCCCTCTCTCAGCGTGGAGTACCTCAACACGATCACCGTGAACGGCACCAGCGTCTTCGATGTTGCTGCACCCCCCGCCTCGGCGACCGCAAGCGTCACTGTGCTCGCGGACCAGCTCACGGTGTCCACGACGAAGACCTCGTCTGCGACCGACCTGATTGCAGCTGCCGGGCAGACGACACTCGTGACGCTCAAGAGCACCATCGCTGCCTACCCTGACAGCACCCGTGCCGCGAACCAGGTGGAAATCGTTGACCCGAGCGTCGAAACCGGTCTCAATAAGTGGTACACGTACTTTAACGCAACGGGAATCACGGCTGTACAGGATCCTGTGGGTTCGACCCTTACCGTGCAGTACCGGGACAGCGCTGGCACGTACACCGATATACCCGGATTCACGGAGTTGCCTTCCAGCATTTATACGCAGGCTTTTCCCTCCGGCCTGCTCGACAGCATCTACGGCGTGAAGTTCATCTGGAAGAGCCTGACCGGGTTCGTGCC
>JAYSPT010000067.1:0-13113 GCA_043721995.1 Salinibacterium sp. | reverse complement strand
TACCAGAATCGCCAGCCACACGAACGCGGTCAAAGCGACGTATAGCGCGTCGTTGATACTCGTGACGATGAACGAGGGCACCAACAGCAGAACCAGGAGTGGGACGCCCGTGAGGGCCCGAGTCTTGAACGTGAACACGAATGTATCCATGGCGAAGGCAACCGCGGCGACCCCGAGGCAGATCAGATACAGAATGCCCTGCACCGCATCCGCTGGAATCCCCTGGTTGGCGATCGAGGAATATCCGGCCTGCCCAAGAATACGAAGAGCGGCGATCGTGTCGAGGGTGGGGATAAAACCGAGGATCGCACTCCCCGGTGCGAAGAGCACGGTGATGCCGAACACGCCCGCCAGGAACGCAGCGAGCGTACCCCAGAGTGGATTGCGCACCAGCGAGCGCACGAGCGCGGCCGCGACCAGCACACCGGCTGCCAGACCGCAGCTCGTGAACCACCACATCGCGCCGGCGAGCACGCTATTCAGAGCGCCGAGCGCGACTCCAATCGCAACCAGGATCAGACCCGAGCTGACCCAGTCCGCCACGTTGGCTCCACGCACGGCCCGTGGCCGGTGACGTTCAGGCGGTACCACGGGAACGCCCCATCTCGACAACGACTGCCTCCCACGCCGAGACGGGGTCGCTGTCAGCGTGTACGGGCACGACGAGCCAGCCCGCATCCACCAGTCGCTGGCCGACAGCCGGGGTGAGGCCGGGCACTCCAATGGATCTGTCAATGTGATCGCGGCCGGACAGACTGCGCACCATGAATGCCACGGCGAGCTCTCCCGGCCGCCGCTGAGTCACGAGCCAATCCAGTATTTCCGGCTCGGGGCTGCCCAGGATCGCAAAGATCGGGCCGTTGCTTGAGCGGTCTCGGCTGTGCAGACTTTCGTGGCTCTCGGTGAGCGCGAGGGACGCGAGGCTCACCAGGAATTCTTCGTCGGCCCAGGTACGACGCTTGCCGCGGCTCACCGAATCCAGCTGGGGGGCGCCGGTCTCCTGGATGCTCACAAGAAACCCGGTACGCCGCAGATGCACCGCGACAGCTGCGAGCATCCGCACCGACCACTCGAACGCCGCACTCTGCACCTCGCCATCGTCCGTGTCGGTCGAGACGTCGCGGTAGCCGGTTCTGCGCGTTTCGACTATCACCCGCGCCTCGGGAAAACTGCGCTGCTCCTCTTGGCGCACCATAAGGTCGCCCTTGCGTGCCGAAGCCCGCCAGTGCACTCGCCTCATGGCGTCTCCGTCGCGATACTCGCGGGTCATTGCGTCGTCCTCATCGCCGGTAGCGCGACGTTGCACGAGCCGCGATTCGCCGTCGCCCGAGGGCACACTGAGACCCGTTTCCGACAGTGGGATGACTTCGGGAGTGACGACGATGCTCTGCGGCGCTCCCGTGGCGAACGTGCTGGTGGCGAGACCAAACACGTCGGTGACTCGCACCGTCAAGGGTCCAATCGGAAAGTTACCGCGTCGCGGCGGGCGCAAATCGTAGCTCAGGCCGACGGCATTTCCGCGGCCGGCGAAGCGTGCGCCGCGTCCGAGGAGCTGCGGGAGGTCGGCGTCGGGAGTGGTGAAGGGTCGCCACGGGACTGCATCCCACCAGGTCGCTCGTGCGCTCGCGGTTACGGCGAGGTTTCGCGCAACAAGGGAAACGGATGCGACGGTTCCTGCCGGGATCACGTGGGGAGAGAACGCACGCGTCACTGCCAGTCGGGGCCGACGTACGCACACCATGACCACCGCAATAACCGGCAGTGCACCCACGAGGGCTGCGACGAAGACGAGCTCCTGTCGGCCCTCGATGTACGCGCCGAAGAAGAGCGCAATGGACGCGCCCAAAAAGCCCCAGCCGCGCCCGCTCAGGCGCACTCCCGCGACCGTGATCCCGGTGATTCCCCGCGGTGCGTGTGCAGTCATTCGCGGCCCGCGGCCTTCAGGGCTGCCCGGGTGCCCCGAGGGGAACAGGCGTGTCCGCAACGATGCGCAGCACCGTATCGGCCACACTCGCGCCCGACAGGGCAGAGGAGGAACCCGCACGACGCGCCGCGATCAGTCGGTGGCCGAGCACCGTAATGGCAAGTGCGTCAATGTCGTCGGGAAGCACGAACTCGCGGCCATCCAGCGCCGCGCGAGCCTTTGCGGCGCGCACTAACTGCAGTGTGGCGCGCGGGCTTGCCCCGAGGCGCAGGTCGCGGTCAACGCGAGTGGCTTGTGAGATGGCAACGGCATACTGCTCGACCGCGCGACTCGCATAAACGGACCGGGTAGTGGCGATCATCTCTGCCAGCTGCGAGCCGGTGACCACGGGCTTCACTGCGTCAAGTGGACTTGAGGTCGCGCGCGCTCCCAGCATGGCGACCTCGGCATCCGGATCTGGATAGCCCATCGAGATGCGAGCCATGAATCGGTCGCGCTGCGCTTCGGGCAGCGGGTAGGTGCCCTCCATCTCGATCGGATTTTGGGTCGCTACCACGATGAACGGAGTGGCGAGCGCGTAACTGCGTCCGTCGACGGTGACTTGACCCTCCTCCATGCTCTCAAGCAGGGCGGACTGTGTTTTCGGGCTCGCACGGTTGATCTCGTCACCGATGACGATGTTCGCAAACACCGGGCCGGGCTTGAATTCAAACTCGCGGTCGGCCTGGTTGTAGACGGACACTCCGGTGATGTCCGAGGGGAGCAGGTCGGGAGTGAACTGGATGCGCGACACCGAGCAGTCGACGGTGCGCGCCAATGCGCGGGCCAGCATTGTCTTGCCGACGCCCGGAACATCCTCGATGAGGAGATGGCCCTCGGCCAGCAAGACGGTCAGCGCCATCTCCACGGCATCGCGCTTGCCATCAATGACAGTCTCGATCGTGCGTAGGATCGCGCGGGACTTGGCGTAAAACTCGTCGTGCGCCATCGGCGCTTTCCCCGAGACATCGCGGTCTGGGTCGAGGTTCACCGGCAAACTCTCCACGCCCCGAGTCTTTCACGAATGACGAGAACATAAGCCTGAGAGTTTGTCGTGGCTGGCACTGACTCCGGCTCACCATTCCAGTTTCAGCTACAGAATATTATGTTTTATGCTTGAACTTATCGATAAAACACAATAATCTATATACATAATGGATCGCAGGAGCACCACAGACTGGGAGCAGCACATCGCCGAGCAGGTGCGCGGGCTGCGCCTGTCTTCTGAACTCGACCAGCGCGCGCTCGCCGAACGGGCCAATGTGAGCCTGGGCACCATCCAGAATCTCGAGGCGGCGAAGGGCAGCAGCCTGCGTACGCTGATCCGAGTCGTGCGTGCCCTCAACCGGGCGGAATGGCTCGACGAGCTGAACCCCGGATTCAGCGATGGCCCCGGGCCGATCGAGCAGCTCCGCGCCGCCCGCGCCACACCGACTGGAGCGCGGCGCGTTCGGCGGGGAGCCCTCTGATGGCCTACGTTCCCACGACCCTCGTCGAAGTGCGGGCCTGGGGGCAGACGGTTGGTGCGATCGCCCCGGCACTGCGTGGCCGGGCGTACGAGTTCGAGTACGACCCTGGCTGGGTACGCACCGGGCTGCAACTCGCGCCCGCGCTCATGCCGCTCGTCGCGCGCACCCGTTACGCGTTCCCGAGCCTGCCCGCCGAGACCTTCTTCGGGCTGCCGCCGATGGTGGCGGATGCCCTTCCCGACAGTTTCGGTAACGCCATTGTCAACGCCACGCTCGCACGTGAGGGCATCCCGGCGAGCGATATCACGGCCCTTGATCGGCTCACCTACCTCGGCGCCCGCGGGATGGGGGCGCTCGAGTTCCTGCCCGACACCGCACCACATCAACCCCCACCGACAGCACTCGACCTTTCGGACCTCATTACGAGCGCTCGCGCCGCAGTGCGCGGGTCACTAGCGACCGACGCGGAGTCCGAGGAGTCACTGCGGCGAATCATCGATGTCGGAACGAGCGCGGGCGGGGCGCGAGCCAAAGCGATCGTCAACTGGAACCCGGCGACCGATGAACTGCGGTCCGGCCACCTGCCAGTGATCGACGGTTTCCAGCCGTGGCTGCTCAAGTTCGACGGAGTCGGCGATGACCAGCAGCTTGGCCGCACCGGCAACTACGGGCGCATCGAGTACGCCTACTCACTCATGGCACGGGCGGCGGGCATCCGGATGTCGGATACCCGGCTGCTGCACGAGAACGGTCGCGCACACTTCATGACCCGTCGCTTCGACCGTGCGGATGACGGCAACAAGATTCATCTGCAGACCCTGTGCGCCCTCGACGCTCTTGACTTCCGGCTCACCGCCACGCATGACTACGCACAACTCTTCAACCGCATCGACGGCCTCATCCTCGGCCCGGAGGCAATCGACCAGGCGTGGCGACGGATGGCGTTCAACGTCGCTGCGGCCAACTGTGACGACCACACCAAGAACTTCTCGTTCCTCTTCGACGCGGATGTTGGCTGGCGACTCGCCCCTGCCTATGACGTAACGCACGCCTACTCCCCCACGAGCAAGTGGACAAACCAGCACCTGATGAGTGTGGACGGCGAGTTCAGCGACATCCGCCGACGCCACCTCATGGCGGTGGCCGATCGCTACCAGGTCGCAGGAGCTAGCCGGATCCTCGACGAGATCGCCGGAGTCGTGGAGTCGTGGCCAGAATTCGCAGCGCAAGCGGGGGTACCGGTCGCCGCCATCGACGAGGTGGGTCGCGACCTGCGAACGGCTGCCCTGCTCCAGAGGGGCTAGACCCGAGCCGACCGCCGCGGACCGGGATGGGGTGGCCCGGGTAGCCTTGGAGGATGAGGGTCACAGTGCTCTCCGGTGGAGTTGGGGGCGCACGATGCCTCAGCGGCCTGCTCGAGCACATGGCGCGCGTGCCGGGCGAACCTGAGCTCACTGCCATCGTCACCATGGCGACGATATGTGGCTCACAGCGCTGCGAATCGCGCCAGACCTCGACTCGATCATGTACACGCTCGCCGGCGACAACGACGAGCCGCGCGGCTGGGGACGCAAGGGCGAGTCGGAGCGTGTGAGCGGGAAGCTCCGCGCATACGGCATCGGCTGCGAGTGGTTCACCCTCGGCGACCTCGACCCAGGCACGCACCTAACGCCCACCCACGGCCTTCGCAGCGGACTGCCGCCCAGCGAGGCGACCGCACACATCACCCCACGCTGGGATTTGGGAGTGCGTCTCATTCCGGCCACCGACGACGAAGTTGAGACCCACGTGCACGTCGACGGCGGCTCGATGCACTTCCAAGAATGGTGGACCCGGCACCGGGCACGCCTCGCCGCCGAGTCGTTCGAGTATCGCAACGTCGAGCACTCCAGCCCGGCACCGGGTGTGCTCGCCGCGATCGCAGGCGCTGATGTGATCCTGTTCGCGCCTTCGAATCCCGTCGTATCGATCGGGCCGATCCTCGCGATTCCGGGGATTGCGGAGGCGGTGCGGTCCGCGGTCGCGCCAGTAGTGGGCATCTCGCCGATCATCGCAGGCGCAGTCGTGCGAGGCATGGCCGATGCTTGCCTCGCGGCCATTGGAATCGAGACCGCAGCAGACGCGGTTGCGCTGCACTACGGGTCTCGCCCCGCAGGCGGGACGATCGACGCGTGGCTCGTCGATGAGTCGGATGCGCCGCTTGTGCCCCACGTCGAAGCGTCAGGGATCGCGGCTCGCGCCGTCCCGCTGTGGCTGCGCGATCTGCCGCTCAGCGCCGCGATCGCGGGCGCGGCCCTTGAACTCGCGGGACTGGTCCGCGGCGGTTAGTCGAAGATACGTCTGCTGGCGATGTGCGTCACCGTGGGCTAGCCGTGGGGTAGCCCCAAGACCCTGAGGCGGAAAGCTACAACCGGTCAGAGGTTCCGAGGAGTCTTAGCGTGGGCTTATCCCCCTTTCGTGAGCTGACTCCGAACCGGTCAGGGGACGTTGTGGTGCTGTTGACCGGTGGAGCTGACCAGGGCAGGTGCCTGTTTGCGGCGGCACAGGTGGATCATGCCGATACCGGCGACGACGGTCAGTAGCGCAAAATATGGCGCGATCGTTCTTGCAGCTCTGGCGCCAGTGCTGTCATTGGTGATCTATGTGCTGTGTGTGCTGGCGAGTGCACCCCTTCCGGTCGGGGCCTAGACTCGTAAGCAATTGGTTTTACGCCTGGGTTTGGGCGCTTTCGCTTTTGGGTCGTTCAGGCGAGGCATCGTGTCCGAAGTTACAGAATCAACCGATTTCGTCCCCACCGCGTCCGCGATGAGTCGCTCGCTGAAGCGCGCCGAGTCCGGTGTGACCATCGATGCGACCGAGGCCGAAATCCTGCTTCACGCACGGGGCGCGGATCTCGAGCGACTGCTCGTCGCGGCCGGCAGGGTTCGGGATGCCGGGCTCGACCGCGCCGGACGCCCCGGCGTCATCACCTACTCACGCAAGGTCTTCATCCCGGTGACGCACCTGTGCCAAGACCGCTGCCACTACTGCGCATTCGTGAAGTCGCCCGCGCAACTCGCCCGCGAAGGCAGGGCGATGTTCATGTCGCCCGACGAGATTCTTGAGGTTGCGCGCAACGGGGCTGCGCTCGGCTGCAAGGAGGTGCTTTTCACCCTCGGCGACCGCCCGGAAGAACGCTGGCCCGAGGCTCGCGAGTGGCTGGATGCGAACGGGTACGACTCCACGATTGCCTACCTGAGGGCGATGGCCGTGCGCATCCTTGAGGAAACCGGCCTGCTCGTGCACATGAACCCCGGTGTCATGACCTGGGAGGAGATCCAGCGCCTCAAGCCCGTGTCGCCGTCGATGGGCATGATGCTGGAGACCACCTCGACACGGCTCTTCACGGAAAAGGGTCAGGCGCACTTCGGATCGCCCGACAAGGATCCCGTGATTCGCTTGCGTGTCATCGAGGATGCGGGCCGCAGCAATGTGCCGTTTACGACCGGCCTGCTACTGGGCATCGGCGAGACCTACGCAGATCGAGTCGAGGGGCTGTTCGCGATTCGCGCTTCGTCACGTCGGCACGGACACATCCAGGAAGTGATCATCCAAAACTTCAGATCAAAGATGTCGACCGCCATGATGCGTCGGGATGACCTGCCGCTGGAGGAGTACATCGCCGCTGTCGCCGTCTCACGTATCGTGCTCGGGCCTGGCGCACGCCTGCAGGCACCGCCAAACCTCACGGATGAAGCCGAACTCGCCATGCTCGTGCGCGCCGGTATCGACGACTGGGGCGGAGTTTCCCCACTCACGCCGGACCACGTGAACCCCGAGCGCCCATGGCCAAACATCGACGAGCTGGCGCGGTTGACTGCAGCCGCGGGCTTTACGCTGCGAGAGCGCTTGACTGTGCACCCGCATTATGTGCGTGCGGAAGAGCCGTGGCTCGACCCGCGGCTGCTGCCGCATGTGCGGGCTCTCGCCGACGAAACCGGGCTTGCCGTTGAGGGCAGGATCCCGGTCGGGCTCCCCTGGCAGGAACCCGACCCCGAGTGGCTGGGCTCCGGCCGCGTGAACCTGCACACCGAGATCGACACCGAAGGCCGCACGACAGAACGTCGCAGCGACTTTGAGGATGTATATGGCGACTGGTCAGAGCTGCGAGAGGTCGTCGGCGATACCCGCCGTGTGCTCGGTCACGTGGGTGACCCGGCGGTTCGCGCCGCCCTCGCGAAAGCCGAGACCGACCCCGCGGGACTTGCCGACTCCGAGTACCTCGCTCTGCTGAATGCGGAAGGGCGCGACCTCGACGCGCTTGCCGGCCTGGCCGATCGCATCCGGCATGACGTGGTCGGTGACGGCATCGGCTACGTCGTCAATCGCAACATCAACTTCACGAACGTCTGTTACACCGGATGCCGCTTCTGCGCATTCGCCCAGCGACGAACCGATGCAGATGCCTTCACTCTCTCGATGAAGCAGGTCGGAGACCGGGTCGATGAAGCGTGGAACATCGGTGCCACCGAGATCTGCATGCAGGGCGGCATCCATCCTGACCTTCCGGGAACTGCGTACTTCGACCTCGCACGGGTCGTAAAAGAGCGGCAACCGGGCATCCACCTGCACGCGTTCAGTCCGATGGAGATCGTCAACGGCGCGACCCGGACGGGCCTGAGCTATCACGACTTCCTGGCCGAGGCGAAGGGTGCAGGGCTCGACACGATCCCCGGGACCGCCGCGGAGATTCTCGACGACGAGGTGCGCTGGGTGCTCACCAAGGGCAAGCTGCCCGCGTCAGCATGGATCGAAATTGTCACGACCGCACACCGGCTCGGCATCCGTTCGAGTTCGACGATGATGTACGGGCACGTCGACAACCCGAGCCACTGGGTGGGCCACCTGCGCACTCTGTCGCGGATCCAGGATGAGACGGGCGGCTTCACCGAGTTCGTGCTGCTGCCCTTCGTACACATGAATTCGCCCGTGTACCTGGCGGGGGTTGCGCGGCCGGGTCCGACTCCGCAGGAGAACCGTGCCGTGCATGCCGTGGCGCGACTGATGCTGCACGGCCGCATCGATCACATCCAGACCTCGTGGGTCAAGCTCGGCACGGAGGGCACGCAACTCATGCTGCAGGGCGGCGCGGATGACGTCGGCGGCACCCTCATGGAGGAGACGATCAGCCGCATGGCTGGCGCCGACAACGGCTCCGAAAAGACCGTCGATGAGCTCGAGGCGCTTGCCTCCGCGATCGGTCGCGAGGCCTACCAGCGGACCACGACCTATGGCACGCCGACCGACGAGCGACGCGGAGTTGCTCGCGCCCACGCCTCCACCGGGTACGCGTCCACGGGCAAGTCACTGCGGCTGCTGCCACTCGACGTCGTCGGCGGCCACTGAGTCCCGCAACCACTCCCCTCCGTTCGCCCGGCATGTGGGTGTGTGGCACGCGCGACGGGTGAAAGTGGCGATCTCAGCGAAGTGGTGAGCCGGGAAGAAGTGGGAGAAGCCGGGAGGAAGTGGGCCGCTAGGCGATATGTCGCTCGGCTAAAGCCGCGGTTCGCGGCCCGAGACGACCCACGAGGGATGCAAGCTGGTCCGCGGTGTCCACGTCTCGACGCAACCCCGAGGATGCCTCCACCGAAAGTTCGACATAACCGGCCGCACGATGCGCCGCTTGTGACCCCGCCCCGAACGCCGGGGTATGCAGATCGGGCCGAACTGCTGCAATCAGCGTGCTGCCTTCGGCATCTGCATCCGCGACGAAGGAGAGCTCATGGGCATCAGCCAGGGAGAGCGCAACGTCGAGTTCATTCGGTCGAAGCGCGGGGAGGTCGCCAAGGAGCGCGGCGACCGGGCCGACCGCACCAGCGATGCCGAGACGAACCGCCGCGTTGAGTCCCGCACCCGGGTCGACGACCACTTCGGCCCCGAGCTCCTCAAACGGCGCGGCGTCGGCACTCGTGACGACTATCACGCGAGCGACCCGCGATGCGGCGACAACGGCCGCGATCGTGTCCATCGCGATCGCCTGGGCGAGTCCCGTTGCGCCCTTAAGCCGTGACTTCGCGGCAGCCGTTCCCTTCACCGGAACGACGACGGTCCAGTCAGTCACGCGGGGCCCGACCCGCCGAGAAGCCGTCTGCGAACCCCGCCGCGCGGGCTTCGTCAGTCCCCAGCCGGAACATGTCGCTCGCCGCCGGACGCACCAGTGACCGCGCGCCCCGAGCATCCTCATCGAGCAGATGCGACAGCCCCCGCACCACAGCGACCGGAATAGCGGCGCTCTTGCGCTTGACGAGGTCGGCTGCACCGGCGATCTCGTCACCCACGGCGGGAGCTGTTACATCCAGCACCCTGCCCTGGGTGTCACGGGTGCCGCGGAGGTCTTCCAGCAGGGTCACGCCGCTGCCGCCGATCGCGACATCGGTCTGGCCTTCCCGCCATGCCCGCCCAAGAGTGTCCGTGATGACGACGGCGATCCGCAGCCCGAAACGCGACTGGAGTGCCGTGCGCAGGGCGAGAGCTGACGCATCCGGATCCACCGGCAGCAGCAGCACCGTGCCCTCGGGGGTGTTGCTCGCATCGACACCTGCGGCGGCAGCCACTATGCCGAGCCGGTTCTCCACGATGCGGGTGATGCCCCCGGGATGTGCGCGGGTGGCCACGACCCGCACTGTCTCATCGGTGATCGCCCGCTCGCGATCCTCGGCCAGGATCACACGCCCCTCGGCCTTCGACACGACCTTGCTTGAGACGACCACGATGTCGCCCTCCTCCAGTTGCCCGTCAAGCGCATCGCCGATGATGCGCGCCAGGTCGTCACCGGGTGCGATCTCCGGGATTCCCTCCATACCGAACACTGAGAACACCGGCTACCTCACCAGGTTGGGAAGCACGTCGCGCGCGAAGACGTCGATCCACTCCCGTTGGTTGCGACCGACGTTGTGAAGGTAGATCCGGTCGAATCCGAGGTCGGCGAACTTCTGGATGTGCGCACGGTGCGCATCCGGATCGGCGGTTACGAGCATCCTGCCCTCAAAGTCCTCTGGCCGCACCAGCTTCGCCAGTTGTTCAAGCTCGAACGGGGAACGGATGTCGCCCTTCGGGAAGCGCATTCCGCCATTGGGCCACTCAAGCATGGCGTTGGCCATCGCCTGCTCGTCGGTCTCTGCCCAGCTGAGGTGAAGTTGCAGCACTTTGGGCATGCGGGAGGGATCTTTGCCGACCTCGCGTGCGCCCTCGTCGAACCTCTCGAACAGCCCGGCGATCTTCTCCAGCGGTGCCCCGACAGTGATGAGACCGTCGACGGTTTTACCGGCGCGCTTTGCAGTGACCGGTCCGGCGGTGGCGACGAGCATTTCTGGTGCGACATCGGGCATGGTCCACAGTCGGGTGGTCTCGAGCTTGTAGTACTGGCCAGCGAATTTGGTGTCGCGCCCGGCGATCGAGGCGGTGAACAGCTTTCGAATGATGTCGACGGCTTCGAACATCCTGTTGATACGTTCGGGGGCTTCGGGCCAGTATCCCCCGACGATGTGCTCGTTGAGGGCTTCACCCGAGCCCAGCCCCAGCCAGTGGCGGCCGGGGTACATGGCTGCCAGTGTCGCGCTTGCCTGGGCGACCATCGCCGGATGCCAGCGAAAGGTAGGTGCAGTGACGCCCGGGCCCATGTCTCCCGTGGTTCGCTCCCCGATAGCGGACAGCACGTTCCAGACGAACGCCGCCTGACCCTGCTGGGGCACCCATGGCTGGTAGTGATCGGCCGCCATCACACCGGAGAATCCGTGCACTTCGGCGTAGGCGGCGAGTGCAACCGCTTCGGTCGGGTGGAACTGCTCGAGCATGGCGGCGTAGCCGATGCGCAGCGCACTCATGCTGGGCCGCTCACGCACATAGTTGCCTCACAGCGCCCGTAACCTCGGCGCAAGATCGCGCTCGAACAGTTCGAGGAAGCGGCGCTGGTCGGCACCGGGGCCATGGAACACGAGGTGATCAAACCCGGCATCGATGTACTGCGTGATGGCGAGCACGACCTCGTCGGGATCGGACCCGACGATCCAGCGGGAGGCGATCTTCTCGATTGGCAGCGCGTCCGCGGCTCGTTCCATCTCGATGGGATCGGTGATGTCGTGCTTCTGCTCGGCCGACAGGGCCAGCGGCGCCCAAAATCGAGTGTTCTCGAGGGCCACGTCGTAGTCGGTATCGTAGGAAAGCTTGATTTCGATCATCCGGTCGATGTCATCGAAGCTGCGGGAGGCCTTTTCTGCACCTTCCTTTACGGCAGGAATCAACGCATCGGTGTAGAGAGTCATACCCTTGCCCGAGGTGCAGATGAAACCGTCGCCCGCCCGACCCGCGTAGCGCGCGACGACGGGCCCCCCTGCGGCGATGTAGACCGGAATCGGGTTCGTCGGGCGATCATAAATCGATGCATCGTGGGTCGAGTAGTACTCACCCCGGAAGTTAACCCGCTCCTCGGTCCACAACTGGCGCATCAGGTCGACCGACTCGCGAAGGCGGGCGAAGCGCTCTTTGAACTCGGGCCAGTCCTGTGCCGCGGCACCACGGAATCCGGTGGCGATCTCGTTAAGCGCCTCACCAGTGCCCACCCCGAGGAAGATTCGGTCAGGGTAGAGGCATCCCATCGTGGCGAACGCCTGGGCGAGTACCGCCGGGTTGTAGCGGAAGGTCGGCGTCATCACACTCGTGCCGATGCTGATGGTGGATGTGCGCTCGCCGACGGCGGCCATCCAGGCGAGCGAGAACGGTGCATGGCCACCCTCGTGGCGCCAGGGCTGAAAGTGGTCGCTGACCGCAACGCTCTGCATGCCGTGGGCTTCAGCAGCGACGGCGATCTCCACCAACTCGCGGGGATCGAACTGCTCAGCTGAGGCTTTGTATCCGAGTTTCAGGGTCACGACCCTATTCTCCCTGCTTCGGCGAAAGGGCGCGCTCTCGCACTGTGCGGCTCAGTCGCGGGTCGCGAGGTACCGCGTCACAGCGGACGGAACATAGGGGCTGACGTCGCCGCCAAGAGCAGCAACCTGCCGCACGAGCGAGCTCGATACATGCGCGTGCGCGGGATTCGGCAGCAGGAAGACCGTCTCCACCCCGGCCAGGTCCCGGTTCACGATCGCCATCGGCGTTTCGTATGCGACGTCGATCTGCGAGCGGATGCCCTTGACGAGAACGGTGGCGCCAACCTCCATGCAATAGTCGACGAGGAGTCCGACGCTCCAACTCGTGACCAGGATGTTGCCAGCGAAGCCGTCTTCGCGGATCGCCTGTTCGATCAGCGTCACGCGCTGCGCGATCGGGAGCAGTGCGGACTTGCCAGGGTTATGCACCACGAGCACGTGCAATTCGTCAAACAGTCCTGCTGCTCTCTCGATGACGTCAAGGTGCCCGAGCGTGATCGGGTCGAATGACCCAGGAACGACGGCAATCCGGTGCATGCCTTCAACCTTATCGGGCGCGCTTTACCGGCTCGTTACGAGTCGAGCACGTGCACATGCGAACGACACTCAACCTCGACCCGAACGTAACTCCCGCTCGTCGAGGCGGCGGGCCTGCCGGCAATAGCTCGACGAAAGGCTCGCGATCGGGCACGGGGTTCCGGTCGTTTCGTGTGACAGCGATTTCGCCCGGTTCACCGAGGTCGACTGGATCAATCCGAACCGCCCGCGCCCATAG
>JAYSPT010000066.1:0-1632 GCA_043721995.1 Salinibacterium sp. | reverse complement strand
GAACTTCGGCGCGCAACCACATCACCGGGATCGTCACGAAGGTCACCATGGATCTCGTGATGGCGCAGGTTGAGATTCAGGCCGGTGCGTTCCGGGTCGTGTCCCTCATGAGCGCCGAAGCTGCAAACGAACTTGGGCTCGAAGTCGGCACACTCGCGGTCGCAAGTGTCAAGGCGACAAATGTCGTCGTCGAACTACCGAGCTCGAGCAACTGATGAACCGGGCAGTTCTCGGCATTGCCGCGATCGGGCTGTTGCTCGCGGGATGCTCGACCGCGGCCATGCCAACCCCGACACCGACGCGCAACCCCGACGCCCTCACGGGCACGATCAACGTGTTTGCCGCGGCGTCCCTCACCGAAACCTTCCAGGCGATCGCGACTGCGTTCAAGGCGGAGCATCCCAACGTAACCGTGACCTTCAACTTCGGCGGCAGCTCCGGGCTTGCGGCACAAATCACCCAGGGTGCTCCAGCCGACGTGTTTGCCGCGGCAAGTGCCACAACCATGAAAACGGTGACGGATGCGTCGCTCACCGACGGCAATCCCACAACTTTCGTGACCAACACCCTCGAGATCGCGGTTCCCCCGGCCGACCCCGGCAAGGTCACCGGGCTGGCCGACTTCGCCAATCCCGACCTCGCGATTGTGCTCTGCGCGGTGGAGGTGCCGTGTGGTGCTGCTGCGAAGACCGTTCTCGATAAGGCGGGCATCGTGGCGTCGGTGGACTCATTTGAGCAGGATGTGAAGTCCGTGCTCACGAAGATCGAAATCGATGAGGCTGACGCGGGCCTGGTGTACAAGACCGACGTACTCTCGGCCGGTGACAAGGTAAAGGGCATCGATTTCCCGGAGGCTTCGGCCGCGGTCGGTAAGTATCCAATTGCTTTGTCGAGCACTTCGACCAACAAGACGGCTGCTCAGGCTTTCATCGACTTCGTACTGTCACCCGCGGGAATCAAGATCATGACGGATGCCGGCTTCGGCGCGCCGTAGCGGGCGTAGTTTCCTGGCGCCGGTCCTGTGGATTCCCGCAGGACTGGCCCTCGGCCTGCTCGTCCTACCTCTTCTCGCGCTGGTCATCAGGGCCCCCTGGACGCAGCTACCGACACTTCTCGCGCAGCCTCAGGTCTCCTCCGCACTCATCCTGTCGCTTGTTACGGCCAGCCTGTCCACCCTCGTCAGTCTCATTCTGGGTATCCCGCTCGCACTCGTACTCGCACGGTCCGCGCACTGGCCGACGGTTCCGAGGCGCCTGCTGCGCGCGCTCATCACCGTGCCCCTCGTTCTCCCGCCTGTGGTCGGAGGTGTCGCGCTGCTGCTTCTCCTCGGTCGGCGCGGGCTGATCGGGCAATGGCTTGATTTGTGGTTCCACGTCACGATCCCCTTCACGACGGCCGCGGTCGTGATCGCTCAAACGTTCGTGGCGATGCCGTTCCTGGTACTTGCTGTGGAGGGGGCGCTCCGGGCATCCGATCGTCGTTTCGAGGTTGCCGCAGCGACCCTCGGCGCGGACCGATTCACGATCTTCCGCCGGATCACCCTGCCTCTGGTCGCACCGGGCGTCAGCGCGGGAGCGCTGCTGTGCTTCTGCCGGGCGCTCGGCGAATTCGGCGCGACGATCACCTTCGCAG
>JAYSPT010000065.1:0-37430 GCA_043721995.1 Salinibacterium sp. | reverse complement strand
AGGGGCGTCAGGATGCAGCCTGATCTCAGACCAGGCGACCTTGAATCACTACGATCCCAGCGACGGCGTTAGCGCGACTGTGGGTACCCTCGGTGTGCGCAACGTGATCGCGCTCTCGAACTCCGACGGATCGACCTACAGCCTGCTCATCACGATGGTCAACGCTGCTCCAACAATCGCGACGGTCACCCTGCAGTACCAGTCCGGCGGCGTCACGACGACAACCATGAAGTCCGTACGTTCCAACTCCACCGCCTCGTTCGGCAACGTTGTCGGCCAGCCGCAGATCCTGATCAAGGACGGTGGCGTGCCCAAGGGCGGCCTGTTCCCCGTCTATCTACAGTCGGGCGATGCAGCCGGAGTGCAACTCATGGTTCCGGTGCTTGACGGCAGCTCGCCGCAGTACGCGGCCTTCGCCCCGCCCGAGTCCACTCGCGCGCCGTAACTTCACAGCCGCTTCGCTCACCAGACGTCGGCGCGTTCGCAGCATCCCGAATGCCAACTGCGAATGGTCTTCGATAAACTGCCGGTATGGCCGACACGCATCTCATGAAGATCTTCACCGTTCCGAGTCTGGTGCCCGGAGCCACCTTCAACCTCATCTGGAAGAGCCCGCCCTGGGACACGGTGTTGAGCTACTTCGCGTATCCGGTGCCGTCGGCAGCGAATGGTTCGCACGGCACCGCACACGCAACGGTCGAGATAACTCGCATCAGCGCGACCTACGACCGGGACAACTACAACGGTGACCGCAGTCAGGTGCAGATCGACATCCTGAATTCCGGCGCCGAGCCGACCGGAGTCGACGTCTGGCAGAGCTGGGTCACCCAATAGAGGAGCGGTTACGCCTCGAAGCGGTAGCCCAGCCCGCGCACGGTCACGAGCATTGTCGGCTCTGAGGGCATCGTCTCGATCTTGGAGCGGATGCGCTTGATGTGCACATCAAGCGTCTTCGTGTCGCCGAAGTAGTCCGCGCCCCAGACGCGGTCGATGAGCTGCCCGCGGGTGAGCACGCGACCGGCGTTGCGCAGCAGAACCTCAAGCAGCTCGAACTCCTTGAGCGGCATCGCCATCTCCTTGCCGTCGACTGCGACGGTGTGCCGCTCCACATCCATGCGGACGGTACCGGCCGTGAGGATCGCATCCTGATCATCGTCAGCTTCAATGCGGCGACGCAAGACGGCACGGATGCGCGCCAGGAGTTCCCGGGTCGAGTACGGCTTGGTCACATAGTCGTCAGCGCCGAGCTCGAGCCCGACCACGATATCGACCTCGCTGTCTTTTGCGGTCAGCATGATGATCGGCACGCTGGATCGGGCACGCAGTTCCCGGCAGACCTCGGTGCCCGACAATCCCGGAAGCATCAGGTCGAGCAGCACCAGATCGGCACCGCGCTTATCGAATTCGACGAGGGCAGACGGCCCATCCGCTGCGATCGCGGTCTCATAGCCCTCGCGACCGAGCAAGTACGCGAGTGGATCGCTGAGAGAGGATTCGTCTTCGACGATCAGAATGCGGGTCATTTCAGGGCTCCCATGGGGGTCGGTGTCGGTGGGATCGGTGCGGTGCGCGGATGCGATGCCTCAGGAAGTCGGATCGTGAACGTTGACCCGCTACCGAGTTGCGACCACACACGTACCTCGCCGCCGTGATTGTTCACGACATGCTTGACGATCGCGAGACCGAGGCCGGTGCCTCCGGTGTTCCGCGACCGCGCTGGGTCGCTGCGGTAGAAGCGCTCGAATACACGGTCGACCTCGTCAACCGGGATGCCGACACCTTGGTCGGTGACCGCGATTTCGACGATTCCGTTCGATTCGTTGACTCCCACGCCGACCCGAGATCCCTCGGGTGAGTACTGGATCGCGTTCGCGACAAGGTTGTGCAGCGCCACGACGAGCAGTGCCTCATCGCCGTACACCTGGATGCCACCATGCCCGCCCGAGACCAGCTGCACGCGGTGCGAATCCGCGACGACTCGGTTCTGGTCGATCGCGAGGGCGACAACGTGGTCGATGTTGACGAGGTCAGCCTTCGTCAGAACATCGGCGGCCTGCAGGCGCGAGAGCTCGATGATCTCCTGGGTGATGCGGGCAAGCCGCTCGGACTCGGTCGTGAGTTGCGCCGCAAAGCGACGCACCTGGGCCGGCTCATCCGACGCGGATGCGAGCGCCTCGGCGAGCAAGCCGACTGCGCCGATCGGGGTCTTCAGCTCGTGGCTGATGTTGGCCACGAAGTCGCGGCGCACCTCATCGAGCCGGAAGGCCTCGGTGCGGTCCTCGGCCAACAACAGGATGTAGCGCGCGCCGAGCCGCGCAACCCGCACGAAGAGGTGCAGGCTCGCATCGCCCAACTGCCCACGCGGCAGAGTCAGCTCACGCGTGATCGGATCGCCGTCGCGGCGCACTTCATCGACAAGGGCGATCAGTTCGGGGTGCACGAGCTGCTGATTCCAGACGAGTCCGAACGCCAGTGCACCCGGGGAAGCTTTCAGGACGTTGTTCGACGGGTCGAGTACGACGCCGGCCGATTCGAGTGCGTCGATGACGGCATCGACGCCATCCGGCACTGAGGTACTCGCAACATCCACAGCTCGCTGCCCGCGGCGAAACGCGAGGAAGATGACGGCGAGCACGCCCGCGCCGAGGAGAATCCCGAACGTGAGCGCGGCGGGCATGAGCCACGCTGAGTCCATGGGCTTAAGATTACTTACATCTGTCGAGCGCCTGAACGGTTGGCGCGGCAGCCAAGGCTACTTTGCGTGATGTTCAGAGGCATAACACCTGCCGTTAACCTCCAGCGGCCACTGTGATTTCAACCGTGCGGGTAATGTCATGCCCGTAGCGAAGGGACTTAAGAGCGTGCGCGAAGTTTTCCAGCAGGAATTGCATGAGGTGCAGGATCGCCTTGTCGAGATCGCCGGCCTGGTGGCTGTGTCGATCGAAAACGCGACCCGCGCATTCAATGAGTCCAACGTGTCACTCGCCGAGATAGTGATCTCCGATGATGAGAAAATCGACACCGCGGCGCTCGAACTCGACGAGTTGTCCATTAACATCATGGCCCGCCAGCAGCCGGTCGCGCGCGACCTGCGCATTGTCGTCAGTGCCCTGCGCATCTCCGCGTCGCTCGAGCGGATGGGTGACATGGCGGAGCACATCGCTCAACTCGCTCGCTACCGCTTCCCCGACAAGGTCGTTCCCAAGAGTCTGCGCTCAACGTTCGCAGAGCTGGGTGCGCTGGACGTTGCGATCGCGAAGAAACTCGTCGAACTCCTGAAGACCGAAGACAACACGATTGCCGAAGAGATCCGCAACGACGACGACCGGATCGACGCGCTGCACCTCAGCGTCTTCGAAAAAGTGCTCGGCGAGACCTGGAAGGGTGCAGCCGTCGACACGGTGGATGCGACGCTCGCCTCCCGCTACCACGAGCGTTTCGCAGACCACGCGGTCTCGATCGCGAAGAAGGTGCAGTACTTGGCCACCGGCGACTGGGTGCCGGCGGACGCGTAGGGGTTACGCGAGCAGCTTCATTCGGAGTAGAACTATCGCTCCCCGGTAGAACGTGACGGGGTGGCCGCAGCATGCGTCGATGCCGAGGTGCGCGGTGATCGCGTCGAAAAATTCGGCGCAAGCGCCCAACGGCAACTGGACACTCACGGTGAAACAGGCACCAGTTGCATCAGAGGTGGGGGGATCGCGATCCAGCCCTCCGCTCGGGCGGCCGCGGCAAACTCCGCGGGGATCGGAACGCACTGCCCGCGTCGGCTGGCCAGCGCCAAGAGTGCGGCGATTACGGCGTCGAAGGAGTCGTGGGAGGTGCGCACCCGAAGTTCGTGAGGTCCGAGGTCGAGCGGGAGCTGTCGTAACAGTTCGTCGACCAAATGCGTGAGGGGTGCAGGTTCCACTTTGTATCTGGAGGTGGCCATGCCCCAGACCTTCAGGGCGGCGCCCGGGTACACCTCGACGAGGGCGCCAGAGCCATCACGTGTGACGGATCTGCCGGTGCGCGCCCAGTCTTCGAGCAGCACGGCGCAGCGCATGGCGACCAGACCGAGCTTGTCGGTCGCGACGCTCAGCGGCTGCTTGCCGGTCAGTCGCAGCACCTCGCGATCGGTGTCGCGGTAGGCGAGGCGGCGGCGCCAGGCGATGCCTACGTCTCCCCGGGATCGGTCGATGGGATTGCCGGATTGCTGGCTGCTCACGAACTCCACGAAGTCCCTCGGCCAACCGAATGCGCAGTCGACGCCGATCTTCTCCGCGTCTCGCGTCAGGGCAATTACCTGGTCGTTGTCGGCGCCCAGCTGCAGGTCGACGAGTTGAATATGAGCGGATGCCCGGAGCACAGCCACCGCGGTGCGCTTGGGCTCTGCGGACAAGTCGACGCCAGCGACAACAAATTGGGCCATGGATCGATCATGGTGCCTTGGATGCGCAGCCGCATCCGGCGCTATCCACTGATCAGCTGCGCTACGGGCCCCGGTGCATGATCACGGAGTATGGCTTCGGGTCGAGCTACTTCTTCGCGCCCTGCGCCGCGACTGCGGCGGCACCGGCGGCAGCGGCCTCCGGGTCGAGGTACTTCGAGGGACCGGTCGGCATGAAATCGTCGTCCAGTTCGTAAACAAGCGGGATGCCGGTCGGGATGTTGAGATCGGCTATGTCGCCGTCCGAGATGTTGTCGAGGTGCTTGACCAGCGCGCGCAGTGAGTTGCCGTGGGCGGTGACGAGCACAGTCTGGCCGACGGCCAGGGAGGGGGCTATGTCCGACATCCAGTAGGGCAGCATGCGATCGATCACCAGTTTGAGGCTCTCGGTGCGGGGAATCTCGCCGTCAATGTGTGCGTAGCGCTCGTCATGCACCTGGCTGTACTCGGCGTCATCGGCGAGCACGGGCGGCGGCACGTCGAAGCTTCGGCGCCACTCTATGAACTTCTCCGGACCATACTTCTCGAGCGTCTCTGCCTTGTCGAGCCCCTGCAGTGCTCCGTAGTGGCGCTCGTTGAGGCGCCAGCTGCGCTTCACCGGAATCCACGCGCGGTCGGAGACATCGAGGGCGATATTCGCGGTATCAATCGCGCGGGTCAAGAGGCTCGTATAGAGGATGTCGGGCTTCAGCCCCGACTCGGCCAACAACTGGCCGGCGCGGTTCGCCTCAACGACGCCCTGATCGCTGAGGTGCACATCTACCCACCCCGTGAAGAGGTTCTTGAGGTTCCATTCGGAGTTACCGTGGCGCAGCAGGATGAGCGTGTGAGTCATGGGTTCAGCGTAGTTTGCTCCGGCGTTCGGGCTGGGTAGAGCGGGACGGGGCTGGGTAGGGCGGTGCGGGCCCCGGAGTCCCTGGGAATTGTTCCCTGGCCCCGCCCTTGGGCACGTCTTTGGCCCGCCGCCCTGGGGCCGCCGGGCCACCGCTCGCGCGATACTGGAGCATGCCCACCGGCCGGATTACCCGCGGAACCACCGGCACCAACCGCCTCCGCCGCGTCGACCGGTGGATTGCCGCGTTGCCGGCCTTGCGGCGCGCGGCGACACTGCTCGTTGTCGACCTGGGGTACGGAGCATCCGCTACAACGACACTCGAATTGCATCAGCGGCTCGCGCGGGTTCGACCCGACGTTGAGGTCGTCGGGCTCGAGATCGACCCGGCGCGCGTGGCGGCGGCTGCGCCCTTCGCACGCCCCGGTTTACGGTTTGCCGTCGGGGGGTTCGAGGTGCCCCTTCCCGGGGATGCTCGGGCTGCGGTCATCCGCGCATTCAATGTTCTGCGGCAGTACGACCAGGTCGAGGTGCTGCCCGCGTGGCGGCTAATGGTGGCGCGGCTGCAACCGGGCGGAGTGCTCGTCGAGGGCACATGCAATGAGGTCGGGCGGGTGGCCAGCTGGGTGGATGTGTCGTGCGCCGGACCCGTCTCCCTGACTATGTCGCTGCGGCTGGCGTCGCTGGATGCGCCGTCTGTTGTCGCGGAGCGTCTGCCAAAGGTGCTCATTCATTGCAATGTTCCCGGAGAGAAGGTGCACGCGCTTCTGGCCGAGCTCGATCGGCTGTGGGCTGTGCACGCCGGGCTGGGCGTCTACGGGCCGTCACAGCGGTGGGTGGCAGTGGTTGCGTCGCTGCGCTCCGCGGGCTGGCCAGTACTGGGATCCGCGTCGCGATGGCGATTGGGCGAGGTGACGATCGCGTGGGATGCGGTCGCTCCGCTGGGGTTTAGCTGGGCTTAGGAGCAGAACTGCGGCGCATCCGTTGCGGCCGGCGGCTCAAGTGAATTCAGCGGTGGACCGCACCCAACCGCGGCAATCGCGGCACATTCGCCTCGGCGCCAGCGTCGGTCGGCACGATGACCTCTTGGGCAGCTGCCATCCGGATGCCATCGGTCACAACAACCAGGTCGGTGTCGGGGTCTACGTTGCGCTTGATCACGGCGAGGGCGATTGGTCCAAGCTCGTAGTGCAGCGCGGCGGAGGTGATTTGGCCGACGATGATGTCATCAGCGGCATCCACTGGGGGCAGCGACACCGGGTCGCCCGCCACGGGGAGCACACCGTCGGACCCGTCGAGGTGCAGCATTACCAGACGCCGCGGCGGATGCCCAAGGTTGTGTACCTTCGCGACCGTTTCTTGCCCGCGGTAGCAGCCCTTGTTGAGGTGCACCGCCGATCGCAGCCAGTCCAGCTCGTGCGGAATGGTCTTCTCGTCTGCCTCGGTCGACTGCCTCGGACGCCACGCCGCAATACGCAGCGCCTCGAGTGCGAGGGATCCCGCTGCAGGCAATGACGCGAGCGGATCGGCGGGAGCGTCGCGGGGCACGAGTACTTCGCGATACGTCCAGCCGTGGGCGGGATGCTGTGCGGCGGGTGAGTACTGGTGGCCTCCGGGCGCCACATCCGCCCACGGGTCTGACCAGACGAGCGGCACGCCGTTCGGCGCGGCGGCAGGCAGCGCGGGCTGGCCGAGCGTGCCGATGGTCGCGAAATCGGCCGTACGATCGGCGACCTCAACCCGCAGCATGAAGCGCATACGGTCGAGCCACGTCAGCAGCGTCCCGGCCTGCGGCCCGTCGACAAGCAGCCAGGTCGTCACGCCGTCGTCGATGACACGCATGGCGTGCTCGAGGTGTCCGGTGGGGTCGAGCAGGAGGGTCTCGCTGGACTCGCCTGGCGCGATGTGGCTGAGGGATTGGGTGGTGAGGGAGTCGAGCCAGGTGAGACGGTCCGGCCCCGTGATGGTGAGCACGGCACGGTCGGAGAGGTCCACGATCGCGGTGCCGGCCGCGAGCGCCTTCTGCTCGCCGAGCGGATTGCCGTAGTGCAGGGGCGGCGAACCAACAGCGCCGAGACGGCGCGTGAAGGGATTCTCGCGGGAGGCCGATGAGGCGACGGGCGCCCCGCTATTCGACACGAGCCAACCGTCCCGACGCGTGGGTGGCGAGCTCCTGACCGAGGGCTGCGATGTCCCACGCCCAGAGGAGGTGGCTTTCGACCAGGCCGTAGACACGGGTCGCTGCCGCGTAGTCCTTCGCCGTGGAGGTGCGGAGCACCGCATCCGTCGCCAAGTCAATCCGCGGACCCTTCACCTGCCCGATGTAGAGCTCGCTCACGCCGCCCGGGTGCACGAGCGAAACCTCGATATCGAACCCATCGGTAGCGTTACGGAGCGTCTCGACAGCACGCGCCGTTGTGAACGGCAGCAGCCCGCCGCCCTTGAGCAGGCCGGGCCCGGGATCGCCGCCGGTGAGCGGACGACTGAGGCGCCAGTATCCGGTCTCCGTCGCGTGAGGGGTTTTTTCTGCGTCGAGCAGCCAGGTGTAGGAGGTGTAATTGAGGTGCGGCAGCCCGTCATGAGTGAAGCTGAGCCTTTGCCCGAACTCGAAGTTGACCGTCTGGTCGCCCACGGCATAGTTGACTACACCGGTGCCCTCCCAGAGGCCGATCAGCCAGGAGAGGGGTACGAGTTCCGCCGGCACATCGGCGCTGAGTTCAATCAAGGCGTGAGTTCGACAGGGCAATCAGCAGCGCACTTAGCGCTGGCCGCGAAAGAGTTTGAAGAGCACGACAGCCGAGGTTGCCGCAATCGCCCCGCCCGCGAGCACCAGCAGGCCGATGAAGAACAGCTCAAGCGCGAGGTACATGGTCCAATCCTAACCAATCAAGGCAAACACACCCGTGGCAATCGCGAGCAGGAGCACCGAACCGCCAATCGAGGCCATCGCCCGCACGACGAAACCGTCCTTGCGCTGAATCGCCAACTGGATCGCAAATGTTGCGATGATGCAAATCGCCAGAACGATCGCGAGCCACGTGACTTGTCCGCCCGCGGGAGCGGTGAATGCGATGACTATTGCACCGGCAATACCGAGTAGCCAGATGGGAAGCACGCTGAAGAATTGCCACGTCATGGCGTCAGCTTAAGCCGTAGATAGACTGGCGGAACGCACTTTGGAGGACTTGTGGCGCAGCTGTTGATCCTGAGCTCCGCGTTCGACACCGAGGTCTTCCCAGCCCTGGCGCTACTCAGCCACACGGTCAAGCAGATCCCGGCGTCGCCGGCATCACTCATCTCCGCGCCCCCCTGCGACCTCATCTTCGTGGATGCTCGGCAAGACCTCGCCAGCGCCAAGTCCCTCTGCAAGATCCTCACCACCACCGGCGTGACGGTACCTCTCTTGCTGATCCTCACCGAAGGCGGGCTGACCGCGGTATCCGCCGACTGGGGTGTCGACGACGTCATTCTGAACACCGCGGGGCCTGCGGAGGCGGATGCTCGCATCCGCCTCGCCCTTGCGCGACAGGCGCAGAGCTCTTCCAGCTCGAAGATCCAGGCATCCGGCGTCGTCATTGACGAGGCGTCGTACTCGGCCAAGGTGCACGGCCGTCCGCTCGATCTCACGTTCAAGGAGTTCGAGCTGTTGCGCTTCCTCGCCACACATCCATCGCGTGTGTTCACTCGCGAACAGCTGCTGAGCGAAGTCTGGGGCTACGACTACTTCGGCGGTACGAGAACTGTCGACGTGCATGTGCGGCGCCTGCGCGCGAAGCTCGGCGACCTCGAGTCTTTGATCGGGACCGTGCGCAACGTCGGCTACCGCTTCAACGTCCACGACGACGACGACACTGAGCGTCTCATGCCCGCCACAGTGCGCTGAGGTGGGCACGGGGCGTGAGTTCGGGAGCGCGGCCGGGGCCGCTGAATCAGGAGAGTTCGAAACCCTCGTCGCACGGGCCCGGACATTCGACGGTAGCCCGCCGTTCTCCGACGCAGCACTCGTAGAACTGGCCCAGGGACGCCGCGAACTGGTGTGGCTCGATCGGGCGGTCGCCGTGGTCGAGAGCAGTTCTGCCGAATTCGTCGTCGACCCGGATGCGCGCCGTCATGGCCTCGGAGCACGCATGCTCGAGCAGCTCACGTCAGCCGCACCCGGCGACATGCTCTTCTGGGCACACGGTAACCACCCCGGCGCCCGAGCTCTCGCGGCAAGCCACGGATTGCAGCCGGTACGCGAACTTCTTCACCTTGAGGCGGATGTGCCCAAAGCTCATGCGCCCGAAGCGAATGGTCCCGAGGCGAATGGTCCGGAGGCGAATGGTCCTGAGGCAGCCAGCATCCGCCACTTCGCAGCGCGCGATGAGACGGCGTGGCTTGACCTCAACGCATCCGCCTTCGCCAACCACCCGGAACAGGGCGGGATGACCCGCGCCGACCTCGACATCGTGATGGCCGAGAGCTGGTTCGACCCGGCGGACTTCTTCCTTCTGTGGGATGACGGCACCATGATCGGGTATTGCTGGCTCAAAGTAGAGAACAGCGAAGGCGAGTTCTATGTGGTCGGGGTCGACCCAAGACGGCAGGGTGAAGGGCTGGGTCGCATCCTCGTGAACGCGGGCATGAAGCGGCTCGCTGAGCGGCGCATCCGATCGGCTCATTTGTACGTCGAGGGTGACAACACTGCGGCGCTGCGCCTGTATCGGTCGTTCGGTTTCCGCGAGCATTCGATCGACGTGCAGTACCTGTGGAAGCACGCCCGGAGCGGTTAATCGGCAGTACATCTGAGCATGCCAGTATGAACTCATGGATGCTTCGCAGGGCTTCGCCGAGACGGGTGCGGCCACTGACTCCCTCGATGAGTACGACATTGATGAGTCGTCCAGCCGAGATGACGACGGCACCCTGCCGGTGGACAGGTATCTCGACCGTGAACTGAGCTGGCTCGCGTTCAACCAGCGCGTTCTCGAACTCGCCGAAGACGAGACAGTGCCGCTGCTGGAGCGTGCCAACTTCCTCGCGATCTTTGCCAGTAACCTCGACGAGTTCTTCATGGTGCGGGTCGCGGGCCTCAAACGACGCATTGCGACCGGCCTTGCGGTGCCCACAAACGTGGGGCGAGCCCCGGTCGACGTGCTCGCTGACATCTCTGCGAAGGCACACGAGCTACAGGATCGCCACGCGCGAATCTTCCAGTACAGCGTGAAACCGGGGCTGGATGAGGCAGGCATCCAAATCGAGACCTGGGCCGAACTCACGGCCGAGGATCGCGAGCGTCTCGACGAAATCTTCTCCACCCAGATTTTCCCGGTGCTGATGCCGCTCGCGGTCGACCCCGCGCATCCGTTCCCCTACATTTCAGGGCTCTCGCTGAACCTCTCGATCCGAGTGCGCAACCCGAAAGTGGGCAAGGAGGAGTTCGCGCGCCTCAAGGTGCCCTCGGTACTGCCCCGGTTCGTTGAACTTGCAAGTGACGAACGCGGGCAGATCCGATATATTCCCCTCGAAGACCTCATCTCCAACCACCTCGAAGACCTCTTCCCGGGCATGGATATTCTTGAGCACCACGAGTTCCGAGTGACTCGCAACGAAGATGTCGAGGTCGACGAGGACGAGTCCGAGAACCTCATCCAGGCCCTCGAGAAACAACTGCTCAACCGCCGCTTCGGGCCGCCGATCCGTCTCGAGATCACCGAGGACATGGATGAGGTCACACTCGGACTTCTCGTACGAGAACTCGACATCACCGAGCAGGAGGTCTACCGCCTCCCGGCGCCGCTCGACCTGGGCGGGCTGTTCCAGCTCACCCGTATCGACCGCCCTGCACTCAAGTTCGCGCGCCACGTTCCCACTACCAGCGCCAACCTGCTGCCAGTCGAGCCGAATGCGATGCCCGACATCTTTGCGTCGATCGCAAAGCAGGACATCCTGCTGCACCACCCGTACGAATCGTTCGCGACGAGCGTGCAGAGCTTCCTGGAGCAGGCCGCCGCAGACCCGAACGTGCTCGCCATCAAGCAGACCCTATATCGCACGAGCGGTGATAGCCCGATCGTGCAAGCCCTCATCGACGCGGCAGAAGCCGGCAAGGCCGTGTTGGCGCTCGTCGAGATCAAGGCCCGCTTCGATGAGACCGCAAACATCAACTGGGCGCGCAAGCTGGAGAAGGCGGGCGTGCACGTCGTCTATGGTCTCGTGGGCTTGAAGACCCACTGCAAGCTCGCGCTCGTGGTCCGCCAAGAGGGTGGCGTGCTGCGCCACTACGCCCACATCGGCACCGGTAACTACAATCCCAAAACGAGCCGCATCTACGAAGACCTGGGCCTGCTCACCGCGGATGATCAGGTTGGCAAAGACCTCACCAGGCTGTTCAACGAGCTTTCGGGTTACGCGATCGAGAAGAAGTTCAAGCGCCTGCTCGTTGCGCCGCTCCACCTTCGAAAAGGGCTGCTCAAGCGCATCCATGTTGAAACCGAGAATGCCCGACTGGGCAAGCCGTCGGGCATCCGAATCAAGTTGAATTCGATCGTGGATGAAGCAATCATTGACGCCCTCTACCGCGCGAGTAACGCCGGGGTGAAGGTAGAACTGGTGGTGCGCGGCATCTGCTCGGTGCGACCGGGCGTGCCGGGAATGAGCGAGAACATCACGGTGCGCTCGATCCTGGGCCGCTACCTCGAGCATGCGCGTATCTTCTCCTTCGTCAACGACGGCGACCCGCAGGTCTATATCGGCAGCGCAGACATGATGCACCGCAACCTGGATCGTCGTGTGGAAGCTCTCGTGCGCCTCACCAGCCCGGACCACATCCGCGAACTCGACCAGGTTTTCGACCTCGCCCTCTCGGACGCGACGGCATCCTGGTGGCTCGACGGTGACGGCAAGTGGACGCGTCACGATCGTGGGCCACACGGTGAGGCACTTCAGGACCTGCAGAACGTGCTGCAGCGCCAGATTTCGCAGCGCAAGCGCACGGGAGGGGTGCGTTGACCGCCGCGCCGCCGCCGATCCTGGCGGCCGGTGCGGTCTGCTGGCGACTCGTGCTCGGCCAGGCTCGAATTCTTGTCGTACATCGCGGCGACCGCGCCGATATCTCCCTGCCCAAGGGCAAAGTAGACCCCGGGGAGAGTCTTCCCGAGACTGCAGTGCGAGAAGTGTTCGAGGAGACCGGGTTGCGAGTCACCCTCGGCGTTACTCTCGGCACGGTCGAGTACAGCCTGCCGAACGGTCGCGACAAAGTGGTGCACTATTGGGCAGCGGAAATCGACGAGCACGCCCTCGAACTCGCGATGTTCACGCCGAACACGGAGATCGCATCCCTGGAATGGTTACCGCTCGATGAAGCACGCACCCAACTCAGCTACGAGCACGACGTGGATGTTATCGATCGGTTCGCGGCGCTGCTGAAAGCGGAACGCGTGCGCACCTTCGCGATCATCGCGGTGCGCCACGGCAAAGCGGTCCAGCCCGGCGCATGGGACGGCCCGGATGCTACCCGCCCACTCATGCAGCGCGGCAGCGACCATGCGCTCGCCATCGCGCCCGGCGTCGCGGCATTCGGGCCGACACGGCTCATCAGCAGTACTGCGGTGCGCTGCCTGACAACCGTTGCACCGCTCTCGCACCTGACCGCGCTTCCGATCAAACTGAGCGACGCGATCAGCCAGGACGCGTACAGACCCGACGGGCAAGCTGTGGACCGCGTCGTGGGGCGGCGGATGAAGAAGCAAGCGACTGCGGTGTTGTGCAGCCACGGGCCGGTGCTGCCGCAGATCATCGAGGCGGTCGCCCAGAAGACGCACACCCCGATGGATGCGGCGCTTCGCACCGCCGGTTTGCTCGGCACGGGCGGCGTCGCTGTGATGCATGTCTCGCGCGACCATCCCGAATCTGGAATTGTTGCGGTCGAGATTCTCTCCACGTCAGCCTGCTAGCGCGTACGATCTCGCGCACTTCGCCGAGAGTTGGGGTTTTGTTAACCTCCCGTTCACCGGCGGTGTCCAGCGTTGTTATCCGCCGTACATAGGTTATTTCTTTGGGTCGCACCGGCCCAGCACCATCTCCGCAATCCACATTCCCGAAGGGAACCACTGTGAAAATCACGCGCTTTGGCAGCATCGCCGTTATCGCCCTGGTGGGCGTAGTCGCGCTCGCAGGCTGCTCCGCCACCCCGGCACAGACCGCCACGCCCACCGCGACCACTCCGGCCGTTGACTACAGCTCGTTGTCCGGCACAATCACCGCGGGCGGCTCCAGTGCACAGGGCAACGCACAGGCCGCCTGGACCTCCGCTTTCGTCGCGCAGGCAACCGGCGTTACGGTCAATTACGACAAGTCGCAGGGCTCCGGTGGCGGTGTCACCAACTTCCTCGCAGGCTCGTACGACTTCGCCGGCTCCGACTCGCCATTGAACGCCGACTCGAACACGAAGGCCGCCACGACCTGCGGTGCCGGCGGTGCCGTCAACCTTCCGATCTACCTCGATGGTGTCGCGATTATCTTCAACCTCCCGGGTGTGACCAGCCTCAAGTTGAGCGCCCCGACGATCGCAAAGATCTTCAACCTCCAGATCACGAACTGGAGCGACGCGGCAATCACCAAGGACAACGGAACGGCTCTTGCGGCCGGGCCCATCCAGACGGTTGCCCGTTCTGACGGTTCCGGTACGACTCAGAACTTCACCAATTATCTTGCTGCAACCGCGCCCACCGACTGGACTTACCCGGCCAGCAACAAGTGGCCGGTGTCGGGCAACGTATCTGCCCAGCAGGGTGGATCCGGCGTCGTCAACACTGTCAAGGCGGGCAGCGGCACCATCGGTTACGCGGACCACAGCGCGATCGGCGCGCTCCCCTCGGTCTCGGTCGGTGTTGGCTCTGCTGGCTTCGTTGCGTTCAGCGCTGACGGTGCTGCCAAGGCATTCGAGGTCGGCACCACGCCTACCCCGAGCTCCTATGCTGGCGATCTCTCGCAGAAGTTCGACTACAGCAAGTTCACGACCACGGATGTCTACCCGATCCCGCTAGTCTCCTATGCGATCGTCTGCAACGTGTTCAAGAACGCAACTCAGGGCAAGCTGACGACCGCCTACCTCGGCTTCATCGCGAGCTCGGCCGGCCAGAAGGTTGCTGCCAAAAACGCCGGATCAGCTCCGCTTCCCCAGTCGATCCTCGACAAAGTGAACGCGTCGCTGGCTAACATCAAGTAGGACGCACCCCGATCCACCTTCCACACGCTAACGACCCCGAACGAGGAGCGCAGTGACCGACGGGAAGGCAGTCGACACCGCCGCACCAGATTCGGGGCCAGCCGAAGGTAAAAACGCGCCTAAGTTCCCGGCCTCTCCAATAGGAGGCCGGGAACTTAGGGGGTCCACCGCTCGTCCCGGCGACAAGATTTTCCTCGGCTTGAGCACCGGCTCGGCCATCCTGATCATGGTGATCCTGGCGGGCGTTGCCCTCTTTCTCATCGTTAAAGCGCTGCCTGCGATCACGGCCAACTGGACGACGAACCCCAACCTCGTCTCTGGACCAACCCAGGGTTGGTCAAGCTTCTGGGCGTACGTCACGCCGCTGCTGTGGGGCACGCTGTGGGCATCCTTTCTGGCCCTCCTGATGGGCGCGCCGGTCGCGATCGGGATCGCACTCTTCATCTCGCACTACGCGCCTCGGCGCCTGGCCGGAATCCTCGGCTACCTGATTGACCTGCTAGCCGCCGTGCCGTCGATCGTCTTCGGCTTGTGGGGCATCATCGTGATCAGGCCGTTCCTGCTACCCCTGCAGGACTTCCTCAACTCGTACCTCGGCTGGATTCCCATCTTCGGCGGTATCCCGTCGTCCACCGGGTCGACGATTCTCGCCGGAGCCGTCGTGCTGGCAGTGATGATCCTGCCGATCATCACCTCGATCACCCGCGAGATCTTCCTGCAAACGCCCCGCCTCAACGAGGAGGCCGCACTTGCGCTCGGTGCAACACGCTGGGAGATGGTCCAGCTCGCGGTCTTCCCCTACGCACGCTCGGGCATGGTGAGCGCGACGCTGCTCGGCCTCGGGCGCGCGCTCGGCGAAACGATGGCGATTGCGCTGATCATCTCGCCGAGCATCCTCTTCTCTACCCGGATTCTCACCGAAGGCGAGAACTCGCAGACCATCGCCGCGAACATTGCCCTCAACTTCCCGATCGCCACGGAACTGCAGCGATCGGCGCTCATCGGTACTGGCCTCATGCTCTTCGTGGTGTCCCTCCTCGTGAATGTGCTCGCGCGCTACATTGTCACCGCAACCGGCCCCGAGGGTCGCGGCCGTAGGAAGAAGAAGTCATGACATCCGTCAGCTCACGGCCCTCGAGCGTGGTGATCGGCAACTCACTGACCAGCGGGCAACTGCCGCGATTAATCGAACTGTGGGTACTTGTCGGAGCAGTCGTCGCAACGGGCGGCATCCTGATGTTCCTCGGCTTCAACCTCACCGGGTGGCTGGTACTCAGCGCGGTCGTCTACCTGATTGCGATCTACGTGGCGTCGCTCATCGTCGAGAACCGTCGCAAGGCGCTTGATCGGCTGATTCGCGGCCTCGTCACTTCAGCTTTCCTGCTCGCTGTCGCACCGCTCATCTCGACCCTGTGGACCGTCGTCCAGAAGGGCATCGGACAGCTTAACTGGGGGTTCGTCTCGACCGTCGGTGGGGCGAAGTTCAACCCGGACACCCTCGTCGTCACCAACACTCCGGGGGCGCTACAGGCCATTGTGGGGACTCTTCTCATCACGGGCATGGCCGCGATCATCTCGGTTCCGATCGGCCTCTTCACCTCGATCTACCTCGTCGAATATGCGCTGCCAGGCAACCCGTTGCGACGCCTCGTGACGTTCCTTGTGGATGTCATGACAGGCATCCCCTCGATCGTCGCGGGGCTCTTCGCCTTCTCTCTCTTCACGCTCATCGTGGGGCCTAAGGCTTTCAGCGGCTTTTCGGCGTCGATAGCCCTGTGCGTGCTGATGATCCCGATCGTGGTGCGCTCCTCGGAAGAGATGCTGCGTCTCGTGCCGATGGAACTTCGGGAGGCGTCTTACGCGCTCGGCGTTACCAGGGCCAACACGATCATCCGTATCGTGCTTCGTACGGCGCTGTCGGGCATCGTCACGGGCGTCGTGCTGGCCATCGCGCGGGTCGTCGGCGAGACTGCGCCGATTTTCATCGCGGCAAGCTTCACCGACAACTTCAACGCGAATCTTTTCTCAGGACCGATGCAGACCCTGCCAGTGCTCGCGTACACCGGCTATAAGTTTCCCGGGCAGGACATCCAGGCCTCCAATGACTCTGCCTGGGGCGCGGCTCTGATTCTCGTGATTCTCGTCGTAGTCTTCAACCTCATCGCCCGAGTAGTTGCCCAGGTCTTCGCCCCCAAGGGTGGTCGGTAGCTCGTGATACACAGCCCACCGACCGTCGAAAAGCACCTCAGGAAGGTACCGCGTGTCCAAGCGCATTGAAGTCACCGATCTCAACGCCTACTACGGGGATTTTCTCGCGGTCGAAGGCGTGAGCATCACCATCGAACCGCGCACCGTCACGGCGTTCATCGGCCCCTCCGGGTGCGGCAAGTCAACCTTCCTGCGCACGCTCAACCGCATGCACGAGGTCATTCCCGGAGCCCATGTGACGGGCGAGGTGCTCATCGACGGCAACGATCTTTACGCGCCAGGCGTTGACCCCGTGCTCGTGCGCCGCCAGGTCGGAATGGTATTCCAGCGCCCCAACCCCTTCCCCACGATGTCGATTCGCGACAACGTGCTCGCCGGGGTGAAGCTCAACAACCGCGCAATCTCGCGCAGCGACGGCGATGACCTCGTCGAGAAATCTTTGCGCGGGGCAAACCTCTGGAACGAGGTGAAGGATCGCCTCGACAAGCCCGGCGCCAGCCTCTCCGGCGGGCAGCAGCAGCGCCTGTGTATCGCGCGCGCGGTGGCGATCGAACCGGACGTCGTGCTGATGGACGAGCCGTGCTCGGCACTCGACCCGATCTCTACGCTCGCCATTGAGGACCTCATTGAGGAGCTCAAGCAGGACTACACCATCGTGATCGTGACTCACAACATGCAGCAGGCATCCCGAGTGTCAGACCGCACCGCGTTCTTCAACATCGCGGGGGCTGGCAAGCCGGGAAAGCTCATCGAGTTCGATGACACCAACACGATGTTCTCGAAACCGAGCGTGAAGGCCACCGAGGACTACGTCTCCGGCAAGTTCGGATAACTGCGGGCTGAGTCAGCTGCATGTCGTACGTCTCGGCCAGCACGCGATGCACTGCGTCGGCCACGCGCGCGCGCTGAAGCGCACGCGCGCCCCGCTACCGGCTCAGCGCGAACCGGGCCGATGCCCGAGCCTGGTTTTGTCGGGTCACGGGGCGCAGATTTCAACCGCATCTGTGCTGGATGATTCCTCGCGTTTCGACCTCGTTTCGGCACCGCAGATGCCCTGTGGCATGCCTGGAAATCGGACGATGACCGGCCCCGTTCTGCAAGCGCTTGCAGTATTTCGAATGGGAGCGCTCCCATGCCAAAGTTAGATTTCCGCCGAATTCGGGTCGAATTACGCCATGCAAGCGCTTACTGTTATGCAACCGATACCAATCGACTTTCGGTCGAGGCCCTGATCCGCCTAGTGTGATCCTTGTGTTTCCGCGCAATTAGGCGTCTTTGCAATGCGGAAGCCCACCCCCATCCAATCAAAGGAGATTCACAATGAGGGCATCACATCGCCGCTCACTTGTCCTGGCGACTACGGCTGCAACCGCTTTCGCTCTTGTGCTCACAGGCTGTTCCTCGGGATCAACCGGAGGCAGCACCACTGCCGCCGGTTGCGAGAGCTATGGCGACTACCAAGGCCACTCGGGTACCGAGGTTGAGATCAACACCACGATCGTCAGCCCCGAGGCCGAGCTGTTCCAGCAGTCCTTCCAGGACTTCGAACGCTGCACCGGAATCACGATCAACTGGAACGGCACGAAGGACTTCGAGACCCAGATCCCGGTGCGCGTTGCCGGCGGTACCGCTCCCGACCTCGCCGTCTTCCCGCAGCCGGGCCTCCTGGCCGCCATGGCCGCAACCGGAAAGCTACTCCCGGCTCCTGCCGCAGTCGCGAAGAGTGTCGACGCGAACTACAGCGCTGACTGGAAGAACTACGGCACCGTCAAGGGCACCTTCTACGCTGCCCCCCTCGGCGCCAATGTGAAGTCATTCATCTGGTACAACCCGAGCGTGTTCAAGGCCAATGGCTACACGATCCCCACCACGTGGGACGAGATGCTGACCCTGGGCAAGAAGATCGCGGCCGACGGCAAGATTCAGCCGTTCTGCGCGGGCTTCGAGTCCGGTGGAGCCACCGGCTGGGTCGGTACCGACTGGATGGAGGAGGTCATCCTTCGTTTCGAAGGTGCTGACACGTACGACAAGTGGATCGCCCACACCATCCCGTTCAACGACCCGAAGATCCTCGACGCGATCGGCCGAGTGGGCGAGATCCTCAAGAACCCGAAGCTCATCGGTGACGTTCCCTCGATCGCAACCACCAGCTTCCAGGAGGGTGGCGCGGGAATCGTTGATGGCACGTGTGCAATGCACGCTCAGGCCTCCTTCATCGGTGGCATCCTCGTGTCGAACCACGGCGCAAAGATCGTTGACCCGTCTGACACGTCAGACCCGAAGGGCATCTCGGTCTTTTACGAGCCCGGCAAGACCGCGACCGACAAGCCGGTTGAGGGTGGCGGCGAGTTCGTCGGTGCATTCGCCAACCGTCCCGAGGTCGTTGCAGTTCAGACTTACCTCACCACGCCGGACTGGAGCAACAAGAAGGCCGCTCTCGGCGGCTGGTTCTCCGCTAACAAGGGCCTCGACGCAGCCAACGTCGCTGACCCGGTGAACAAGGTCGCGGTTGGCCTGCTCAAGAGCGCAAGCACCTTCCGCTTCGACGGTTCAGACCTCATGCCCGCCGCAGTCGGCGCGGGTTCCTTCTGGACTGGAATGACCGCGTGGGTCGCCGAGAACAAGTCCGACAAGGACACTCTTGACGCGATCGAAGCATCCTGGCCGAAGAGCTAGGTTGTACTAAATCATCTAGGGTATTTTCCTAGGAACCAGCAAGTAGCTGTGCGGAGCCCGCGAGGGCGGGCTCCGCACTTCTTGGCTCATCTGCACAAACGAAATGAGTGAATCAATGTGGATTCGAACGGTCAGGTCACCCTACGACTCAATTTTGCCCAGCTTCTTCCTCTTGTTTCTGGGACTGGCCGTTTTCGCTGTCTTAGTGTTCGTGGTCTTCTGGCTCGCTGAGCGCACCAAAGAGAAGACTCAGCATCGCGTTAAGTTCCTGGTCTTTCTGGGGCCGGCGCTCCTGCTTCTCACCATCGGATTGATTTATCCGGCGATCCGCACCCTGCTTCTGTCGTTCTATAACGCGAACAGTTCCGCCTTCGTCGGGCTGGACAACTACTTTTGGGCCTTCACCCGGCCCGAGATTCTTATCGTGCTGCGCAACACCCTGATCTGGGTGATTGTCGTTCCGATCGCATCCACTTCAATCGGCCTCGCGATCGCTTACCTCACAGACCGAATGAAATATGCCGGGGTTGTGAAGTCGCTCATCTTCCTTCCGATGGCGATCTCGTTCGTTGGGGCATCCATCATCTGGAAGTTCGTCTACAACTACCAGCCCAACCTCGCGAAGCCCGACATCGGCCTGCTCAGCGCGGTTGTCAAAGCGTTCGGGGGCACTCCGCCGAACTGGCTACTCACGAGCCCACTCAATACATTCCTGCTGATCGTGGTGATGGTCTGGATTCAGACCGGTTTCGCCATGATCGTGCTCTCGGCCGCAATGAAGGCGATCCCGGATGACGTGATCGAGGCCTCCATGCTCGACGGGGCGAAGGGATGGGCACGCTTCACCCGCATCACAATTCCGATGATCTGGACGAGCGTGATTGTCGTGCTCACCACCATCACCGTTACCTCGCTGAAAGTCTTCGACATCATCCGCACGATGACGGGCGGCAATTTCAAGACCAGCGTTATCGCGAACGAGATGTATTCGCAGAGCTTCACGATTCTGGACTATGGGAAGGGTGGCGCGCTGGCGATCATCCTGTTCCTGGGGGTACTACCCCTGATCATCTATAACCTGCGTCAGGTTCGCAAAGATAAGGCGATTCGCTAATGGTCACTATCGACACTCAGGCCATGACTGGTGTGAAGCCCCGCAAAGCGGTCGCGATCACGAAGCGCAGTCAGCGCAAGAATATCTTCACCTCTCCGATCGCTTCGGCCTTCGCGGTGCTCATCGCCCTGTTCTGGACGATCCCGACGCTCGGCCTCTTCATTTCGAGCATCCGCACACCAACGGCGATCAACACGTCGGGTTGGTGGACCGCACTCTCGAACCCCAGCTTCACGCTCGACAACTACATCACCGTGCTGTTCAAGGGCAGTTCATTCGAGCCGCCAATGACCCTGTACTTCGTCAACTCGATCGCAATCGTCATCCCAGCGACGGTGTTCCCGGTGGTGCTGGCGACCTTCGCCGCGTACGCTCTCGCGTGGTTCGACTTCAAAGGACGAGATTTCCTGTTCTACACAATCTTCGCGATGCAGGTGATCCCGTTGCAGTTGGCACTCATCCCGCTGCTGCAGCTCTTCGCCCAGGGGGTGCGCTTCGGTAATTTCACTCTCATCCCGCCCCTCGGCATCACCGGAACCTACATACCGATCTGGATCGCGCACACTATGTTCGCGATGCCAATTGCGATCTTCCTGCTGCACAACTTCCTGGCCCAAATTCCTCGGGAACTCATGGAGTCGGCACGCGTTGATGGTGCTGACGCATTCAAGACCTTCCGCCTGATCGTGCTGCCGCTGAGCGTGCCGGCGATCGCATCGTTTGCGATCTTCCAGTTTCTCTGGGTATGGAATGACCTTCTCGTGGGCCTCACGTTCGGTGGCGGCAAAGCGTCCATTGCACCGCTCACGGTCGGCTTGGCAAATATCACCGGCACGCACGATGGCCAGTGGTCGCTGCTGACCGCGGGCGCGTTCGTGTCGATTATTGTGCCTGTCGCGGTGTTCTTCGCGCTGCAGCGCTACTTCGTGCGCGGGCTGCTCGCAGGATCCGTGAAGGGCTAGCGCAGCTCCGCTATTACGCGCTGGCGATTGCCACGATCGGTTGCGTTGTCGGGGAGATTGATCCGCCCCGCGGCTCGATCGTTACTCCGACCGTGTCGCCAACTGCCATCGAGCCCTCAAGCACGCGCCAGGTACTGCCGCTGGCGTCGACCGTGAAGGTTCCTGCAGCGCGAGCCCCCTTGCCGTCGATGTACCAGAGTTCGTAGACCTTCTCGGCCGGCAGGACCCCAAGGCCGTCGACAAGGAGCGCCGAGCTCTTCAGGTGCGGCGACCAGACGAGAGTTGCGGTGCCACCCCCGGTGACGGTTGCCGCGATTCGCTGTGAGTCATCCGCCGCATTGATCGCTGCAAGCTGGTTGGCCTGTGCCTGCTGATGGGTGGTATTCGAGAGAGTTCCGGCTACGACTCCCCCGCCGAGAATCAGGATAACCGCCGCGGCAACCGCAGTCAGGGCGGCTACCGGGCGGGTGAACCAGCGCGCGCGAGCCTTCGTTTGGGTGCGGCTGAAGTCGGCTATTACCGGAACGCCGGAGTCGGGGAGCGGCACAGTGCCCGCAGTCTCCAGAGCAAGTGAGACAGGCAGGGGGGCCAACTGCGGAGTGCTGGCAACCTGGCTCAGGATGCTCGCCCGAACGCTTACGGATGGCTCGACCGGGTCTGTAGCCATCCCGAGCAGCACGGCGGTATCGGTGAGCTCTGTCACCTCATTCCGTATCGCCTGCGATTGCGCCATGGCAGCCTCGAAGTGCTCGGCATCCTCGGCGGTCAGCGCGTCGAGCGAGTATGCGCCGGAAAGGGTCGCCGCATCATCCTTCGAGTCATCACGCGTGTTCATGAGGTCACGCCCAGTTCATCGCGCAGGCGAATCATCCCATCGCGCAGGCGAGTCTTGACCGTGCCGATCGGAACACTGAGCAGCTGGGCGACTTCGCTGTGGCTGTACCCGCCGTAGTACGCGAGGGATACCGCCTGGCGCTGCAGTTCAGTCAGTCGCAACATGGCTTTGGCCACCCTCTCATGTTCGATTCGGACTTCTATGGTTTCCGCGACCTGATCGTATTCGGTCTCATGATCCCGGATGCCGATACGGGTGTCGCGGTTTCGTGACGATTGCGAGGCCCGCACCCGGTCCACCGCCCGGCGGTGAGCCATCGTGAAGATCCACGTTGTCGCTGCACCTTTATTCGGATCGAACCGGGGTGCGGTTTGCCAGACTTCGAGGAAAACTTCCTGAAGCACCTCTTCGGACTGGGAATGGTCGCGGAGCAGTCGCTTGATGAGTCCGAAGACGCGGGCAGAGAGCGAGTCATAAAACTCAGCGAACGCGGCTTGGTCACCGGTGGCGATTTTCTCCAGCAGGTCCTGCTGGAGCGCACCCGGGCTTCGAAGCGCGTCTGGATGTTCGCCCAGATGGTCTTCGCGAGTCATGGTGTCAAGCATCTCAGGTTGGCCTCTCGACAGCGCTGGTCCGGTGGTGAGACGGCCGACGTGGTGCCGGACCGGCGGAAGAGATCCCGCTGGCCCGGAGCGGCCTCTCGATGGTTCGGAACCACCCGGGAATCGGTTTGCCCTGACGACACCGCGCGAGGGTGCCGGGCCGCAGAACGCCTCTCGGCGCAAGGCCGGTCGAACCGGCTATTAGTGGAGCCCGGGGTTACTGCGGCCCGGCTTGACCATTTTACGCGACCACCCGCTGGGGAATCACTCAAGATTGCCCGCCCGAAAGAGTCGGGCGCATGCGGTGAACTCTGCCGCGGTCTGCGCGAGGCGGGCGGCGCGAGTCGTTAATTCGGTGGCGCGAGCAGGGTTGGTTGCGTCCGCGTCATCCGCGACGCTCGTGCATCCCGCGGCCAGGATTCGGGAAAAGGATGCAGCGCGGTCGAGTGCGATCGCGAAGTCACCGCGGAACAGGCCCCGCAGTATTTGATCGGCAAGGTCGGTAATCTCATCGGGGCCGGTCGGCATCGGTGCGCCAGCGACGAGCGCGTCCATGGTCGGGAGCATGTCGACACCGCGCTGGAACAGGAAACTGGTGCCCTCCGGGTCCTGCTGGATTACCGCACGCATGAGGTAAATGCGCCAGAATGCGCCCGGCAGACTTCGGGCGCTGGAGCGGGCCCACAGTTCGGCGAGGGCGTCGATGCCGTGCGCATCCGTGTAAGCGACGAGGCGATCGATGACCTCGGGATCGTCAGTCGCACGTGCGCGGGTGATCAGCGCATGGGCTGTGTCGTGGGCGACCCGCAAGATCTGCGCCGGGTCCTCACCTCCCTCGTACGTATCGAACTTGTCGCCGGAGTACTGGGTGGGTTTGTGGAAATCGTCGGCCATCAAGTCAACGGTACGCTTGAAGCTGAGGGCCTGTAGCTCAGTTGGTAGAGCATCGGACTTTTAATCCGTTGGTCGTGGGTTCGAGCCCCACCGGGCCCACCTCGACCGCGAGGCGGTCATCCTCAAGTCTCAAGTAGCTTCGTGATCGACGTCAACGCCGCGCCCACCGCTCGAGGTCGAATCGGACCTCGCTCATGCGGGACTGCCGCTCAAGGTCAGAAAGCGGCTCACTGCGTTCGGCGAGGCGCAAAGCAGTGGCGCTGATCGCATCCTGGATCTCCTCCCAGGCGTTCTCGCGAGCGGCGGAGGCAAGGCCCGCAATGTAGTCCGGTTCGGTCGCGAGCTCTCGCAGGCGACGCGCGAGGGCCGACAGTGCCTTCTTTCGCAACCGGAGTTTGGCTACATCGCCCGCGCGGTAGTCGTGCTGAAATTCGGCCGTGCCGGACCGGGCGGCCGCCCGCGGAATCTCCTGCGCTACACGATCACTTTCGTCGTGACGCTCGAGTGCGAGAGCTTCCAGTTCCAGAATTACCGCGCCCGTGAACCAGCCGTGCTCGAAATCGTCCCGATCTCGCAGGGTTCGGATGATCGCCTGATTCTTGACGCTCATCCGCACCGCTCCCGCGGCGATGAACACTCCCTCATCGACAATGTCTTTGAGGGGTATGGGATCAGCCGGAGGCGGCGTCCGGTAGGTGCCGAGGTGTGCTTCTTTCTGACGACGGGCCACCCCCCAAGACTAGTTTTATCGGCCCACCTGGCAAGGCAGGTTTACCGACCGCCCGCGCTACTCCAGCGGCAAACGCAGGATCGCGAGGTCGAGCCAGGTGCCGAACTTGGTTCCGATCTGGCACAGTGTGCCCTCGCGCACGAACCCCAGGGACTCGTGCAGGGTGATAGACGGCGTGTTACTCGCTTCGATATCGGCGAGCATGGAGTGCATCCCCTGCGCTCTGGCCCGTGCGATGAGTTCGGTCACAATCGCGCGACCGATACCCCGCCCGTGGAAGCTCTGGTCGATGTAGACCGAATCCTCGACGGTGAATCGGTATCCCGACCGCGCCCGCCACCCCGAGTAGGTGCCGTATCCGACGACTGCCCCGTCTTCATCCCAGACCAGGATGGGAAACGCGAGGGCGGCATGTTCTTCGAACCAGCGGTAGCGTTCGGCGAGGTCATCGGGCTCGTCCATCCAGATCGCGAGCGATGTCGCGATCGCCTCGTTGTGGATTCGCAGAATCGCGTCAAGATCGTCTGTCATCGCGTCTCGAAGGGCCATACCCTAACCCTAGAAGGTGTGCACTGAGGGATCGATGCATCAGCGCCGCAGCACGCGTGAGTGCTCTGGCGCGAGGGCGGTCGACCCAGGCTTGTCGTCCGGCGTGCGACCCTCGACCGCTCCCGCGCGGTGACCTCGATTGACCATCGAACCGTAGTTGGAGATTTCACCCGCGAGCCGCCCACCCGCTTCTACAGTCACCGTTCCGGCAACCCTGATCATCACGGGTCCCGTGAGCACGCCGCTCACAATGACGGACGCGAGACTCTCGACGGTCACTGGCCCTGTCACGCTGCCCATTACGAGAAGGCGGGATGATGATCCAGCGATTTCGATCGGACCCTCATGGGAGCCGACGATCGTGAGTGTGGCCCCATCAGTCACCAGCACGGCACCTTCGCTCATCGAAGTCCACTCGGTGTCCACCGTTACGACGGTGGGCGTCGGTTCGGGCATCAGGATACTCACAGTGCACCGACTCCGTTTGTGGGGCGAGTGATCGTTGTCTTCAGGTTCATCATTCCTCCGACTCGCCACGATATGTGGCGAATCCCGAAAGTGAGAGGTCTTGACGAACGGCGGCAAACGCGTTATCGACTCCGTTTGTTCGCTTTCCGCTGCCACAATGAAGGCGCCGGTGCAAGCGGGGACGGCGGCAGCCTCGAGAAGAACCAGGACGGCAGGCGAGGATGACCGACGGTGTCACGCCGAGAGCCGACCAGTCGGTGCTGTGGGCCGGCGAGCGCGCCTCCCCGCAACGCACCCTGCTCGACATTCTTCGTGCGACCACCGCGAAGCATCCGGAGGCGTCGGCCCTGGATGACGGCGCAGGGGCACTCAGTTACCGGGAACTGATGGCTCGGGTCGTAGCCACCGCAGCGAGACTTCGGCGCTCGGGCGTTCGACGTGGCGATCGGGTTGGCGTGCGGATGCCGTCGGGCACCAGGGAACTGTACGTATCAATCCTCGGCATCCTCGCTGCAGGTGCCGCCTACGTTCCCGTCGATGCGGACGACCCCGATGATCGCGCCGAACTTGTATTCCGCGAGGCGCAGGTGCGGGGTGTCATCACCGACACCGGCACCTACCGCCCAAGGTCCGCGCTGGGGAGCCTGGAGGTCGGTGACCCGCTGCTCTTCGCGGGTCAGCCTCCACATCCCAGCACCTCAAGCAATCCGATCACCGAACCCCCAGCGCCCGATGATGACGCGTGGATCATCTTCACGTCGGGCTCGACGGGTACCCCGAAGGGTGTCGCAGTGAGCCACCGATCGGCCGCCGCGTTCGTCGACGCCGAAGCGCACCTGTTCCTCCCTGACGATCCGATCGGGCCGGAGGACCGCGTGCTCGCGGGGCTCTCGGTGGCGTTCGACGCGTCGTGCGAAGAGATGTGGCTGGCGTGGCGCGCTGGCGCATGTCTCGTGCCGGCACCTCGAGCGCTCGTTCGAAGCGGCATGGACCTCGGACCATGGCTCATCGCGCGCGGGATCACTGTGGTCTCGACCGTGCCCACGCTCGCCTCGCTCTGGCCGCTCGAATCCCTCGAGAACGTGCGGCTGCTGATCTTCGGTGGCGAGGCGTGCCCACCCGAACTCGCCGAGCGGCTCGCCGTGGAAGGGCGAGAGGTATGGAACACCTATGGCCCCACCGAGGCGACGGTGGTCGCGTGTGCTGCACCGCTCGATGGCACCGGTCCCGTGCGTATCGGCCTTCCTCTCGACGGCTGGGATCTCGCCGTCGTCGGGGCTGACGGGTACCCGGTTGCCGAGGGCGAGGTCGGCGAACTGATCATCGGTGGTGTTGGTCTCGCGCGCTACCTCGACCCGGTGATGGATGCCGAGAAGTACGCCCCGCAGAAACAACTCGGGTGGAAGCGGGCCTACCGCAGTGGCGACAACGTTCGCTTCGAGCGCGCGGGGCTGATCTTTCAGGGTCGAGTCGACGACCAGGTAAAAGTCGGCGGGCGCCGCATAGAGCTGGGCGAGATCGAGTCGGCACTTCAGGAGTTGGCCGGCGTCTTCGGTGCAGCGGCTGCGGTTCGTGAAACGGCGGCCGGGAATCGGGTACTCGTGGGGTACCTTGCGGTGCAGCATCCCGATGAATTCGACCGCGCCGCCGCGATGGCGAGCCTGCGCACGCAGCTTCCACAGGCGCTCGTGCCGCTGCTCGCGATCGTCGGTGAGCTGCCCACACGCACCTCGGGCAAGGTCGATCGTGCAGCCCTGCCCTGGCCGCTGGCGGATGGGCCCGCCGAGGATGTCCGTCTTGATGAGAACGTCGAGCGTCTCGCCCTGCACTGGCAAGCGGTGCTCGGCATCCCCGTCACAAACCCCGGTGACAACTTCTTCGATCTGGGAGGCGGATCACTCGCAGCGGCCCAACTCGTCGCGAAGATCAGGGATACGCACCCTGAGTTCACTGTGGCTGAGGTCTACACACACCCCCGCCTCGGTGCGATGGCGGATGCCCTGGCCGCCGGCGCCAGCACACTGACCGTCCCCGCATCCGCCGACTTTCACCGGGTGCGGCCGACACCGGTGCGCATGCAGGTGCTGCAGAGCGTGCTGGGAATCCCGCTGTACATCCTCAGTGGGGTGCGCTGGCTGCTCTACCTATTTTCTGCGGGTGCGCTTCTGCGGCCCCTCGGCGGGTTCGACTTCCTGCCGGTCATTCCCCTCTGGGCTCTCGTGGTGGGCCTTCTCATCTTCGCGACCCCGTTCGGCCGGATGGTCGTGGCCGTACTCTGCGCACGCGTGTTGCTCATCGGGCTGAAACCCGGCAACTATCCGCGCGGCGGCCGTGTTCACCTGCGGCTCTGGCTCGCCGAACAAACCGCGCACGCGGTTCGGGCCGTCACACTCGCCGGCTCACCCTGGATTACCTACTACGCCCGTGCGCTCGGGGCGAAGATCGACCGCGAGGTCGACCTGCATACCCTGCCACCCATCACCGGGATGCTGACGGTCGGCTTTGGTGCATCCATCGAACCCGAGGTGGATCTGTCCGGATACTGGATCGACGGCGACATTCTGCGCCTCGGAGCAATTCGCATAGGAGCCCACAGTTCGATCGGCGCCCGAAGCATCCTGCTGCCGGGAACCCGGGTGGGCAAGTATGCCGAGGTGGCGCCCGGCTCTGCGGTGTTCGGACGTGTCGCCGCGGGGCAACTCTGGGCGGGCTCGCCCGCCCAGAGACAGGGCAAGAGTCGCGCATGGTGGCCTGAGAAGCGACCGCTGCCCCGGCGCCGGTGGCTCGTCGCTTTTGCCGCATCCTCAATTACTCTCTCCCTCATTCCTGTGGTCGCGCTGGTCGCGGGAGGTGTCGTGGTGTCCGCAGCGATGCGCCATTCGGCAGGCATTTCGGAGACGCTCGGGCGCGCTGCAGTCGGCTTGGTGCCCGGCACGCTCGTGGCGGGTGTGGTGCTGGCGGGGTCGGTTGTGCTCTCTGTGCGGCTCCTGGGGCTCGGGCTGCGGGAGGGGATGTATCCGGTTCGAAGTCGAATCGGATGGCAGGTCTGGAGTATCGAACGAATTCTTGACCTGTCGCGCGTGGTGCTGTTCCCGCTCTATTCCAGCCTGTTCACTCCGGTCTGGCTGCGCCTGTTGGGCGCGAAAGTTGGGCGCGACGTCGAGGCTTCGACCCTGCTGCTGATCCCCTCGCTCACCGTGATCCGAGACGGCGCGTTCCTCGCCGACGACACCCTGATCGGGTCGTATGAACTGGGCGGCGGATGGATGCGGATTGCTCCAATCGAGATCGGCAAGCGCGCGTTCCTCGGGAATTCGGGCATGGCCGCGGGCGGACACATGATCCCCCGCGATGGACTCGTTGCCGTGCTGTCGGCGGCTCCCCGCAAGTCCAAGGCGGGGTCTTCGTGGCTGGGATCACCATCGGTGCGCCTGCGACGCACCGTAGCGGTCGCCGATGAGGGCCGCACGTTCAGTCCGCGCCCGGGCCTTCGGGTCGCAAGAATCCTGTGGGAACTGCTTCGAATCATCCCGGTGCTGGTCACCACCGCGGTCGGGCTGGGCGTGCTGTTCGTGCTTGCGTTGCTCACCCGGGAATTCGGAGCGCTGCCAACGGCGCTACTGAGCGGTGTGGTCATGCTCGGCGTCGGGGCGTTGGCCGCCGCCACCAGCACGGTGGCCAAGTGGGTGCTTGTCGGGCGGATACGGGTGGGTGAGCATCCGCTCTGGTCATCATTCGTCTGGCGCTCAGAAGTCGCGGACACCTTTATCGAAATGGTCGCCGCCCCGTGGTTTGCAAGCGCCGCCACGGGCACGCCCGCTCTCAACTGGTGGTTGCGCAGCCTCGGTGCGCAGATCGGCCGCGGGGTGTGGTGCGAGACGTACTGGCTGCCCGAGGCAGATCTCGCCCACCTTGGTGACGGATCGACCGTGAATCGCGGCTGCGTCGTGCAAACGCATCTCTTCCATGATCGAATCATGAGCATGGACACCGTGCGGCTCGACATCGGCGCGACCCTCGGCCCACACAGCGTGATTCTTCCCGCGGCACGAATCGCAGAGCATGGCACGGTCGGACCGGCATCGCTCGTGATGCGGGGCGAGCTTGTACCCGTCGGAAGCCGGTGGAGCGGTAATCCGATCGGACCATGGCGCGACGTCCGGTTTGCCGACTACCACCCGGCGAGGCCATAGTGGCGCGAAAATCTGTTGCGGGCAGGGCAGCCGCCGCAATGACCACCGCGCCGGTGCAGCCCACACCGTACCTGCCTGGAAGTGGCAACGCCGGCTATGGCGTCGATTCGTACGACCTCCTGCTGCGCTACCGAGTCTCCACCAATCGGCTTGAAGGCACGGCAAAGATTGTGTGCACCAGCACAGCGCTTCTGAAGAAGGTGGTGCTCGACCTGTCGCGACTGACAGCGACCAAGGTCCGGATGCCCGGCGCAAAAGTTGCGCGCTTCAGCCAGGCTCCGGGCAAGCTCACGATTATTCCGGCCACGCCGATTGCGAGCGGCACCTCCTTCACGCTGGCAATCGAGTACGCGGGATCCCCCGCTCCGAGGCGCAGCACGTGGGGACTCGTGGGCTGGGAGGAGCTTGCCGACGGGGTCCTTGTTGCGGCGCAACCGTCCGGTGCGCCCACCTGGTTTCCCTGCAACGACGACGTCGCCGACAAGGCGAGCTATGACATCCGCGTCGTCACGGAACAGGCCTACACCGTGCTCTGCAACGGCGTCCTGAAGGATCACCGAAATCTCGCCGGGTTCGGGCACTGGCACTATCAGCAGCCGCAGCCGACCCCCACGTACCTGGCGACGCTGCAACTGGGTCGCTACGAGCGCAGGTCGGTGGAGTTGGGCACCGTGCCTGGCGTGCTCGCGTACCCTCGCGCGCTCGAGTCACGCGTGCTGGCCGACTTTGCGACGCTCCCCGTGATGATGGAGATGCTGGAGGGATACTTCGGCACCTATCCATTTGACGCCTACACGATCGTCGTGACTCCGGACGACCTTGAGGTACCCCTTGAAGCGCAGGGAATGGCACTCTTCGGAGCCAACCACATCGACGGGCACGGCGGTGGCGAGCGTCTCATCGCACACGAACTCGCACACCAGTGGTTCGGCAACAGCGTCGGGCTCATCACCTGGAAAGATATTTGGCTCAACGAAGGCTTCGCCGCGTACTGCGAATGGCTATGGTCCGAACATAGTGGTGGGCCGTCCGCGGACACCTTGGCGGCCCGGGCACGTCGACTCGTCGCAAGCCAGCGCCTCGACATCACGATCGGGGACCCCGGACCCGCCCTCATGTTCGACGACCGGGTCTACAAGCGCGGAGCACTGACCGTGCACGCGCTTCGCCGCACTATGCGTGATGATGCATTCTTCCGGATGCTGCGCGCCTGGACCACGAGCCATGAGCACGGGTCGGCCACTACCGAGGAGTTCATCGCGCTGGCCGCATCGTTCTCTCCAGAGCCGGTGGAGTCGCTGCTGAGGGCGTGGCTGTTCGGTACGCGGTTGCCGCGGTTACCGTAGTCGCCTGCCGAGCAGGCGCGGTTAGCCTAGCTGCGCACCGCGATGCTTACCAGGACGTCGGGTGCCACCTCTGCGTGGGTGATCAGGTATCGATCTGCGCTGCCACGCACTCGCCCATGTACCGCACCATCGACGTCGGTGACTTCAACCAGGGCAGGGTCAACCCGCAGACCGCGGCCGTCGGCCTTGAGTACGGCCTCGACTCGAGTCCAGTGCAAAATCGATGCCTCATCGGTGAGCGCCTCGACGGCGGCGACGGCTCCCGGGTTCGCGACTTCGATGTCGATGCCGATCGGCGCGTGCCATGACGCCGCCACCACCACGATGTCCTTAGTTCGCGAGAGGCTCACGTTGAGATTCGTTCCGACGATCATCGGCCGACCGTGATCGCCGCCGCAGTCGGGGCAGTGCGCTTCGATCTTCACCGCAGCAGGGTCGGTGCACGTGAGCTCGCCCGCGAGGTCGCGCAGGAGAAAGCGACCGGCAAGGAAGGACTCCCGCGCGGCTTCGGGCGAGCTGTCAAAACGCGAGCGTTCGATGATTGACAACATGGCCAATGCGGGCGCGCGGGCGCTCGGGCCCAAGGGCATCCGCAGCCAGCGGAACTCGGGAACATGCATCGGTCTATCGTGTCACCGCTTCGGTAGATTCGTGTGGGTTCTCACACGCAGCTAAGCCCCGGCTCATTGCTGGCACATATCTTTTCGGCGCACAGTGAAGTCATGTCTACGCAGGTTCCGACGCGTCCAGCGCTCCCACGGCGCGACACCCGCATACCCCGTATCGACCGTCAGAAGCTCTACGCCAGGCGCGCGATGCTCGCGGATCTCCTGGTAATCGGGCTGTGGGCATCCTCGGCTCTGGCCGTAGCTCTCTATCTCACGTCACGTCAGGCGGTCATCATCGGCTCGACAGCCGAGAACATCACGAGTCTCGGGATTGTCACCGGACTCGTCGGTACCAATTTCGTTCTGGTAATGCTTGTGCTCACGGCCCGCGTGCCTGTGATCGATGCACTCATCGGACACGACCGGGCTGTCGCGGTGCATCGATCCCTCGGTAAACCCGCGCTCTACCTGCTGCTCGCACATGGCGTATTGCTGCTCATCGGCTACGGGATGAGTTCCCACATCAACCCCATCGCCGAAATTTCTCCGATGCTCGCACTTCCCGACATGCCGCTTGCGTTCGTGGGAACGGGGCTATTTATCGCCGTCGTCGTGACCTCGCTCGTCGCCGTGCGTCGCAAGTTCAGCTATGAGGGCTGGCACCTCGTGCACCTGTTGAGCTACCTCGCTGTCGCCTTCGCCGTGCCCCACCAACTCAGCGTTGGCGGTGTCCTTGCCGACGGAACCGCCCAGCGCGTTTACTGGATCGCGTTTTACGTCGTCGCGTTCGGCGCCCTCGCGACGTTCCGGTTCATCAAGCCAGTGGTGTCGAGCGTGCGCCACCGAATCACGGTTTCCGGCGTCACGACCATCTCGCCCGGTGTAACGTCGATCCACTTCGAGGGCCGCAACCTGCGTTCCCTCGGCACCACGGGCGGACAGTTCTTCATCTGGCGATTCTGGACGCGGCGCACCTGGTGGCACTCGCACCCAATCTCCGTTTCCGCCGTGCCAACCGATACCAGCGCGCGCATCACGGTTCGAGAACTCGGTCACGGCAGCGCCCGCATCAGCGCCATCCCGGTGGGCACGCGGGTGTGGATCGAGGGACCATACGGCGTCTTCTCGGATATCGCCCGCACGGCCCCGAAACTGGCCGTCGTCGCCGCGGGTATCGGGGTTACAGCCGTGCGCGCGTTTCTTGAGAGTGCGAGATTCGCGCCGGGCGAGGCCACAATCCTGCTGCGCGCCAGCACTGAGAACGAAACCTACCTGTGGGATGAAATAGGGGAGATCGCCGCCGCCAAGGGTGCCGTGCTCTACTCGATGATCGGCGGCCGGGCGCACTCTGGGCCCACATGGATGACCCAGAAGGATGCCCGTCGGGGCGTGAGCCTGGCCAGCATCTTCCCCAAGCTCGCCGACTCCGACCTCTACGTCTGCGGCCCGAGCGGGTGGCTCGACGAGCTTGTCGGTGACGCACGTGACCAGGGAGTGGCTCCCCACCGCATCCACTCCGAGAGGTTCGACTGGTGAGGCCAGAGAAATGAGACAGACCAAGTGAGAACCCGAGCAGCGCTTTCCGGCGTGATGGCATCCGTCGGCATTCTTGTTGTCGGCTGGCAGATCGGCGTCGCCCAGCATGCCGCGAGTCTCTCGGCTGCTCCGTCCACGACCGGTGGGACCGCGACCGGTACCAGCCCGGGCGGGACAGCGTCGCCCGCACCCACGACCGCACCCAGTGCCACTGCGAGTGCCGCACCCGCACCCGCGGCCGCAGCCCCGGCCCCGGCTGCCGCCGCCAGCGGCACCTTCGCCGGTTCGAGCGTCGACACGCCCTACGGCTCGGTGCAGGTGCAAATCACTGTCTCGGGCGGCAAGATCACCGACGTGACCGCCATGAAGCTGACCGATGCCGATGGCCGCTCAAGGCAGATCAGCAACGAGGCGGCGCCCATTCTGAAGTCCGAGGTGCTATCCTCACAGTCGGCGAATGTCTCGAACGTCAGCGGGGCGACCTACACGTCGCAGGCGTATCTGCAGTCGGTGCAGTCCGCGCTGGACCAAGCGAAGCTCTGACGGCCTCCGCCATGACCCAGAGGGTCCCGATGGCCCGGCACGTTTTCGAGACCATGGGCACAGTTGCCTCGCTATCGGTGGATTGGATGCCCGCGGCATTGCTTACCCGGATCGAGGATATCTTCGCACGAGCTGACCAGCGCTTCAGCCTCTATCGGCCCGACTCCGAACTGTCGCGCATTGCGACCGGGTCGCTCGCCCTCGTTGACGCGAGCACCGAGCTTCTCGACTGTTACGCGGAGGCGATCGAGTGGCGCAACGCCACGAACGGTGCCTTCTCGCCGAATCGCCCCGATGGCGTCATCGACCTTAACGGCATCGTCAAGGCCGTTGCGATGCGCGAGGCCGGAGACGCGCTTGCGGATGGCGGGTGCAACAGCTGGAGCCTCGACGTGGGAGGGGACATCCTCGTGGCCGAACCAGTGGGCAGCACCGCCGATACCGGGTCCACCCCGTGGGGCACCGGGATCGTTGACCCTTTCGATCGCGGCTCACTCCAGTGCTCAGTGGTGCTGCGCGGCTCCCGCCGCGCGATTGCGACCTCCGGCAGCGCCGAGCGAGGCGATCACATCTGGCTGGGCGGCGGGCGCACCAGTGCCGAGTTCGTGCAGGTGAGCGTGGTCGCGGACGACATTGTGACGGCCGACGTTCTGGCCACCGCCATCATTTCCGGCGGACGCGAGAGCCTGGACGACAGCTGCGCGCGGTTCTCTATCGACGTGCTCGCGATCGACGCATCCGGAGAGATGCTCGCGACCCCCGGTTTTCGGGCGGCACTGGCGGAGGCATGATTGATCCATGGCAGCCACTGAGACCGCATCCGCCCCGACAGCCGACCTCACCGGATGGATACGCAGAGCGTTCACCGGAGGCGGCTACACACATGACTGTTACGAAAAGGGCTCCGGTCCCGGAGTCGTACTGATTCCCGAGATCCCGGGGATCACGCCGGAGGTCCTCGGCCTCGCAGAGCACCTCGTCGCCGCGGGTTTCACAGTTGTCGTACCGTCACCGTTCGGTGATCCTGGACGGACCAGTTCTGGCGGCTACATCCTGGGAACGGTGCTGCGGCTGTGCGTCTCGTCGGAGTTTAGAGCGTTCGCCACGAACGCGCATCGGCCGATCACGGACTACTTGAGGGCCGTCGCATCCGACCTCGCCGCGCGCACGCCAGGCAGGGGCGTCGGCGTGATCGGGCAATGCTTCACCGGTGGGTTCGCCCTCGCTGCGGCAATTGATGATTCGGTTGCGGCATCGGTGCTCAGCCAACCCGCTGTGCCATTCCCGCTGGGCCGAGCCCGCCAGCTCGATCCGGGAGTCTCCCCGGAAGACTTTGATCGCATCGCCGAGCGCGCGAGCGCCGGCGAAGTCTGCGCCCTCGGTTTGCGCTTCAGCGAAGATGCCTCGGTGCCGCCTGCCCGGTTCGCAACGATAAAGGCACGCCTGGGCGATGCCTTCGAGGTCATCCAGCTCGACTCATCGCCCGGCAACGCCGGCGGCTACTCGAAGTCGGCGCACTCGGTGCTGACCAATGAAGTGCGAGAAAACCCGGCAAACTCCGCCTCCGGTGCTCGCGACCGCGTCGTAGCCTTCCTCAAGGAACGCATCGCCTGAGCTTTTCGCGACTTCCCAGAGGTAGCCGGCCCGATGCATGAAGCTTGCGGTACGGATGCCCCCAGGCCGATCCACCGGTACGTGGCGGGCTAGCTACTGCTCGAGGGCAGCATCCACGAGTGCGAGGACCGCCCGCGCGTAGGCGTTCGCTACTGCATCCGACTCAAAAGCCCGCTCTATCCCGTCGATGACCGCCGTGACGGTGAATCGCCCGGTGAGGGAGGTGAACGCGGTGCCCAGGAGGACACGAAGCTGGTCCTCGCGGGGCAGCCACAGCGCGTCGTCGATCGCCACCGAATCGAGCGCCCACTCTGTGGTGCCGTTGAAGCCCAGGACGGTGCCAGTGCTGTACTCGTGAGCCTCCACGGTCATATCGCTCAAAATGAATGTCTCGTCGTCAGCCTCGACGCGATCGATCACGAACCAGTCGCCGGCGCTCGGCTTCCAGCGCAGTCCCGAATCGCGCAGCGCCCGAGCGAGCTCGATCGAGATGATACCCGCGGTAGTCATCGCGCGCTCACCCCGAACAGCAGTCCGAGCAGGTAGGTGACCGCGGCGACACCGAACCCGATTCCGAGCTGGCGCAGTGCGCGCTTGAGCGGGGACGTGCCGGAGAGCAGCCCGACGATCGCACCGGTCACCAGTAACGCGAGTCCCACAAGCAGAGCCGCGATGACAACGGCCATCAGACCCTCCGCTCCAAAAAGATACGGCAAAACCGGAATCAATGCCCCGGACGCGAAGAAGCAGAAACTGGAGAATGCGGCGCCGAACGCGGAGCCGATTGTGTCGTGGTCCTGCGGACGGAATTCGCGCGGCACAGCGGCTTGACCGCGACCGGCCAGCACCTCGTTGGCGTGAGCCGTCGCATCCGCTTCGGACATACCGCGAGCTCGGTAGACCAGCCCCAGCTCGTTCTCGTCGACGTCAAGATCGAGTACGGATGCCCCAGCCTGAAGATTCGGTCGTGACGCCTCCACCAGCTCGCGCTGTGAGCGCACCGAAATGTACTCCCCCGCTCCCATGGATAACGCGCCCGCAAGTAACCCCGCGACACCCGTCAACAGCACCACGTGCGTGTCGACCCCCGCAGCGCTTACACCGATCACGAGCGCGAGGTTGGAGACAAGTCCGTCATTCGCGCCGAAAACCGCGGCCCGAAAAGTACCGGAGAGTCTTTGGCGTCCGCGTGCGGCCAGCGCGCGAACGACCTCTTCGTGGATGCGTTCATCCGCCACCATCGCGTCAGAGGCATCGGCGTCACGGGCATAGGGAGAGCGAGACTCGGCCCGCTGTGCCAGAGCGAGCACGAACACCGAGCCAAATCGGCGCGCGAGGAAGCCCTGCACACCGGTGTGTGCGGCGCGCGGTTCGCCAGCCTTGTCGCCCAAAAGGTCGCGCCAGTGCTGCGCGTGACGACCCTCCGCCTCGGCGAGGGCGAGCAGTATCGCTCGCTCTTCACCCACTCGTCGGGCGGAGAGGTCGCGGTAGATGGCGGCCTCGGCCAACTCATCGGCAAGGTACTTGCGCCAACGCCGCACGTCAGCCTTCGTCGTGACGTGATCCGTCACGGTGCGGGGAGCACGTAGTCGATGCCCCATTCGACGGCCCAGGTCTCGCCGGGCTCGACCCAGCGCAGTCCGAGCCCGGAGTTGAGGGCGTTCGGCGGGGCTGTCATCGGCTCAACCGCGACGGCGAGTGCCGGGCCACTCTTCTTCGGAAATGTGCGGGTGGTGTACACCTGCAGGTATTTGTGGAACTCGTCCTGCAGCAGTCGTACCTCCCGCCCGTCCGGCGCGCGGAGCACGGCGCTGACCCCGTCCACGGTAGTCAAGCCGCCATAGGCGTCGTCGAGTTCGAGCTCGGCAACGAGCCGACCGCGCCGGAGGTCCCAGCGGCCATCGACCGGGATCTCGGCGATCGGGTTGAGCCGGGCATCCACCTCGAATCGTGTGGAGGCGTGCACGGTGAGTTCCAACTCCTCGGGCGGCACGTCACCGATCGTGAGGAACGGGTGGGTGCCGAATGCGACCGGAGCGTTGACGTCGGAGAGGTTGCGAGCGGTGTGCGTGACGCGCAGTCC
>JAYSPT010000064.1:0-3054 GCA_043721995.1 Salinibacterium sp. | reverse complement strand
CGCCAACTCGACTTTGCAGCGTTCCGCGCGATCGCCGACGAGGTCGGAGCCGTGCTGTGGGTGGACATGGCGCATTTCGCCGGACTGGTCGCTGCGGGGCTTCATCCCTCCCCGGTACCCCACGCTCACGTGGTGTCATCCACCGTTCACAAGACCATCGGCGGACCGCGCTCAGGGTTCATCCTGACTAACGACCTTGAACTTCAGAAGAAGATCAACTCGAACGTGTTCCCCGGTCACCAGGGCGGCCCGCTGATGCACGTGATCGCCGCGAAGGCGACCGCGTTCAAGCTCGCGGCCGAGCCGGAGTTCAAGGACCGCCAGGAGCGCACGATCCGCGGCGCAAAGATTCTCGCCTCGCGCCTGACCGCACCTGACGCGGTTGAGGCAGGCATCGACGTGCTCACCGGTGGCACCGACGTACACCTCGTGCTCGTGGATCTGCGCAAAGCGGCGATCCACGGTCAGGATGCCGAAGATATCCTGCACTCGGTTGGCATCACGGTGAACCGCAACGCGGTGCCCTTCGATCCGCGGCCGCCAATGACCCCGTCGGGAGTGCGCATCGGCACCCCGGCGCTCGCGACTCGCGGTTTCGACGACGAGGAATTCACCGAGGTCGCCGACATCATCGCCACCGCCCTGAAGCCGACTCCAGATGTAGCGGCTCTCCGCGAACGCGTGCTGAAGCTGACAGACGGCTTCCCGCTGTATCCCGGGCTCGAGTCGCCGACCACGTGGCAATGACGGCAATCACGCTGGACGGCATCGCCACCGCCAGTGCGATCAAAAGCGAGCTCGCGCTGCGGATCGCGACGCTGAAGGCGCGAGGCGTATTGCCCGGGCTCGGCACTCTGCTGGTGGGCCAGGACCCGGGATCGATCTCCTATGTGGCCGGCAAGCACCGCGACTGCGCCGAGGTGGGGATCGAGTCCATTCGCGTTGACCTGCCTGCGACCGCATCCGATCAGGATGTTCGCGCCGCAATCGCGAGGCTCAATGCGAACCCGGCGGTCACCGGCTACATCGTGCAGCTGCCGCTGCCCGCGGGCCTCGATGAAAACGCGATGCTCGAACTGATCGACCCGGATAAGGACGCCGATGGGCTGCACCCAACGAACCTCGGTCGCCTGGTTCTGGGGGTTGGTGGCGTCATCACCTCGCCGCTGCCCTGCACCCCGGCCGGGATCGTCGAGTTGCTTCAGCGGTACGGCGTGGAAATTTCGGGCAAGCACGTTGTCGTCGTCGGCCGCGGTCTCACCGTGGGGCGCCCACTCGGGCTGCTGCTGACCCGCAAGGGTCTCGACGCGACCGTGACACTGACCCACTCACGTACCCGGGACCTGGAGTCTTACGTGCGCCGCGCGGATATCCTCGTGGCGGCCGTTGGCGTGGCTGGCCTGATCAAGCCCGAGTGGGTGAAGCCGGGAGCCGCCGTGCTCGACGTCGGAATCACCCGCGTCGTGAATCCGGAAACGGGCAAGGCCCGCCTCGTGGGCGACGTCGACCCCGAGGTCGCCGGGGTGGCCGGGTACCTGTCGCCAGTGCCGGGGGGCGTTGGGCCGATGACTCGTGCCATGCTTCTGAAGAACGTTGTCGATGCTGCTGAGAGGATGCCATGACTGTTTCCTGGGGACGCGTCGTTGTCAGTCTCGCCACGGCCGTGGCCGTCGCGCTCGCGATCGGCTTCCTGCTCAAGCTGTTGCAGGTGTACTAGCGCGCGGTTGCGGTCGTCCGGTGCGACGCTCACGGACCCGGCAGTTTGGCGCGAATCGCGTCTCCGAGAGTTCCGAAGACTGCGCAACGAAATTCCCTGTAGCGGTCTGGTCGTTCCCTGCTCTCTGGGTCGCCTTCGTTTAACGGGTCAGTTCACGACGTCTCCGCCGAAGCCGTCGTAGATCCCTCGGTTGCTCTCCACTATCTTGATGACGACGCTGAGGAAGTTGATTACGTTTTCATCGTCGAGGGCCTCGTCGCGAGTCGCCGATATTGAATTCTGGAAGCGTTTCGATTCGACGGCCGTTGTGAAGCCGATCGCTTCCAGGTCACGGCATGCCTGCACGAAGTCTCGTCGGTGTCTAAAAAAGGCGGCGTGATCAATGGAACGCGGCTTCGCCAGGACATCGCCCATGCCGAGCCGCTGCTCCTTCTGGATAGCCCACTTTGCAAGATTCGCCGAGAGTGAGTCAGTCACGACGTAATCCTGATGGCGAGCTATAAAGTTGTCAATCTTGCGTCGTGTCAAGGGCCCGCATTTCAGGTGCTCACGAGAGCGCCGTCGCGGCTCGATCCCGACCGGGAGGGGCGGCCCTAGAGCAGAACCGTGATCGGGTGGTTGAGGGTGGTGCTCTCGATGGGCCAACCGTAGATTATGGGCATGTCGTTGCATCCAGCTGCTTTCGTGCCATCCGTGGTTTCAGCGATGGCAGCTCAACAGGGTGAGCAGTGGACTATTGGTGCGTACCTTCCGCTGAAAGACGCGGCATTTGTGAGGGTGATGAACCCCGTGCGATCCGATGTCGCCCGGCGAGCAACGTGGGCATCTACAAAAGGCGAAGGCTTCGTTGTTGACGCGACGACAAAGTGGTACGACGTGGCCGGCGATCGATCGGACGGTCGACCGGATGAAGGATCCCTCGATTCTGAAACGGCGCGGAGCCTTGCGCGGATCCTTCGTGCTTACACGACGACCCCCGCCGAATGCTTCTTCCTCGTCTGGGAGGGATACGCGGGATTTCGCAACGATATTCTTCCCGCGGTGAAGATTGAACTCACCCCGGGGCGATCAATGTTGGTTCTCGTCGGCGACCTGGACGATGGCAGCGAATCTCTCGCAGAGACGCCGTTGTTTCGCACCCCTCAATGGTGGGTACCCGCCGACGGAACATGGCTGGTCGGCAACGACCTTTATGGCATGAGCGTCTATATCGCTGGGTCCGAGGACGCGATCGCTGAGATCCTCGCGGATGAGACCATCGAGGCCTATCGAGCAACACCCTCAATGGGAATCATCGCGGAAGAGTTCGCGCCAGACGCCGAACTCGACCAGCTACA
>JAYSPT010000063.1:0-12538 GCA_043721995.1 Salinibacterium sp. | reverse complement strand
GTGCAGACACCGGCCTGACGGGTACCCTGTTTGCTTGGCGCATGAGCAATCAGGAGCCCGGGCAGGTAAAGAATAATGTTTTGCTGACCGCCTACGTGATTGCGGGCGTCCTCGCTGTCGCGGGGCTTGGCGTACTGGGCGTCGCCATCGGCTCGGCTTCCAGCTCGGGGCATTCCACGTCGATGGGTTCGTCCAGCTCCAGCCCCGCGGGGCCAGTCGCGATCGACCCTGTTGTTGTCGACACGGCGGGTTTGCCTTCGGGCGGTGTCAATCCCGGGATTTTCACCGACACCTGCCAGCTCACCCTGACTGCGCCGAATGACCCGATACTCATGCCCGGGATGACCGGAAAGTCGATGCAACACAACTTCTTTGGCAACCTCGATCCCACGAGTTCCTCAACGCCCGCAAGCCTCGTCGGACAGTCGACGAACTGCTCGACATCAGCCGATGCGTCTGCCTACTGGACTCCGGTGCTCTACCAGGAGGGCAAGGCGCTGGAGCCCCGCTCGACGCTCATCTACTGGCGGGCGCCCGCGTCCAGTGCTGCCACCGTCCAGTCAATACCTGCGGGCATCACATTGATCGCGGGAAAAGAGGATGCGACGACTCCGCAGGACGCGCACGTGATTGGCTGGACCTGCTCCGGTAAACTCACCGGAAAGCTCGCCAGCGTGCCGACCGATTGCCCCTCAGGCAGCTACCTGCGGCTTGTCGCGACCTTCCCTAACTGCTGGGACGGCCATAGCCTCGACGGCAGTACGCAGCAAAACGTCGTCTACGCGACGATGAGCGGGTGCCCGGCGTCATATCCCGTGCAGATCCCGCAGGTGGTTGTGCACGTCAACTACCCAACCGCCAGCGCATCGGGGCTGACCCTCTCAATCGGCCCGACCCAACAAGGGTCGATCCTGACGGGCCACGCCGACTTCATGGACGGCTGGGATCAGGCCACCATGAGCCGCAACGTGACGGCGTGCATTGACACGCAAACGCGCTGCGGTGCGGTCACTGGCGCGCAGGCCACGCCGCGCGGCGGGGTCCAGCGGTAGCGTTCGTGCTCGTCCTCTCGCTTCTGAAAACGCAGGAGATTCGTGCGCAATACGGTCAGGATGCAGCATCCCGACCCCAACATCGAGAAATCTCCTGCGTTTTCAGCGGGTAAGACCGCCAACACCGAACGCGCACCTTTGGGTGCTCCAGATCAGGTACCGGGGCGCAATGGATGCCTATGCCGCCACGCCGCGAGACCCGCATCGTCAGCGAGAGCGCGTTCGATTGCTGCGAGGATGGCCGGTTGATCGACGTAAAGCTGCCGATATCCGAAATGCAGCACACGTATTCCCTGCGCTGCCACGGCTGCATCGCGATCGAGTCCGTCGGCCCAGGAACTCGGGCTCCCACCTCTCCAGGACGGATCGTGTTGGGCACCATCGATCTCTACGAATAGGTGTGCCGTTAGCCGGAAGTCGAACCGGCCGACGCCATTGATGTAAACCTGCTGCGTACAGGGAATTTGGGAATTGATGAGTAGAAGGCGGAAGTATGTCTCGCCATGCGCTTCATCGAGTGCACTCACCAGCACCTGCCAGTCCTGAACACGCCTGGGCGCATGCGCGAACAATACTTCGAGCTGTCGCTCGGAAATCAGCTTCCGTTGCAGGGCAAGTCCACAGCAGGCGAGCGCGACATCACGCGGCGCCACGCGCAACACTGCGAGCAGGGAGTCTGCGGCAGAGACGCACCAGGAATTTCCTCCCTCGCCCGTGTCATCCCAGTGAACCGTCACCCCACTGGACACGCTCAGCTTCAACCGGCGATTGTCGGGCGCTCGAAGGCGGGATGCCGTTGGCGGCACCGCAACGTGAATTCTCGGCGGCCTCGGTACGGGAAGCCCCATCGACTCGAGTGCCGAAAGTCCGGTCAGGCGCCCACCGACCCGGACTGCCAATACGCCAGCCGGTGGTGCATCTCGAACCGAGAACCAGCCCTGGCGCACGCGGAAGATCGTGCGCGACGCGAGTGCTGTCGAGATCTGCTTGTCGGTGTACCCCAGCGCCAGAAGGTCACGCCTGCGCAGGAAGTACCCTGCGGCTCGTATTACCTGTGCGAGGGGCAGCATCCGCCAACGATGCCGGTCGCGCGCCTCCCGGTGGTCGCGCGTCACCACGCGGTGGAATACCCGTCAGGATGCCTACTGTGGAGGGCTGAAAACGCAGGAGATGCGGTGCCGACCGTACTCCAGCGTCTCGAAACGGGCATGCAACGCCAGAGTCTCCTGCGTTTTCGGAAGGGGCGAGAACTCGCCGACCGCCCGCAGGCCGCCCGCGAGCCACCGCGAAAAGAGCCGCCGCGAAAAGAGCCGCCGCGAAGAGCCGCCGCGAAGGGCCTTCGCTACCGGTTAGGCAGGCACGAGTCAGTGCTCGCTCGGGACGGGACCATTGACCCGTTGGTCCTCGACAGGAAGCGGGCGTGCGATCGGGATCTTGCTGCCCAGCACCTGGGCGACGACGTCTCGCGCGATTGCCTGCGGGGTGAGCCCGATCTGCTCAAAAATGTGCTGCCTGCTGCCATGCCCGAGGAACTGGTCAGGAAGCCCGAGCTCGTTGACCGCCGTATCAACGTTCGCCGCACGCAAGTCCTGCCGGATTCGCGTGCCGATGCCGCCCACACGCACGCCATCTTCGATCGTGACCACAAGACGGTGCTCCGCTGCGAGGTCCATGATGCTGCGGGGCACTGGGACAACCCAGCGCGGGTCAACTACAGTCGCACCGATACCCTGGGCAGCGAGTCGTTCTGCCACGTCGAGCCCAATACCGGCCATCGGTCCGACGGTGACAATGAGCACGTCTTTGTGAGGTGCGTCGCGCAGAACATCCACGCCGTCATCGGTGCGGCGCACCGCGTCATACTGCACGTCGACGGCCCCCTTCGAGAAACGCACGACGCTCGGCCCGTCTTCAACGGCTACGGCCTCGCCAAGCTCCTCGCGGAGACGGGGCGCATCACGGGGGGCGGAAATACGGATGTTCGGCACGACCTGCAGGATGGCGAGGTCCCACATACCGTGGTGGCTCGGGCCGTCCGGGCCGGTTACCCCAGCGCGGTCGAGCACGAAAGTCACACCAGCCTTGTGCAGCGCGACATCCATCAGAACCTGGTCGAACGCGCGGTTGATGAATGTCGCGTAGAGCGCGACAACCGGATGCATGCCACCGAACGCGAGACCTGCCGCGGATGTTGCGGCGTGCTGCTCTGCGATGCCGACATCGAAGACGCGACCGGGGTACTTCTGCGCGAACTTGTAGAGACCCGTCGGTCGCAGCATCGCTGCCGTGATGCCCACGAGCCGAGGGTTCGCGTCGGCCAAGTGGACGATCTCGTCCGCGAACACGGACGTCCACGACGGGTTACTCGCGACCTCGACCGGTTCGCCCGTCTCGGGGTCGATCTGGCCGACCGCGTGGAATTGATCCGCCGTGTCGAGCAGTGCCGGCTCGTAGCCCCGGCCCTTCTCTGTGATGGCGTGCACAATGACCGGCGCGCCGTAGTTCTTCGCCTGCTCAAGGGCCTCGATGAGCGCGCGAATGTCATGCCCTGGAATCGGGCCGAGGTACTTGATGTCGAGGTTGGAATACAGCGCCTCGTTGTTGGCGAAGCGGGCGAGGAACCCGTGCGTACCACCCCGGATACCGCGGTAGAGCGCCCGCCCCGGCGCGCCAAACTTACCGAATACTTTCCTGCTCGTGGAGTAGAGGTTGCGGTAGGACCGCCGCGTGCGAACGCCGTTAAGAAAGTGCGCCATGCCGCCGATCGTCGGCGCGTACGATCGCCCGTTGTCGTTCACAATGATGACGAGGTTGCGCGAGTTGTCGTCGCTGATGTTGTTCAGGGCTTCCCAGGTCATGCCCCCGGTGAGCGCACCGTCCCCAACCACTGCCACCACATGTCGCTCGGACTGCCCCGTCATCGTGAACGCGCGTGAGATCCCGTCGGCCCAGGACAGCGAGCTGGACGCGTGTGAGCTTTCGACGATGTCGTGCACGGACTCTGAGCGCTGCGGGTAACCGGCAAGACCGCCCTCCTGCCGCAGTTTGCTGAAATCCTGACGACCGGTAAGCAGTTTATGCACGTAACTCTGGTGGCCCGTGTCGAAGACCATTGCGTCATTCGGGGAGTCGAACACCCGGTGCATTGCGATCGTGAGCTCGACTACGCCGAGGTTCGGACCGAGGTGCCCCCCTGTTTTGGAAACCTCCTGCACGAGGAACTCGCGAATTTCTGCGGCAAGTTCCACAAGCTGGCCTGGGGAGAGTGAATCCAGATCACGGGGGGTATGGATGTTCTCGAGCAGACTCACTTGACCATCCTATGCACGTACGTCGCGCGACTCTGGCTATCTCGGTGGCACCGCAACCAAGAGTTATACGAGCGAGCGAAGCACAAACTGCAGGATGCCACCGTTGCGGTAATAGTCGGCCTCACCGGGTGTGTCAATTCGCAGGACCGCATCAAACTCGATCGGCTGTTTGCCTTCGGGCGAGTTCGCCGACGGCGTCGCGGTGACGTGCAGTGTCTTGGGCGTGCGGCCTGCATTGAGCTCTTCAACACCGGAGACATCGACGATCTCGGTGCCGTCCAGACCGAGAGTTGCCGCAGTCTGCCCACCGGGAAATTGCAGCGGCAGCACACCCATTCCGATGAGGTTCGAGCGGTGAATACGTTCGAAGCTCTCAGCGATGACTGCCTTCACGCCCAAAAGCGACGTTCCTTTGGCCGCCCAGTCGCGGGATGACCCAGAGCCGTACTCCTTGCCGCCAAGGATCACGAGCGGAGTTCCCGCCGCCGCGTAATTCTGGGCGGCGTCGTAGATGAAGGCCTGGGGGGCATCCGCCTGAGTGAAGTCGCGGGTATAGCCGCCCTCCACGCCGTTGCCTGAATTGAACTGCGCAAGCAATTGATTCCTGAGGCGGATGTTTGCGAACGTTCCGCGAATCATCACTTCGTGGTTGCCACGGCGCGAGCCGTACGAGTTGAAGTCGCCACGCTCGACACCGTGCTCTTGGAGATACCGGCCCGCGGGGCTGTCCGCTTTGATCGAACCAGCGGGGCTGATGTGGTCGGTCGTGACCGAGTCACCCAGCTTGGCGAGCACACGCGCACCGGTTATGGATGCGACGGGCGTCGTCTCGATTGTCATGCCGTCGAAATACGGAGGCTTGCGCACGTAGGTTGACTTGGCATCCCACTGGAACACCTCGCTATCGGGTGTGGGCAGCGCACGCCAGCGCTCGTCCCCGTCGAAGACTGTGCTGTACTCCTTCGTGAACATCTCGGTGTCGATCGATGAGTCGATGGTGCGCTGCACTTCGGCCGTGTCGGGCCAGATGTCCCTCAGGTAGACCTCCCGGCCGTCGCTACCAGTACCCAACGAATCTTTCTCGAAGTCAAAGTTCATCGAACCCGCCAGGGCGTAGGCGATCACCAGCGGCGGGCTGGCGAGGTAGTTCATCTTCACGTCGGGGCTGATACGCCCCTCGAAGTTGCGGTTGCCCGAAAGTACCGCGGTGACCGCGAGATCGTTTTCATTGATTGCCGCCGTCACCTCGTCGATGAGGGGGCCTGTGTTTCCAATGCACACGGTGCATCCGTAACCGACCGTGTAGAAACCGAGTGCCTCCAGGTCGGCTGTGAGGCCCGCCTTTTCGTAGTAGTCGGTCACTACCTTCGAGCCAGGAGCCAGTGTGGTCTTAACCCACGGTTTTGATGTCAGGCCCTTCTTCACCGCATTGCGGGCCAGAAGGCCAGCCGCAAGCATCACGCTGGGGTTGGACGTGTTCGTGCAAGAGGTGATGGCGGCGACGGCGACGGCGCCATGGTCGAGCGTGTACTCCGTGCCATCTTCAAGGTTTACGTGCACCGGCCTGGACACGCTGACCGGTGCGTGGCTCACGTGGGCGTGCGATACCTCGTGCGCGGTGTCCTCATCCTGTGCGGTGAATCCGATGGGGTCAGAGGCCGGAAAGCTGCCCTCGATCGCAGCATCCACCCGTGAGAGATCCTGGGTCGCGTAGTCGGCGAGGTCGAGGTCGAACTGGGCCTTCGCTCTGCTCAGCTCGACGCGATCCTGAGGTCGCTTGGGGCCTGCGATGGATGGAACAACTGTCCCCAGATCCAGATCGAGGTACTCGCTGAAGACCGGCTCCATGTCCGGGTCGTGCCACAGTTTCTGGAGCTTCGAATATGCCTCGACCAGCGCGACCTGCTGCACATCACGGCCGGTGAGTCGGAGGTAGTCGAGCGTGACGTCATCGATGGGAAACATCGCCGCAGTCGAGCCAAACTCGGGACTCATGTTGCCGATCGTGGCGCGGTTGGCCAGCGGAACCGATGCGACACCCGGACCGTAGAATTCGACGAACTTGCCGACCACGCCGTGCTTTCGAAGCATCTGGGTAATGGTGAGCACAACGTCTGTTGCTGTGACTCCGGGGGGAATCGATCCGCTCAGTTTAAAACCCACGACCTTGGGAATGAGCATCGAGACGGGCTGGCCGAGCATCGCGGCCTCTGCCTCAATGCCACCGACGCCCCAGCCGAGAACGCCCAGACCGTTGACCATTGTGGTGTGCGAGTCAGTGCCAACGCACGTGTCTGGATATGCGCGGAGCACGCCGTCCACGGTGCGGGTGAATGTGACCCGCGCGAGGTACTCGATGTTGACCTGATGCACGATGCCGGTGCCCGGTGGCACGACCTTAAAGTCATCGAACGCCGTCTGCCCCCAGCGCAGGAACTGGTAGCGCTCGCCGTTGCGCTCGTACTCCAACTCGACATTGCGCTCGAGGGCGTCTTCGGTACCGAAGAGGTCTGCGATGACCGAGTGGTCAATCACAAGTTCGGCGGGCGCCAAGGGGTTGATCTTGTTCGCGTCACCACCCAGAGCGCTCATTGCCTCGCGCATCGTCGCGAGGTCGACGATGCACGGCACGCCCGTGAAATCCTGCATGATGACGCGGGCCGGACTGAACTGGATCTCTGTATCGGGCTCAGCAGTCGGCACCCACGAGCCGAGCGAAAGTATTTGAGAACGTGTGACGTTCTTGCCGTCCTCGGTTCGTAGCAGATCCTCCAGCAGCACTTTGAGGCTGAACGGCAGCTTTTCGTGCCCGGGCACCGAGTCAACCCTGAACACCTCGTAGTCAGTGCCACCGACCGTCAGAACGCTCTTCGAGCCGAAGCTGTTTACTGCTGACACTGGCGTCTCCTTTGGTGACCTGCGTTCATGCTTGCTGGTAGGCGCACATGCCGCCAGCAAGATAAGCCTAAGACCGTTCAGACGCGACGATGCCGTCCGGACCCGGCCAAAAGTATCTTGATATCAAGATACTTTACACCCCATGGATAGGCCGTTCGGCGCGCGTGTCACTCGAGACGCTCACTGGCGATCGAAGATCCAGTCGCGAATTTTCGCGACACGGTAGAGGGCCTCGATACCAGCAGAACCCAGTGCGCCAGCGATAATCCCGAGCCACAGGGGAAGACCGGGAACCAGGTGCATCGCGAAGAAATCCTGGGCGAATGGCACCGTCACCGCGCTCACGAACAACGCCAGCATGGCGCCCAGCAGCCCCACGCGCCACGGTTGCATCGGCCTGGCAAGCACGCACAGAATCCAGAACGCGACGATCCAGAGTGCAACAGTAGTGATGGCGCGCGCCTCGGGCAGGCTGACTAACTGACGAAGGATGGCATGGGCCGTGAATGCAACAATCGCCGTGATCACCCCCGCGCGTGCCGCGAACTTCAAGACCCGCGGAAGGATGCCGGGCTGGTAGATGCGTCGGTTGGGAGCCAGCGCGAGGATGAACGACGGAATGCCGATTGTCAGGGTGGAGACCAGAGTGAGCTGTCTCGGCAGGAAGGGGAACTGCCAGAGAAGTAGCGCGAAAAGCACCGCGAAGATCAGCCCGTATGCCGTTTTGGCCAGGAACAAGTTCGCGACGCGCTCGACATTGGCGATCACCCTTCGTCCGTAGGCGAGCACGTCGGGAAGGTGCCCGAACTCGTTGTCGAGCAGCACGAGACGGGCAACGGCCCGTGATGCGGACGTGCCAGCACCCATTGCGATGCCGAGGTCGGCATCCTTGATCGCCATCGCATCGTTGACGCCATCGCCTGTCATCGCGACCGTGTGGCCGTCTTCCTTCAGGATGCGCACGATCGTGCGCTTCTGGTCGGGCGTGACCCGACCGAAGATGCTCGAGGATGCAAGAGCGGCCCGGATCGACGCGTCGTCAGTGAGTTCACGGGCATCCACCGAGGTATCGCCGACGCCGAGGCCGCTCGCCAACGCGGCGACTGTGCTCGGGTTGTCCCCCGAGATGATGATGCACCGAACCGACTGCTCGGCGAAGTACGCAAGCGTCTTCGCGGCATCCGGTCTCAGGGTCTCGCCGAAGAGCAGCATCGCAATCGGCTCGAGGGAGAGGGTGCTTGGGTCGAGTTCCAGCGCGTCTTCCGACAAGGCCGTGCTGGCACGGACGAGTGCGAGCGTGCGAAACCCTTGCGCCGCATGCCCGGCTGCCAACACTGCGGAGTCGGGATGCGAGCCGAACAGCCGTTCCGGAGCCCCAAGCAGCCATGTTGTCGTGACACCGCCAAACTCGATCGTTGCCGCACCGAACGCCCGCTTGCTCGCGAACGGCAGTGCGGAGAGCATCGCGGCGTCGCGCTCGGGGTAAGGCGCAGCGAGTGCCTGCGCGGTGGCGTTCGCCCCGTCGACTCGCGCGAACAGGGACAGTGCCGCTGCGGCATCCGCGTTGATCGCCGCCCCGAGCGGAACAGCCCGCACGAACGCGACGTCCCCACTGGTGAGCGTGCCGGTCTTATCGAGGCACAGCACGTCGACACGGGCAAGCACCTCGACCGCTGCAAGTTCCTGGATCAGAACCCTCTGCTGCGCAAGCCGGATCGCGGCAACCCCGAATGCAAGGCTGATGAGCAACACCAAACCCTCTGGAATGACCCCAACGATGCTCGCGACAACATCGAGCAGGGGGCCACGCCATCCACCGTTCCTGAACAGGCCAAAACCGTGCGCGATGATCCGGCTGCCGATGACCACGACGACGATCGGGCCGATGACCCAGGATATGAAGACGAGGATGCGATTCGTCGCCGCGCGCAATTCCGAATGTGCCAGCGAGTGCCTTTTGATCTCCGCTGTCAGTTTCGACGCGTACGAAGAGTCCCCAACGGCGGTCACCCGGGCGTGGCCGGAGCCGGTCGCGACGAGCGCCCCGGAGAGCACCGCGTCGCCGGCAATCTTGGCAATCGGCTCCGATTCGCCCGTCAGGAGAGATTCGTTGATACTCAGGTCGAGCGAATCCAGAACGGTCGCATCCGCTACCAATTGGTCGCCTGCACGCAGCACAACAGTGTCACCGAGCACTACTTCCGCTGGGGAAATAATGACCGTCTCATCGTCGCGCCGCACGGCCACGACGGGAGCCGCGAGTAGGGCAAGCCGATCAAGTGCGACCTTCGCGCGCACTTCCTGCACGATGCCTATCGCGGCATTGACGACGACAATGCCGTAAAACAGGCCGTCGCGCAGGTCACCGAGGATAAGAATTGCGATGAAGCATGCGGTGAGGATCGCGTTGAAGAGGGTAAAGACGTTGTCCCTGATGATTAGCCAGAACGGCCTCGACGTTGTACGAGACGCTGTATTGGCCTGCCCGAGCGCGATACGCTCGGCAACCTCACTCCGGCTCAGGCCGCGCATAGGCCGTTCTCACGAGCAGCCAGGTGACCCAGAGCATCCCGGCGTACAGAGGAACACCGAGCAGGAGCTTGAGGGCACCGAGGGCCTGCGTGGCACCGGCGAAGTAGAGGGGCAATTCGACGGCGAGCCGCAGCGCGAACAATCCGGTCCACAGTGCCGTCGAGACGACCGCGACCCTGAACTTCGCCTTGTTGAGCCGCCATGCGGAACCCTCGCTGGTGATCAGGGAAGCGATAACGCCGATGAGCGGCCAACGCACCGCGAGGCTGATGAGAAGGCCCAGGACGAACGTCGCGTTGATCAGGAAGCCGAGCACGAAGTTGTCCTGTGTACGGCCGGTGATGAGCGAGAGGCCGGCCGACAGGGCGATACCGAGTACTCCTGCCAGCGCAGAGGTGTATCGCTGCCTGGCCACAACTCGCGAGATGACGAAGATCACCGCGATCGCCAGAGGTATGAGAACCGACGGAAGCAATTTTCCGGTGATGGTGAACACGACCACGAAGGCAAGTCCGGGAACAATTGACTCGACAAGGCCGCGAATGCCACCCATGGCCGTCAGCAGGGCACCTGAACTCGGGGTCTCTCCCGGTGTCACGGCCCCCAGTCCCGCCCTGCGAGCGGCGGCGGCAAAGGTGTCGGTCAGCGACGGGTCATCCGCGGGCCCCGCGGCGCTGCCGTCATCGATGGGTTCAACCGGCGCTGGCCCATGGGAGTCGTGCGTGCTCACGTGCCCGCTCCCTCGGCATTCTGCCCGGCAGGCATCTGCAAGGGAATGAGATCGCGCGGCGGCATCGGGGTGCTCCCGCGTACGACGACGATCGAGCGGTACAAATCTTCGATCTGTGTCGCGGCCTCTCCGGGCACTGTGCCCGCACCCGCGATTACCCCGCGAAGGAACCAGCGGGGTCCGTCAACTCCGATAAACCGTGCGACTCGCGACTCGCCCGGGGCGCCCGCTGCCACGGGAATTTCGGCGTAGATCTCGGGGCCAAACACGCCCATCACCACGTTCGTCTTGCCGCCCTGCTTATTTATCTGCTCGACGATCTGCGATCGGATCTCATGCCAGAGTCCGCTGCTTCGTGGAGCCGCGAATGGCTGAACCTGCAACGTCGACCCCGCGTAATCCAGTCCCACAGCCACAACGCGATTGCTTCCCTCCTCGACTTCAAGCCGAAGCTGCAAGTCCGGCCTCGGGAGAATCTTCACTCCGCCCAGGTCAACGTATGGCCGTACCGCATTCGCTTCGCTCGCGTCGAGCGGTCCTGCGCTCGCGCGGTCATCCGGAGCGGACTTCGGGTCTTCTGCTGGCGCAGATTCGAGTTCGGGCTGGCCCGATTCCTGGCCGTTTGCGGCATCGCTCACGGATTAGCTCCTGGCTGTGTTGTCATCGAATGTGGTTGTGCGGAAGAAAGTCCGGTCGAGCCGAAGCCCGATTCGCCTCGGTGGCTGCCGGGCAGTTTGGCGACCGGTACGAATCGCGCTCGAGACACCGGCATGACGATGAGCTGGGCGATCCGGTCCCCCACCGAGATCGTGAATGGATGTTCCGTGTCGGTGTTGAGCAGGGTGATTCGTATTTCACCACGATAGCCAGCATCCACAGTTCCCGGCGAATTCACAATCGTGATGCCATTGCGCGAGGCGAGGCCGCTTCGCGGCACGACGAATGCCACGTAACCGTCGGGTAGCGCGATCGACATGCCGGTACCGACCGTTGCGCGCTGGCCCGGGCCGAGTTCGATAGCTTCGGCAGCGGAGAGGTCTGCACCGGCATCCCCCGGCTGCGCGTACCGCGGGATTTCCCCCGAGGCAATCAGTACATCGACGTTATCGGCCACGTGACGAGGGTAGTGCAGAACGCTGAACGAGAGAGAGGCGCAATCAGGAGCGACAATGGATCTGTGATTTACCGCGAACGGCTGTGGCCGGCACCCTGGCTTTTTATCAGCACCGCGCTGGTCATTCCGGCAAGCTTGCTCGTATTCCTGCCGATCAATGAGACTGCGGGAATCATCATCGCGATAGTTCTCTACGCGGGATGCGTCGTCTCCCTGCTCCTCGCTTCTCCGGCGGTCACCGTTAACGGCACTGAATTCGTGGCGGGCAAAGCGAGAATCCCGCTATCGCTCGTCGGAACCCTCACCGGCTTCAGGGGCATTGAGGCGACCCGGCAGCGCGGTCCGGGGCTCGACGCGAGAGCCTGGCTCCTCATCCGGGGCTGGGTCGATCCGGTGGTTCGCGTGGAAGTGCTCGATGTGAAAGACCCGACCCCGTATTGGATTGTGTCGACGCGCCGACCAGAGCAACTGATTGCCGCGATCGAGTCAACCCGCGCTCGCCCGGATAACAAACCCGCAGAACGCTAGGTAGCCGTGAACTAGGCGGCGCACTCCATGCAGACTGAGCCCAGCTTGGTCTCGTGATCGATCTGCGAGCGATGCTTCACTAGGAAGCAGTTCACGCACGTGAATTCGTCGGCCTGCGGCGGAAGGACAACGACATCGAGGTCGAGGTCGGAGAGGTCGGCACCCGCCAGTTCGAAACTGCCGGGGTTGTCGGCGTCATCGACGTCGACTGAACCAGACATCTTGTCCGGGACGCGCTCTTTCAAAGCCTCGATCGAGTCAGAATCGTCGTCGGTCTTGCGAGGTGCGTCGTAATCGGTTGCCATGCCTGTCCAGTCTTTAGCGTGAAGAAGTTTGGGTTTTGTAACGAAATCGGAGGCCACAGTTTGCATCA
>JAYSPT010000062.1:0-8017 GCA_043721995.1 Salinibacterium sp. | reverse complement strand
ACCTACCACCGTGATTGGTGGGAGAGCTACGTCATGGTCAACCAGCGGTTCGCGGATGCGGCTGCCGCAGTGTCCGCCGAGGGCGCGGTCGTGTGGGTGCAGGATTACCAACTCCAACTCGTGCCGCAGATGCTGCGAGAATCCCGACCAGACCTCACGATCGGATTCTTCAACCACATTCCATTTCCGCCCTTTGGTCTCTACTCGCAGTTGCCGTGGCGCAGCGAGGTCGTGCACGGGCTGCTCGGTGCTGACGTGATCGGCTTTCAGCGAGTGTCAGATTCGGCCAACTTCCTCACAGCAGTGCGTCGCCTCAGTAGCTTCTCCAGTCGAAATAACGCAATCGAGGTCGCAGAGACCGGGCAACCAGTCAGGCGGGTCGTGGTCCGGGCGTTTCCAATCTCCATCGATGCCGCAAGTTTCGAGGCGCTTGCGCGCGAACCCCGCATCCAGCAAAGAGCAAAAGAAATCCGTGCCGGGCTCGGAAACCCGCGCACTGTGATGCTCGGAGTCGACCGCCTCGACTACACGAAGGGCATCGGTCACCGACTGAAGGCCTACGGCGAACTGCTCGCAGAAGGCCGAATCAGCGTTGAAGACGTCACGCTGGTGCAGGTTGCCAGTCCAAGCCGTGAGCGTGTCGCCGCCTACTCGCAGCTACGGGATGAAATCGAACTGACCGTCGGCCGCATCAACGGCGACTTCGACACGATGAGCCATACCGCAATCAGCTACCACCATCAGGGGTACCCGCGAGACGAAATGGTGGCGCTGTATCTCGCCTCCGATATTCTGCTCGTAACTGCGCTTCGGGATGGAATGAACCTCGTGGCGAAGGAGTATGTCGCCTCACGCTTCGATGAGGACGGTGTGCTTGTGCTGAGCGAGTTCACTGGTGCATCTGACGAGCTGAAGAAAGCGCTTCTGATCAATCCGCACGATATCGATGGCCTGAAGGATACGATTCTGCAGGCCATCGCCATGCCCCAGCGCGAACGGATGCAGCGGATGAAAGCACTGCGCAAGCGTGTGCTCGAGAACGATGTTGCACGGTGGTCCAGCAATTTCCTGCACACGCTCGAGCAGGCGCGAGTGAGCCGGTACGACCGCATCGCGCCAATGACACTTCCGGAGGAACTCGAGTGGACCGTCGATCGCCGGTGGGCGAATTAAGCGTGGCAACCTAAAACATGGTCGACGTCGATACACCGCCCAACTTCTCGCGCCTTCCTGAGCCTCTCGTCGGCGCGCTTCGCGAGCTCGCGCGAGCGCGTCACCTGCTGATTGCGCTCGACTTCGACGGCACCCTCGCGCCTGAGGTCGATGATCCCGAGATGGCGCGCGCCCTGCCCGAGTCCCGGGAGGCAGTTCTGCGTTTGGTGAGGATGCCCAATACCCGGGTTGCGCTGATCTCGGGCCGATCGCTGGCGAGCCTCGTTCGTGTGGCGGACCTGCCCGACAGCGTTTTGTTGGTCGGCTCACACGGGATCGAGATCCGACTCGACTCTCCCGCGTCGCAGGTCTCGCTGGACACCGCAGAACTGCGTCAGGTGGACCTGCTCAACAGCGTATTGGGGGAGGTCGCCGACTCGGTCGACCAGGTCTGGCTCGAGCCGAAGCCGGCGGGGTTCGCGCTCCACACCCGTCTCGCGACCGAGGAGAACAGCCGGGTCGCACACCTCGTGGCGCGCAGCGAGGCCATCGCGGAGGTGGCTGAGCTGACCATCCGCGAAGGGAAAGACGTACTGGAGTTCTCGGTACGTTCGACCACCAAGGGCGAAGCGCTCGAGCATCTACGGCTGTATACCGGCGCGGATGCCGTCTTCTACGCGGGCGACGATGTGACTGATGAGGACGCCTTCGCTGCACTCAATCCGGACGACGTCGGCGTTAAGAGCGGTGAAGGCGCGACGCTCGCGAACTTCCGGGTGCCGGGACCGACGCAGGTCGCGCGTACGATCGCGCTTCTTGCTGACCTCCGTGAGGGCGACGTACACGAGCAGTAAGTAGCCCCACGAACTGCTTCTACACTCTTAACATGCCTGAAACGCACGATATCAAGCCCCGCTCTCGAACGGTCACGGATGGACTCGAGGCCACTACCTCCCGCGGAATGTTGCGCGCTGTAGGGATGGGGGATGAGGACTGGGTCAAGCCCCAGATCGGTATCGCGAGCTCGTGGAACGAGATCACGCCCTGCAACCTCAGTCTCGATCGTCTCGCGCAAGCCGCGAAGGAGGGTGTGCACCGCGGCGGCGGGTACCCCCTGCAGTTCGGCACGATCTCGGTGAGCGACGGAATCTCCATGGGCCATGAGGGCATGCATTTCTCTCTCGTGAGTCGCGAGGTCATCGCAGACTCCGTCGAGGTTGTCATGCAGGCGGAACGGCTGGATGGCTCGGTGCTTCTCGCCGGTTGTGACAAGTCGATTCCCGGGATGCTGATGGCAGCTGCCCGTCTCGACCTGGCATCTGTATTCCTCTACGCAGGATCGATCGCGCCAGGCTGGGTACGGCTCAGCGACGGTACGGAGAAAGACATCACCATCATCGACTCCTTCGAGGCGGTTGGTGCCGTACGTGCGGGAAAGATGAGCCTCGAAGACGCTAGGCGCATCGAGTGCGCTTTCGCGCCGGGAGAGGGCGCCTGCGGCGGCATGTACACCGCCAACACGATGGCGAGTGTTGCGGAGGCGCTGGGCATGAGCCTTCCGGGGTCGGCAAGCCCCGCATCCGCTGATGGTCGACGAGGTTACTATGCTCACCGCTCTGGTGAGGCGGTCGTGGGCATGCTCGAGCGCGGACATACGGCACGGGACATCCTGACGAAGGAGGCCTTTGAGAATGGCATCGCCATTGCAATGGCTCTTGGTGGCTCCACGAACGTGGTGCTGCACCTGCTCGCCATCGCCCATGAGGCCGACGTGGAGCTGAGTCTGGACGACTTCAATCGCATCGGAGCGAAGGTGCCGCATCTGGGCGACCTGAAGCCGTTCGGCAGGTACGTCATGAACGACGTCGATCGTCGCGGCGGTCTGCCCGTGCTGATGAAGGCGCTTCTGGATGCCGGACTCATGCACGGCGACGTGATGACGGTTACCGGCAAGACGATGGCCGAGAACCTCGCTGAGCTGAATCCTGCACCGCTGGATGGCGAGGTGCTGCGCACGCTCGACAACCCGATCCACCCGACTGGCGGAATCACCATCCTGCGCGGCTCGCTCGCTCCCGAGGGGGCGGTGGTGAAGACCGCTGGATTCGATCGCGCATCGTTCCAGGGCCCTGCTCGCGTGTTCGAGCGTGAGCGTGCGGCAATGGATGCGCTCACTAATGGCGAGATCAGGGCCGGCGATATTGTCGTGATTCGGTACGAAGGCCCCAAGGGCGGCCCGGGCATGCGGGAGATGCTCGCCATCACGGCTGCCATCAAGGGTGCAGGGCTCGGAAAAGATGTATTACTCTTGACAGACGGGCGATTCTCAGGCGGTACAACCGGACTGTGCATCGGCCACATAGCTCCCGAAGCGGTGGACGAAGGTCCAATCGCATTCGTGCGCGATGGTGATCTGATACGGGTCGATATCGCAGCTCGTTCGCTTGACCTACTGGTCGAGCCGGCCGAGCTGGAAGCTCGCCGAAACGGCTGGGCTCCCCTGCCTCCTCGCTACACCCGTGGCGTCCTCGCGAAGTACGTGCGGCTCGTGGGCTCCGCGTCCGTGGGCGCCGTTACCGGCTAATCCCGTCAACGGGCAAGTAGTCCACCACGCACCATCCGCCAAAGACCAGTGCCTATCAATGAAGGAACAGATCAATGTCCAGGGATTCAGCAGCCGTGTCTACCAGTAAGGCGACGGTGCCGCGCGCCAGCGAGCCCGAGATCCTGACCGGTTCCGGGGCGATCCTGCGCTCGCTCGAACTGCTCGGTATCAAGGATGTTTTCGGCCTGCCCGGCGGCGCCATCATCCCGTTTTACGACGAGCTCATGGCATCCACTGCGGTCCGCCACATTCTTGTGCGCCACGAACAGGGCGCCGGTCATGCCGCGGAGGGTTACGCGTCGTCATCGGGCAAGGTTGGTGTCGCAATCGCGACGAGCGGCCCCGGTGCCACAAACCTGGTGACTGCGATCGCGGATGCCCACATGGATTCGGTCCCGATCCTGGTGATCACCGGCCAGGTTTTCTCGACCTCGATGGGGACCGACGCGTTCCAAGAGGTCGACATTGTCGGTATCACGATGCCGATCACGAAGCACTCGTTCCTGGTGACACGACCCGAAGACATCCCCGCGACCATCGCTGCCGCGTACCACATCGCCTCGACCGGGCGACCCGGCCCGGTGCTGGTGGATGTGACGAAGGATTGCCAGCAGAACAGCGCGCCGTTTATCTGGCCGCCCAAGCTGGACCTGCCCGGTTACCGGCCGGTGACGAAAGCGCACGGCAAACAGGTGCAGGCCGCCGCCCAGATGCTCGCGGAAGCGGAACGCCCGGTGTTCTACGTGGGAGGTGGAGTGGTACGCGCGGAGGCATCACCGGCACTTCTCGTGCTTGCTGCCGCAGTCGGTGCGCCAATCGTCACGACCCTGATGGCGCGTGGTGCGTTCCCGGACTCAAACGCGCTGAACCTTGGAATGCCGGGTATGCACGGGTCGGTGCCCGCCGTGCTCGCGCTGCAGGAAGCCGACCTGGTCATCTCGCTCGGCGCACGATTCGATGACCGCGTGACCGGCAAGACGAGCGAGTTCGCCCCACACGCGAAGATCGTGCACGTCGACGTGGATCCGGCCGAGATCGGCAAGATCCGTGCGGCAGACGTCCCGATCGTGGGTGATGCGAAAGACGTGATCATTGACTTGACCGCGGCTTTCATCGACATCTCAAAGAAGACCAAGCCCGACTACAGCGAGTGGTGGAAGCGGCTCGACAGCCTGCGGTCCCAGTATCCGCTCGGATACACGATGCCCGAGGACGGGCTGCTCTCACCGCAGCAGGTAATCCAGCGCATCGGCGAGCTCACGGGACCCGAAGCGGTCTATGCGGCGGGCGTAGGCCAGCACCAGATGTGGGCCGCCCAGTTCATCAAGTACGAGCGCCCCAACTCCTGGCTGAGCTCGGGGGGCGCGGGCACGATGGGCTATGGAGTGCCCGCGGCCATGGGCGCGAAGGTTGCGAACCCGGATCGCGTGGTGTGGGCGATCGATGGTGATGGCTGCTTCCAGATGACCAACCAGGAGTTGGCCACCTGCACGATCAACAACATTCCGATCAAGGTCGCGATCATCAACAATTCCTCCCTCGGTATGGTGCGCCAGTGGCAGACCCTCTTCTACGACGGTCGCCACTCTTTCACCGATCTGCACACCGGGCACGGCACGGTGATGGTTCCCGACTTCGTGAAGCTCGGAGAGGCATACGGCTGCCTCGCCATTCGAGTGCGCAAGCAAGACGAGGTGGATGCCGCGATCAAGCTCGCACTTGCGACCAACGACCGGCCCGTGGTCATCGACTTCATCGTGAGCGCTGACGCCATGGTGTGGCCAATGGTGCCGCAAGGCCTGAGCAACTCGAGCGTGCAGTACGCACGGGATCATGCCCCGGAGTGGGAAGAGGAGTAGACCGATAATGAGCCACGTACTCTCGCTCCTCGTCGAGGACAAGCCGGGTCTTCTGACCCGAGTCGCGGGCCTGTTTGCGCGCCGCGGCTTCAACATTGAGAGCCTTGCCGTGGGCAAGAGCGAGATCGAGGGCCTCTCGCGGATCACAGTCGTGGTTGATGTCGCGGAGCTCCCGCTCGAGCAAGTGACCAAGCAGCTCAATAAGCTCATCAACGTGATCAAGATCGTTGAGCTGGATCCGGCCCAATCGGTGACCCGCGAGCACCTGCTGATCAAGGTGCGGGTCGATAACACCACACGTTCGCAGGTTCTCGAGGCGGTCCACCTCTTCAGGGCCAGAGTGGTGGATGTCGCAACCGACGCCCTCGTCATCGAAACCACCGGCGACTCGGGCAAAATCCAAGCACTGCTGCGGGTGCTCGAGCCCTACGGAATCAAGGAAATCGCCCAGAGCGGGCTGCTCGCGATCGGTCGTGGCTCGAAGAGCATCACCGAGCGCATGTTCAAGAACTGACAAACCCCACCACAAGGAGAACCACGAAATGACCGATGTCTTTCACGATGAAGACGCTGACCTGTCGATCATCCAGGGCAAGAAGGTGGCCGTGATCGGCTACGGATCGCAAGGCCACGCGCACGCACTGAACCTGCGCGACTCTGGCGTGGAGGTCAAGGTCGGCCTCAAGCACGACTCCAAGTCGGTGAAGAAGGCAACCGAGGCCGGCTTCGAGGTATTGACCGCCGCCGAGGCTGCGAAGTGGGCGGACGTCGTCGTTATCCTCGCGCCTGACCAGCACCAGCGAGGACTCTTCGCGGCCGACATCAAAGACAACCTGGAGCCCGGCAACGCCATCCTGTTTGGACACGGCTTCAACATCCGCTTCGGATACATCGCAGCGCCCGAGGGTGTCGACGTGATCATGGTCGCTCCCAAGGGCCCCGGTCACACGGTGCGGCGCGAATACGAGGCCGGCCGTGGCGTTCCCGTGATCGTTGCAGTGGAGCAGGATGCGACCGGCGGCGCTTGGCAGCTCGCCTGGAGCTACGCCAAGGGGATCGGCGGACTGCGTGCCGGAGGCATCAAGACCACCTTCACCGAAGAGACTGAGACCGACCTCTTCGGCGAGCAGTCGGTGCTCTGCGGAGGAACCTCGCAGCTCGTCATGTACGGCTTCGAGACGCTCATCGAGGCGGGCTACCAGCCCGAGATCGCCTACTTCGAGGTGCTCCACGAGCTCAAGCTCATCGTCGACCTGATGTGGGAGGGCGGCATCGCCAAGCAGCGCTGGAGTGTTTCGGATACCGCCGAGTATGGCGACTACGTCTCGGGCCCGCGCGTGATCGACCCGTCGGTCAAGGAGAACATGCGGGCTGTGCTCAAAGACATCCAGTCGGGCGCATTCGCCGAGCGGTTCATCGCCGATCAGGATGCCGGAGCCCCCGAATTCATTGCGCTGCGCGAAAAAGGTGCGGCGCATCCGATTGAGGCGACCGGCAAGGAGCTTCGCGCACTCTTCGCGTGGAAGCAGCAGGACGCGGACTACGTGGACGGGAGCGCAGCCCGCTAGCAACGCGCTGTTCGGCCCGGCGAGAAGTCCGACACGAGTCGCGGATCCAGTGCAGTCGCTGCTCTCGGTATCCCGGTGATCGCTGTTGGCGTTGACGGCACCGGGTACGCCGACCCCACACCCCCGGGCGCTTCTGGCGGCGAGCTAGCTGAGGATGTCCTTCGTGGCGAACCGGCCGTAGGCGAGGGCGCCAAAGACCGCGATGTACCCGAGCTGCAGCAGTGCGTTATTTGCGAACGAGTCGAAGGCGATCGGCTGTCGCAGAAGGTCGGCGAATCCCAGCCAGTAGTGACTGAACAGCCAGGGGTGGATCCAGTCGAGCTGGGGGAGCGCATCCGCGATCTGGGACGCCGCGGAGAGCACTATCGTCGCCGCCATCGCGCCCACCGGCACCGTCGTCAGCGTCGAGACGAAGAGCCCGATTGCGCTGAGGCCGAGCAGGGACATGGACACGTAGGCGACCAGCAGAAGGCACCGAACCGCGTAGTCGCCCAGTCCGATGGTGTCGCCCGACAGCAGCGCGACCGGTCCAATGGGAAAGAGCGCCGCACCAATCGCAACTCCCGCAATGACCACGATCAGCGTCCCAGCGATGCAGAATGCCGCGGCACCCGCGTACTTGACCAACAGGAGGCGAAGCCGTCCCGCAGGGGCAATCAGCAAGTAACGCAACGTTCCCAGGTTCGCCTCACCGGCGATCGTGTCACCCGCGACCACCCCGACGGTTAGAGGCAGAAACAGCGGAATGGACACCGTAATCGCGGTGATCGCAACGAAGAGGCCGTTGCCTGTGATGCTGGCGAGGAACGCGGGCCCTCGGCCGCTCGAGCCGG
>JAYSPT010000061.1:0-3180 GCA_043721995.1 Salinibacterium sp. | reverse complement strand
TCACGATCCCAGAGCGCGACGAGGCACGCGAACTGGTCGTCGCCTTCACCCGCGGCCTTCAGCATCGCGTAGGCGATCGCCTGTGCAGTACCTGGATCTGGGATGCCCACGGCTGGTGCCGCAGCAATCACGACCGGCTCGGAAATGGAGAAGGTGTCACGCGGCGCGCTGTTGGCGTAGCGGCCAGCAACGGCGAGCGACTGCGCCGTGCCGTGCCGCTGTGCTGGAATGGTTGATGCGAATGCCGGCGACCCGGTGTACGGCGGCGCGAGCGCGGCGAACATGAAGGCCAACGTGACGAACATTGCGAAGATCGGCAAAGACCGCGGCGACCGAACGTGGCGCCCGGAAACGTCCCCGCCCGCACTCTTCAGCTGCGCGCGAAGCACACTCTCCCGCACTCGAACCCCCACAGTGACTTAATTTTAGCCTACCGGGCCGACAGTGGTCCGATGTTGCAGAAAAAATACTGTCACGGGGGCGCCAACTCCTCAGCGTGCGGAGCTAGCGAACAGCCAGCATCACATCGATTACCGCGTCGAGCAGCAGGTCCACCTGCGACTCGGTGTATCCGCCGTTCTTGCCGCGAAAGACGATAGTGCGCACCTGTTCGACGCTCATCGGCTTGCCGTGCTGGAAGTAGCCGACGAGGCGTGCGGCGAAAGTATCCACATCTCGTTGGTCATAGCCGACGGTGAAGAGATTCACCCTGCTGAACCGCTTGCTTGTGGGCCGCGCGAGTCGGTCGAGGATTGCCTGCGCTGAGCCACGCGCCTTCGCGTACCACGCAGCATCCCCGGTCTCCGAAAACGCACGCTCACGTTCACGCGAGGCGAACGCGTCTTCCAGGCGTTCGAGTGCGGCGTCCACGTGACCCGTAGAGTAGCCGCCCCTCTGCATCGAGAACGCCGTGTGGCGGATATTCGCGGCGTTGAGAACGCCGGGGGCATTTCGGTCGGCGGCATACGCACGACGAGCTTCTTCGAGGAAGTCCTCGACCTGATCGACGTTATAGCCCTTGCGCGACCTGCGGCTGTGGGGGAAAGTGTTACTCATCGCCACTATCTTGCCCTATGCCGTCACGCGAAAATGAGAAACAGCGCATATGCTGCGGCCGCGGACAGCAACGACGAATCGACTCGGTCGAGAAATCCGCCGTGGCCGGGCAGCAGGGTGCTGGAATCCTTGATGCCAATGTCACGCTTGATGAGCGACTCCGCAAGGTCGCCGGTTGTCGCGGTGAGCACCACGATGAGCGCAAGAAGCACACCGACCCACCAGGGCTGGTGCAGCATGAAGACCGACAACAGGATCCCGGCGATGAGGGCGGCGGCGACGGAGCCCGCGAACCCCTCCCAGGTCTTCTTGGGGCTGATCATGGGCGCCATCGGGTGTTTACCGAAACTCACTCCGGTCGCGTACGCGCCGGTGTCGACCGAGATGACCACGATGAGCATCGCCAGGGTCCACCACTGACCACCTTCCTGGGCGGTCAGCACCACCGTGAAGCTGCCCAGAAACGCGACATAGGCCATGATGAACGTGCCAGCGCCCACATCGAGCAGCACGCGCCGGACAGATGACCGTGCGCTCGGACGGATGAGCTCGACCAGGCGCCAGAGTGCGATGAAGGCCATGCCCGCAAGGGTCACGTACCAGTGACCCGCTGCATGCCAGTAGAACGCGGCCGGAACCACAGCAATCCCGGCGATCACGGTGGGAATCCTCGGCACATCACGACCGGCGAGCTTCAGACCGGTCGCGAGTTCCCACGAGGTGAAGCCGATAAGTGCGGCCGCGAACAACATGAACAGCTCTTTGACGAAGATGAGACTGACCAAAAGAGCCAGGCCCAGGACTAGTCCTACCCCGATAGCCCGAAGAAGAGGACGACCGCTGCGCGCGTTTATCTTGTCGTTGGTAGCTCGAACTTGATTCTCGAAGTCGGATGCCATCAGACCTCGAGCAACTCGGTTTCCTTCTTCTTCACCGCATCATCGATCGCGTCCACGTGCTGCTTCGTGGCCGCATCGAGCTCTTTCTCGGCGCGGGCGATCTCGTCTTCGCCGACCTCTTTGAGCGCATCGAGGTCATCCTTCGCCTTGCGACGGATGTTGCGAAGGCTCACGCGCGCCTGTTCGGCTTTGTCGCGCACGATCTTGACGAACTCGCGGCGTCGCTCCTCATTGAGCTCAGGCAGCGTCGCCCGGATGACCGTACCGTCGTTACCGACGCTCGCGCCGAGGTTTTGCGCACCGACGATTGCCTTCTCGATATCTTTCAGCGCGTTTTTGTCATAGGGCGTGATGAGCAGCGTACGCGCCTCTTGGTTGACCATCGAAGCAAGTTGCGCCAGGGGCGTCGGGGTACCGTAGTAGTCAACGAGCACCCGTTGGAAAAGCGCAGGGTTCGCGCGGCCGGTACGGACTGTTCCGAAGTCGTCCTTGGCGATCTCGAGGGCCTTCTGCATCTTCTCTTTGGCCTCTGCCAAAACGTCGCTGATCACGGCAACTCCCTTGTGTCTGGCTCAGTTTAGCGGGCCTAATTCGACACGAGTGTGCCGATGCGATCACCCCGGATCGCCTTAGCGAGGTTGCCGCTCGGCTCCATACCGAAGACGACCATGGGCATCGAATTGTCCATGCACAGGCTGAACGCGGTTGAATCGACAACTTTGAGGCCCTGCACGAGCGCCTCCTGGTACGTTACGTGGTCGAGCTTGAGGGCTCCCTCGTTCTTGCGCGGGTCGGCGTCGTAGACGCCATCCACCCCATTCTTGGCGACCAACACGACATCCGCACTGATTTCGAGGGCACGCTGCGCAGCGACGGTATCGGTTGAGAAGTACGGCAGGCCCACGCCCGCGCCGAAGATGACGACGCGACCCTTTTCGAGATGACGCTCGGCCCTTCGCGGAATATAAGGCTCAGCCACCTGCGTCATCGAGATCGCAGACTGCACGCGGGTTGCCGCACCCGCCTGCTCGAGAAAATCCTGCAGGGCGAGCGCATTCATCACGGTGCCGAGCATGCCCATGTAGTCGGCCCGCCCACGGTCCATGCCGCGCTGGCTCAGTTCGGCTCCGCGAAAGAAGTTGCCACCACCAACGACAATCGCGATTTCTACCTCTGCGGATGCCGCGGCGATCTCCTTTGCGAGAGCCGCGACAACGTTGGGGTT
>JAYSPT010000060.1:0-6034 GCA_043721995.1 Salinibacterium sp. | reverse complement strand
CGCCTATGTTTCCCGAAGTGATGGGCAGCTTGAGAGTGCCACGCCGCGGCAAGGGCCGTCCTCGGACGAAGCCCGATCGGGCGATGGCCGACAAAGCGTATGCGTCAAAAGCGAACCGGAAGCTGCTTCGAGATCGCGGCATCGAGGCGGTGATTCCAGAGAAATCTGACCACATCGCCAACCGTAAACGGCTTGGTGCGAAAGGCGGTCGGCCTCCCTCGTTCGATAAGGAGGCCTACAAAAGGCGCAACGTGATCGAGCGGTGTTTCGAGACGTTCAAACAGTGGCGAGCAATCGCGACCCGGTACGACAAACTCGCCGTCACCTACCGTGGAGGAGTTGTCCTGCGGGCAATCACGATCTGGCTCAAGGTGTTAGGAGACACGCCCTAGGACACTACTTGTACTTGTAGGGCGAGCGCGCCAGCACGACCAGACAGGCAATCGCTCCGATCCCAGCGATCACCACGAGAACCCCGATGACGCTCCACAGCACCGCTTCCATGCGCTTAGGTTACAGCACTAGCTCTTAGCGAAACGCGACCGGACAAACGGCAGCGCAAGGATGACCCCGCTCACGATCGCCGCGATCCCACCGAGCTCACGCAGTACCGTCAGGTCGAGGAGACCGAAACCACGGATTACCGCGTAGCCCGCGAGCAGGACAAGCACGATCGAGATGGTGCGCGCCTGGTTGTCCGTCACCCCAGGCCAGAGGTAGACGGCCAGCACGACGGCAATACCGGCGACGAAAACGGCATCAGCCACGAGTGGGGTTGCCGAGCCGAAGACCAGAAACAGGCCGACGATCATGGCGGCAATGGACACCGCGAGCTTTACCCAGACAGCGGGAGCAGAGGACTCCTCGGTCTCCGCCATGGTCAGGCCTTCTTACTTTCGACGCGGAAGAGCATTACAACGTCGAGGATCGCGACGAAGATGAGCGTGATGCCCAGGAAGATCGCGTAGGCGATCGTGGCACCGCTCGCAAAGAGAACAACGATGATCCCCGCGACCAGGATCAGGAGTCCGACCACGATGGATACGCCGTCGCCATAGCCACGGGCGGTGTTGACGAGGGTCGCAATTCCTTCGAAGATCCACGAGACACCGACGATTATCACGACGAACACGGCAGTCGCGAATGGATTGCGAATCACGACAAGTCCCGCGACGAGGATCAATCCACCGATGATGAAGTTGGCAATTCGGCCGCCCGCGTTCAGGTCCTTCATGAAGATGCCCTGCACGATGCGGAGAAGGCCGAGGATCAGGAAGTAAATTCCCAGCAGCACGGCCAGAACGCTAATCGTTGACTGCGGCCAGACGAGCACGATGATCCCGATGATGAGAGCTGCCGCTGCGCGAATTCCCCAGGAGAGTCGGCTGCGCTCGCCGATCATTTCCTGCAGATCGGCCGTGGGCGGGGTAGTTGACATTCGTGACTCGCTTTCATCCGGGGCCGGTCGACTGTAACCTGCCAACGCATAAATTACTCGTCTGGCACGCTCTCGTTCACTGCCGACGCGAACAGATTTAGTCCGAGTGTTTCGGAGAGAAAAGACGCGGCCAGCTGTCCGCGCACACTGTTGCCTGCCGCATCCAATCGCGGGGAGAAGGTTGCGAGCCCGCCCTTACCCGGCGCAATCGTCACAATTCCGCCGCTGACGCCGCTCTTCGCGGGTAGCCCGACGTCGTAGAGCCAGTCGCCGGAGCGCTCGTAGAGGCCCGCAGTGGCAAGCACTGCGAGCACCCTGCGGCACACTTCGGGATCGACAACTCGTTCTCCGCTAATCGGATTAACCCCCCCATCGGCGAGAGTGGCTCCCATCACCGCGAGGTCAATGGTGGTGACAAGGAGCGAACACTGCTTGGTGTAAATATCCGTTGCTTGGAGCGAATCGAAGTACATTCGGTCGTAGCTCTGCAACAGCCGCGCTATCCCCTGGTTGCGCTGGTTGCCCAGGGCTTCCGAGTCATAGACTTCCGAGTCGAGTTGCAGTTCCCGGCCAGCGAACCGGGAGAGGCCCGCCCGCACGAACTCCCACTTCTGCTCGGCAGTTTCTCCGGGTACGAGGCTCGTCGTCGCGATCGCCCCAGCGTTGACCATCGGGTTAGCTGTACGTTCGGGGTTCAGTTCTACAGCCATCACTGAGTCGAAAGCGAGCCCGGTACTGTTAACCCCGATTAGCTCTCGCGCTCGCTCGTACCCGATCGCCTCGCAGACCAAGGCGAACACGAAAGGCTTCGAGATGCTTTGGATGGAGAACTCGACCCCTACATCCCCTGCCGAAGAGACAGAGCCATTCACCCCCACCACCGCGAGGGCGAACAAGTCAGCCGGCACTTCCAGGAGCGCAGGAATGTAGTCAGCCACGCTGCCGTCATCGACCGAGCGATAGAGCTCGTGCGCTTCCTCAAGCAGTGAGAGGACGACCTCTGTCCGCGGAAGTGTGCCAGTCGAAACGAAACGTGCGCGCCGAGTCGACGGCTGGCTGGGGTCGACGTGCATCCGAGTTCTCGCGCTTACCGCGCCGAGAGTGTGCCCAGCGTCGAGCCGTCGGCGCCCAGGATCGTCATCTTGCTGCCGGTAACGGTCGCCGATGCGATACCGGTGAGCCAGGTATCAACGCCCTCACACGCCATCATCGTCGACGCCACGTGGCCGAACGACGTGGTGGCGTCGGTCCCGGTTGTCCACGATCCGACGAGGGTGTTGCAGCCGTCACTGCCCGAGAATTTACGGTCGGCAGAGATCGAGAGGAACGGGGCATTGGCCTTGGTCGACTCCATCCAGTAGCCGATCGGCAGCGCCTGAGGGCCAACTTTCGGATCCGTCGCGCGCACCAGGTCGGTGGTCGTCGAGTCGCCCGAACTGACCAACCTCATGCTGTCGCCTTCGACTGTGGCTGATGTTGCCAGAGTGACGGCGAGTGGGAGCTGAACGGGGCCGCTGAGGGCGTGCCGCTTCGTGTGGCGCACGCACTTGTCGCCAGGGCCAGAGCAACTGTGTCCCCGAACAGTGTGGAACGAAGAATGCGGGGCATGAGAGCGTCCGATCTGCGATGGGCGAGGGTGTCAAGTGCTGTGTACGGCTCAGTATATTGCCTGCTACTGCAGGGACGACGTGAGTCGGGCCAAGCTGTCGTTGACCTTCTGGAGGGCCGGGCGACTCAGCCATTCCGCGAGATCCAGCCTCTCGCTGCGTATGCGGTAGTCGTCTTCGATCACACGCATCCGCCGCACAAAATCGGCTCCTTCGATGAGCACGGAGATTTCCATGTTCAGGCTGAACGAGCGGATGTCCATGTTGCTTGATCCGATCACGGCGACATCGTCATCGATCGAGAAATGCTTCGAGTGCAGAACGGTCGGGGCCGGATACAGGTAGATCGCGACGCCCGCGCGCAAGAGTGCCTCGTAATAGGAGCGCTGCGCGTGGTAGACGAGGTACTGGTCGCCGATCGCAGAGACGAATAATTCCACATCAACACCTCGGGATGCCGCAGTGATGATTGCCAGGAGAGTCGCTTCATCGGGCACGAAGTACGGGCTTGTGATGCTCACCCGCCGTTGAGCGCTGTGCAGCAGGGAGACGAAGAGTTTGAGATTGTTGTCGTTCTCAAAAGTCGGACCGCTCGGCAGTACCTGCGCATCGAGCAGGGACGGGTCGGTGTCGAGGACAACGGGGGTCGTATCCAAGTCCAGAAGTTCGCCACACTCGCTGTACCAGTCAGTGACGAACACGGCATCCAGCTCCCGCACGACTGGGCCCTGGAGCTTCACCATCACCTCGTGCCAGTGCAGACCACGTTCGACGTTCTTCTTCTTGAGGTACGAGGAGTCGATGAGGTTCTGCGATCCGGTGAACCCGAGCCGACCATCCACCACAACCAGCTTGCGGTGATTGCGAAGGTCAGGACGCTGCCATTGGCCACGCAGGGGTCGCAGGGGAAGCATCGCATGCCACTCCGCGCCAATCTTCTTCAGGTAGTCAATCGTCTCGCGCCGGTTAGGGAACACGAAACCCGACACGTGGTCAGAGAGCACACGCACGGTCACCCCGCGCTCACGGGCTCGGCCGAGCGACTCAAAAAAGCCTCTGGTGCTCTCGTCCTTGACAAGGATGTAGAACTCGACGTTCACGTATTCGGTAGCGGTATCGATCGCCTCCGCCATCGCCGCCAGGGACCCCTCGTAGTCATCGATGAGGGTCGCGGAGTTTCCACCAACCATCGGCAACGCGCCGAGCGTGACATTCATCTGCACAGCAGACGCGAGCCAGGACGGCCACTCGGACCGATGGCTGACCTGGTCAAGCCCAATCGTGCGCGTACGCACGAGCTCATTGACCTCGAGCTGCTTATCTCGCCGTGCTTTCGGTAGTCGGCCGGCTCCGACGATCAGGAACCAGATCGCACCAAGGAAGGGGATGAACGCAATCGCGAGAATCCATGCAACCGCATCCGACGGTTTTCTGCGCGCCGAGATGTAGATCGTGAAGGAGACACCGACTATCACGTGCGCTAGCAGTAAGACCAGCGTGACGACTTCTACCTGCTGCATGCCCGCTCGCCGTCGGGGGCGCTAACGCGCGTCCTGCGCGGGTCGGATTACCTTCTTCGTGATCAGCAGGATTGCCGCCGAGGTGGGACACGCGACGAGTGCTCCCAGGAGACCGAGGAGCGTGGCTCCCACCATCGCGCCGATAAGCACAAGCGCGCCAGGAATCTGGATGGCCTTGCCGACGATTCGGGGGGTGAGCACGTATGCCTCGACCTGGAGGTACACGAACATGAAGATACCGACGATCAGCGCGGTCTGTGGCGACGTGAAGAGTGACACGAAGGTCATGACGCTCGCGCTGATGAGACTACCGATGACCGGGATGAAGGTGATCGGCAACGCAAACGCGGCAAGGATGCCCGCCCATGGCACTCCCACGAGTGTCAGGAGTATGGACGAGACAGTCGCGTTGATGACTGCGAGCAGGAACATGCCGGTGAGGTACTTGCCCACCGATTGGAAAATCTCCTCGGCGATCTCCGAAAATCCTTCGCGGCGGCTGGCCGGTACGAGCGAGTAGAGCGCACCCTTCATCGACTCGAGACCACCCACGAAGTAGAGGGTCAGCGCGATCACAAAGATCGTGCCAAATACGCCGTTGACCACCGTCGCGGTGACGTGGAGAGCCCCACCCCCAACTGCAATCCAGAGTGCCGGGTCTGCAATCTGCTTCTGGAGGGTTTCCATGAGCGGCAGGAGCTGTCCACCGAGGAAGTCGTTGAGCGACGAAAACCAGTCCTGATGCTCGATTTGGACGACGCCGAGGGGCAAATATTTGACCAACTCGGCAGCCTGCCGCACCACCGTGGGAACAATCAGCAGCAGGAGGGCGACCATGAGAACCAGAAACACCGCCATCACCGTGAGTACGGCCTGGGTTCGCGAGAACTTCCATGACTCGAGCTTGAGCACCACCGGGTAGAGGCCGAGACTCACGAACAGGGCGAAGAAGATCAGGGTGATTGGGTAGCCCAGATTGCCGACCGCTGCGGCGAGCACGAGTGCGAGCACCACACCGATCGTGGTGACAAATCCGAACCTGAAAGGCCCGGAATTCAGAAGCCGTACCGCTGATTCAGGCAGGGCCATGACGTTAGAGTACCCGACGGAACTTCACCAGCATGTCCACGAGCAGTCGGGCACCGAAGCCGGTCGCACCAGCCGCGCGCCACAGGTCATCCTGTTCTGACTGCATGACACCGGCGATGTCGAGATGCGCCCACGGGACGTCCGCCACGAACTCGTCGAGGAACAGCGCTGCGGTGATGGCCACGTTGAACGGCCCGCCCATGTTCGAGATATCGGCGTATGCAGAGTTCAGCTGCGGGCGATACCGGCGCTCGAGTGGCAGCTGCCAGATCGGTTCGTCGGTTTCATCAGATGCCGCGACGGCCTGTTCGACGAGGTCCTGATTATTGCCAAAGACAGCTGCAACCCGCGGGCCGAGCGCCTGCAGCGCGGATCCGGTG
>JAYSPT010000059.1:0-19411 GCA_043721995.1 Salinibacterium sp. | reverse complement strand
GCACTAGGACTTACCTTCTGGCTCTACTTTTTTGCATTCCCGTTAGACGGTGTGCTCGGCTTTGTAGTTATTTCCTACATCGCGTTCATTCTTTTGTTTGGGATCCTTACCGCATTCGATGAAAATCGCCCGACTGTGCGCGACCGACTTGCGAGCGTCGTAATTCACTCCCTCGCTTTTCTTCTCATTCTGGCGCTCTTCTCCGTCGTGATCTACACGGTCGGTAGAGGCGTCGAGCCGCTGCTGCACCTGAATTTCTTCACCCAGGACATGGGCAACGCCGGCCCGCTCGATGGGCTTGACAAGGGCGGAATCCTTCACGCCGTCGTTGGAACCCTCATCATGATCACGATTGCCCTCTTTCTTACTATCCCGCTGGGCATCCTCACGGCCGTTTTCATGACCGAGTACCCGAGCCGGTACGCACGTTTCGTCAGAACTGTCGTCGAAGCAATGACCGCGTTGCCATCAATTGTTGCTGGCCTGTTCGTATATGCGATCATTGTGCAGTTCTCGCTCACACGCTCGGGATTCGCTGCCTCCTGCGCCATAACCGTGATGATGCTGCCCATTGTGGTTCGGTCTGCTGACGTCGTTCTTCGGCTCGTTCCAGGCAATCTGAAGGAAGCGGCACGGGCTCTCGGTGCTTCAACGTGGCGTACGGTCTGGATCGTCACGTTGCCCACGGCGAGGTCAGGCCTTACCACCGCCGTCATCCTCGGAACGGCACGTGGAATCGGGGAGACGTCGCCTGTTCTCCTCACGGCGGGTGCGACGACCTTCTTCAATTTTAACCCCTTCAGCGGAGCTATGACCTCTCTGCCGTTGACCACATTCTCGTTTGTAAAGTCTCCGGAGCTCAACTTCATCGCGCGCGGTTTTGGGACGGCGGCCGTGCTGATGGTGCTCGTTGTCGTGCTATTCCTTCTGGCGAGGGCAATTGGTGGGCGAGGTCCAGGTCAGCTAAACGCGCGCCAGCAACGGAGCCGCGGTCGTCAGTCACGGGATGACGATTATCGATTCCGCGCCAAGGAACTTGGGGTTTCCGGTTCAGCTGTGCGAGCAAAGACCCCGTCGCGGGTCGCCGCCCCCGGAGACACCGCCGGAACGAGTCAGGGAGCTACCAGCCGCCCTGCTCCGGTCGATGAATCCGCTATCACACCACGACCTGCGGTCGACCGCGAAAGGGAATGATTCGACGTGCTCCACTCACATCGCGGCTTCTCCCGAGCCCTACTTCTTGCGGCAGCACTGGCAGCAGTTCTCGTCGCCCCAACGGCCACTCCCGCGTACAGCTTGCCCTCGATTGGCGCGACGCACGGATCAATCGAGGGTGCCGGTTCAACATGGTCGGCGAATGCGATTCAGCAATGGATTCGAAACGTGTTTGACAACTACAAGTGGAAAATTTCCTACAGCGATCAGGGCTCCTCCACCGGCCGTCAGCTGTTTTCGCAGGGAACGACTGACTTTGGCGTCTCCGAGATCCCTTATGCGCTCGCCAATAGTGACAGTCCGGACCCTCGACCCTCACGATCATTCGCCTACGTTCCCATCGTGGCCGGCGGCACGTCATTTATGTACAACCTCGTGATCGGTGGCCAGCGAGTGACCAACCTGAGACTTTCTGGTGAGAATGTCGCCAAGATCTTCACTGGGGTGATCACGAAGTGGAATGATCCGGCGATTGCCGCCGATAACCCCAAACTAACGCTACCGGCACTGACGGTCGTGCCAGTGGTGCGCTCGGATGGTTCTGGAACTACGGCGCAATTGACCACCTGGATGCGCGCCATGTATCCCGCGATTTGGAACGCGTACTGTGCGAAGGCTGGGCGAAGCAACTGCGGCATCACTTCCAACTATCCGGTGGTGTCCGGATCGGCGTTCATTGCTCAACAAGGATCCAACCAGGTTGCCAGCACGGTAGCCAAAAACAGTTCAGTTGGCGCGATTACGTATGTGGAAGCGTCTTATGCGCTAAACGCGCGGTTCCCGGTGGTGAAGCTGCTGAACGCAGCCGGCTACTACAACGAGCCGACAGCATCGAACGTCGCGGTCTCCCTCCTCGCCGCGGTCATCAACAGCGATGCGAACTCGCAGGACTACCTCACCGCGAACCTTAACGGGGTCTACACCAACCCGGACCCACGGGTTTATCCCCTTTCCTCGTACTCCTACATGATCATTCCGACCGCGATCGAGGGGAATTTTACCGAGGATAAGGGACGGACGCTCGCGGATTTTGCGTCCTACTTCCTCTGCGAAGGCCAACAGCAGGCCGATGTGCTCGGATATTCTCCACTTCCGATCAACCTCGCCCAAGGAGGGCTTGATCAGGTGCAGAAAATTCCCGGGGGAGACCCAATAAATAAGACGATCGCCTCCTGCAATAACCCAACGTTTTCCCCGGACGGGACGAACAAACTCGCGAACGAGGCCCCCCAGCCGCAAGCCTGTGACAAGCAGGGTCTCGACCAATGCCTGACTGGTACCGGGGGAGCGTCCGACACCGTGACCCCCGTGAGCGGGGGAAACGGATCTTCGGCCGCATCAGCGAGTTCGAAGGTGGGAGTATCGAGCAGTACGAGCGGGGCTCAATCCCAGAACGGGGCGGCCGTTGGACTGACCGCCGGAGGTAAACCGGTCGTGGCAGGGTCACCGGTCACCCTGGACCCACGAGGCGTTCCGCTTTCGACACTCTTGCTTATGATCTTCGCCGCCGTGCTGGCGCTATCCGCCGTGCTCATTCCTCCAATCATCGCAAAACATCGCGCGACCTCGGCTGCGGCGCTGGGTTCCAGGCCACAGAAACGAAGATCGCCAAACCCGACAGTGCCGAGCGATGCGGTAGCTGGGGCGGCGCGGGCAACCCCAAGAGTTCACCTGCCGGCCCTCTTTAGAAAAGCTGGTAGTACCGTGCCTCCGAAGCTCGACTCGTAACGTAATGGCCGTGTTGAACACTCACGACAACCCTCGCAGGCGCCAGAGAACAGTCGCAGCACGGCTGATCTCGGGCGCCCTTGCGTTCGCATTTGGCGCGGCGATCGCAGTCAGCCCGGTTCTCCCGGCGCAGAGTTCCAAGGCCGTCGATACGCCTTCGAGCCTCACCGTGAAATGGCTCGGCGATACCTCGTCGGCGGCCGGCTACCAGGCACCACGGAACGCGAACAGCCCGCATTACAACGAAATGAAGAACATTCAAATAACCGTGTCGCAGACGACGCAGATCATCGACCAAGCGGTGCGGATAAGCGTTACAGGATTCGCCGGCACGAAGAGCGCCTTCAACGTTGCTGACAATGCCCAAAATTTCCTTCAGGCGATGCAGTGTTGGGGCGATCCTAAAGCCGCTGATTTCGTACAGACCTGCCAGTGGGGCGGGCGCAACTCGGGCACGCTTGATAAATCGGTCTATCCGGACAACTACCTCCGAGTGTCTACTGAGGACAACACGCCCAGCCCGGCAACGAGCTATGACAACCCGTTTAAGACAGTTGACGGGAAGCTGATTTCGGCGAAGACGAGCATCCTGCCGCCGAAGCCAGGCAGCCTAAATGGGCAGGCAAACTATCCCATTTTGAGCTACTTCGGTCCGTCTACGACGAACGAGGTCGCGAGCGCACGAGTTGGCGCTGACGGCAGTGGTTATTTCGATTTTGAAACCCAGTCCTCGAGTCAATCGCCTCAGCTCGGGTGTGGAAGCGCCGAGCATCTTCGCTGCTGGTTGGTCATCGTTCCGCGCGGAACAAAATTCGGAGGGAAGACTGGTGCTGCTGATCCCTTGGGTTGCAGCGACATCGTTGATTTCAACGGTGAATCGTTTTCGTACGGACGCGCCAATTCTGTACAGGCTGGCAGCCCGGTCAATCCCAAGTGCGACTACTTTGACAACCGCATCGTCGTTCCGCTGGATTTCACTCCGACGGGGGCCACCTGTCCTGTTGGCAGCACCGAGTTCAGGGTTTCGGGCTCGCAAATGATGATTTCCGCGATGAGTTCCTGGCAACCATCCCTCTGTCAAAACGTGCAAAGCACATTCAGTTTTTCGACCAACTCGGATTCACTCGCCCGCGCCCAACTTCTTGAAACGCGGGCCGGCTCGCCCCTTCTGGTTTATTCGGGCTATCCGCTCAGCAGCAATGAGTTGGACAACGAATCCGATCGCACCCTATTAGGGAAGACCACATTGAAGTACGCGCCGGTGGCTGTCTCCAGCATCGTCGTGGCCTTCAATGCCGAGTTCGCGGGCGGGCGACAGCAAAACCTCGTTCTCACCCCCCGTCTGATGGCAAAGATTCTTACGCAGTCCTACACATTCACGGTACCGATCAACACGTCGGATCCGAGCAAGAATGTCGCGCACTTGTCGGACAGCGCGCGAAAGTACAACTACTGGAATGCGGATCCTGACTTCAGGCGAGCAAATCCGACTAACTGGCAGGCATTCGACCAGCAAAACCCATCTGTCGTTTTGCCCGGCCCGTCTGGGGCCGACGGCATCAAACAGGTGTGGCGCTGGATTATCGCCGACAGTGACGCGGTTCACTTCCTCAGCGGGGCTCCCGACCCGGACGGCATGACAATCAATCCCTACTACCTACCCAAGGGCGATCCGAAGGCCGTAGTTCCGTGGTGGCTAGATGCATCCGGAACGTATATGCCCACGCCCGTTCAAAAGCCGGTAGGTGAGGTTGCGCTCGACGGTAGCCCCTTGGCGATCGGTGCCATGCCACTCGACATTTTCCCCAAGGACGATAACAGCCTTGTGCCACTCCAGAAGACCGGGGGCGAGAAGAGCAGGTTCGATTCGATTCAGTTCGCCCCGTATGCGCTCGACTTTCTAGCCGGAGCCAGACAGGCATTCCGGGGCGATCCAAATTCGAAGACGATCTGGGACGCTCAGAAACTGAACGACGCCGGTGATGCTGGAGCCTGGGTGACGACCGGAATCCAACCACCAGGAAACCGCTTCATGATCGCCGTGACAGACTCGGCCTCGGCCGCGAGATATGGAATGACAACCACCGCCCTGACGCCAGCGAACTCGACGTCCCCGGTTCAGAGCTCGGCAGCATCGATGGCCGTCGCACTGCAAGCCCTCACGCCGACCACTCTGGATTCGATACTTCAAATCGACCCGGCAAAAGTTTCAGGGGGTGGGTATCCGCTCACGATAATTACCTACGCCGGGGTCAACCTGACAAAGTCCACGGCAACGGCGCGGGCCACAATCGCAAAGATGATCCAGCAGGTGACATCGGCGGGGCAAGTTTCGGGCAGCGCGATCGGTGAACTGCCGCTCGGTTACCTGCCCCTGACGGGAACGATGAAGGACCAGGCGGCCGCTACGTCCTTGGCGATACAGAACTGGACTCCCGAGGACGCAAGCTCCGGTGCTGGCAACGCGAATAGCAACAACTACTCGGTGCCATCTGCATATTCAGCTGCGGACGGTCTGGTCGATCCCACGGCGAGCACGACCAACCCGAAAGTTACCGCGGGGGCCGACACCACAACAACCGAGCGGACACTGGCTTCAGCGGGCAGCCCCCTCAACGCAGGCTTAGCGATCGCTCTGTTGATCGGATCGCTTGGTTTTATAATCGCGCCCATCCTCCTCAGGGGGCGCGGCTACCTCTAACCCATAACCCACGAGCTTTTTTCGGGCTTTCGCTCCGACCCGAAAGAAAACCCCCCACTGATCGGCGAAGGCCAATGGGGGGCTAGTCCACCAGGACTGGATTACTGGAGCACGTTACCAAACAAAGGTTGGAAACAGATGCAAAAGAACACCAAGCTACGCATCGGCGTAGTCGCAGCTCTCGCAGCTGCGGCGCTCGCTGTGGGCGCTGCGGCGCCCGCATACGCTGACCCGTCTTCGCAGAAGACTCTTAGCGGCACCGGCTCAGACACTACTCAGGACGTCGTGAGTGGAGTGGCGAGTGTTGTCTCGGCGATCGGTTCGTATGACGCAACCGGTTCGGCGACGATCACCGTCAACGGCGCCACCTTCAACCGCCCGGTTGGATCCGGGGCGGGCGTTCGGGCGCTGAGCTCGTCAGTGCGTGGAATCGCCTATGCGGGCACCGTTCTGCCGGTGGGAACCCTGCAGTTCGCGCGTTCGTCTGCTCTTCGCACCGAAGCCGGCACCGAGCTGACCTATGTCCCGTTCGCTCGTGACGCAGTGACGATCGCCATGAGCGCTTCGAGCGACTTCCCCAAGGATGTCACTCTCGGGGCTACCGGTCAGTCGTCGAGCCTGTTCACGCTTCGCAACATCTACCTCGGCACCGTAACGAGCTTCATCGACAACACCGGCAACTCAGTAACGATCCGCCCGCTTCTGCCACAGCAGAACTCGGGTACTCGGTCGTTCTGGCTGAGCGCGCTCGGCGTGACGGAAACCACTGTTGCCGCCGGTGGGAAGGCCACGGACCTCGGCAACACGGTAATCGAGCACGACGGGTCATTCCTGACCACCGATGGCGACATTGCGCCGTTCTCGGTCGGACAGTACATCGCGCAGGGCAACTACCGCAGCCTGCCGACCACCGTTGTTGAGCGTCGTGGAAACATCGTGCTCGGGAGCATCGACACTATCAAGCCGATCATCTACGACGGAACGTCCGTCACCACGAACCCCTCGTTCGGTGTGAACCGTCTCGTATACAACGTGGTGGAAACCCGTGCCCTCACGACGACCACTCCGAGCGCAACCGACACGGCAGTTCGTACGGCCTTTGTCGGTGCGACCTCGAGCGTCTGCCAGGCAACCACGCAAATCAAGCTGTACGGATTTGCAACCATTGGCGCCTCGTGCGGCAACACCAGCGCACAACGCGGCTACGTCAACTAATTCCCTTCCGATACTTAGCGCAAACAAAAGAGAGCGAAAACAAATAACATGAAAATTCCAAAGAAAATCGCGGTGCTGGCTGTTGCCGGCGCCTTGGTTCTCACCGGCGTGGCGGCGGGACAGTCGGCTCAGGCCGATCAGATTCCTGGCACGATCACCATCACACCGACCAGCGGTAATGCCTCAGACGCCCAGTTCATTCAGAGCATCGCAACCAGCGTTGGTGCTCCGGTCGGATTCCGCGCCGCGAGCACCAACCAGATCTTCCAGGGTGGTGTTCTCAAGGGCAACATGTCCAACCTCCGCAAGCCGGACATGCCTTCCACCTACGGCACGAACGGCCTTGACGGCAATCCCGCCTCCTTGGACCGCTCGCTCACCAACAGCAACAACTACGTGAGCAACAAGTCGCTCAGCGCGATAACGAGCCCGCTCGTTAGCGGTCCCTTCGAGCTGCGGTACTACTTCCACACGTCGGTCACCTCGCTCGACCTCGTCAACGACAAGTACGTGTCGTTGACGTTGACCTTCGATGCGGCCACCGGCAACTGGTCGATTCCGGTTGTTGCTACCGCGACGACCCTTTCGTTGTCGGCATCCACCACGGCCAATGCCGGTGAGGCTGCCCTCTCCGCAACCGTCAAGGACGCTGCAGGAAATGCGACGTTGACGGCCGCTGCCGGCAACATCGTGTTCAACGAAGGCGCCACGGCTGTGGCTACCGTGCCGGTTGTCAACGGAGTTGCGTCGACTACTCTCACGGGTGTTGCTAACGGTACGCACACCTACACGGCCGTTTTCCAGCCCAGTAACGCGGTGTACTCGACGTCGACCTCGTCCTCCGCGACGGTCAACCTCGGTGCACTTGTCTCGCCGGTCTCTACGGGGTCGAACATCACGGTTGCTATTCCGACCGGTGTGGGTAACCTCTACCTGACGAGCTATTCGAACAGCGTGGACCTCGGAACTGCAGTGAAGGCTGGCGGCACCCTTAACGCCTCCGGTACGCTCAGCGCCGTTGTGACGGACGAGCGCCAGATTGAGTACCCGGCTTGGAACCTCAACGGGCAAGTCGGTAACTTCACGAAGACCGGCGGTACTGTCCTTGACGGCAAGTACCTCGGCTGGACCCCGTCAGTTGCCGTCAATACGCTCGGCAGCTACGCGGGACCGGTTGTCACTCCCGCGCCCGGCACCACCAACGGCCTGAAGACGATCAGTCTTCTCGCCACGGGTGCGCCGAGCGTGAACGGCACTGTCACGAGCGCATCGGCATTGCTGCAGCTCAAGGCTCCGGTGAACACGCCTTCTGGGGCGTACTCGGCGACCCTGACCCTGACACTCATCTAGTTCTGAGTCTCAGCTAGCACGAAAGCATGACAGGCGGGTTGGGGCAGTCTCGGTTGCCCCGGCCCGCCTCTTGCTTCGTGACACACCAACAGCCTCTTCTCGAACGTGGATTGCACGCAATGCGATTTTTTGCCACTCTGTCGGCTCTCGCTGGCGCACTCCTCGTCGCTCCGCAGAGCGCAGCGCGCGCCGACCTCATTGTGCCGTCCCTAGCGATCACCCCAACAAGCGGCAACGTGAATACTGACGCGTTCTTCATCCCGAGCATCGCCACCAACGCGGGAGTCGCAGGCACCGTCGCAGGCGCGACTTATGTTTTCCGAACTGGTGTGAGTCTCGGGCCCGTCTCTGCCGTTCGCACCCCGGTGATCCCGGTCAGCCACAGCACATTTGGCTTCGACGGTATCTCGGCCGTCGCGGATCGCTCCCTCATCTCGGCTACCTGTTTCGTGAGCGATCGCCTCCTCAACGCAACGTCGTTGAGCACGGGCGATTTCGAGTTGCGCTACTACTGGTTTGCAACAGCGACGCCCGACCTCAACAGCGATCCGTATGTTGACCTGCCGATGACTTACTCTTCGACAACAGGGGCCTGGTCGGTGCTACCGCCCATCGTCGAGACGACAGTCTCACTCGCAGCGGGATCCTCTGGCACGAACGTGACCCTCTCGACCACTGTAAAAAATGCGGCTACCGCACTTGCTGAACCGGGCGCACTTGGCACTATGACCTATCGCGAAGGCACAGCTGTTGTCGCGAGCGCGGTATTCGCTGGAGGATCTTCCACGGTTATTCTCAACGATGTCAGCCTGGGGGATCATGCCTACAGCGCGGCGTTTTAACCGGTTGATCAGCACGCATACTTCGAATCGACCTCCGCACCAGCCGCGGTCGCGGTCAAGGCCGAGGCCCCCGAAGGCAACATCGATGTGGCCGTATCCAGTGGGGTTGGACATCTCTACCTCGTCCGTCGGGTTTGTCGGCACGCCCGGACCCGCTGTGCTGCCAGCCCCATCGACGGTCGGAGGCCTGACCGTGTCAAGCCTGTTGGCTACCGGCGTTCCATCCGGCTCGGCGACCGTCACGACCGCATTCGCGTTGCTTCAACTCGGCGCGCCGGTCAATACCCCCGCGGGCGGGTATTCGACGATTCTCACTTTGACGTTGATCTGATCGTCTCGCGTACACCCTGCGTTAACTCTCTGCACTCTTGACAATGATTGGCTTCTCCAATGCCCCGAACATTAGCTACCGCGACTTCTGTGCTGGCCGTGATGCTCGCAGTGCTTCCGTCGGCCCTCGCTGGCTTGGCAGCGCTTCCCGCGGAGTCTGCCGCAGCTGATGACGGAGCTGTCACATGGAGCGTGGAACCCACGCCAACAACTGAGGGCGGGAGGCGGGCATTCAACTACCAAACCGATCCCGGCACACAGATTCAGGACAGCTTCCTGATCACCAATGCAGGGAACACGCAAGCGGACTTCATCATTTACGCGACAGACGCTTTCAACGATCCGGACACCGGAAGTTTCAGTCTCCTCAAACACGACGATAAACCGACCGACCTTGGTGCCTGGATCACTCCGGCAAACGACAAACTGACTATTGGGCCGGGCCTTCAAGCGACAGTACCGTTCAATCTGGTCATTCCGTCCGACGCAACCCCAGGAGATCACTCTGCCGGGATAGTTGCGTCAGTGTTGACACAGAGTACCCAACCAGATGGATCAACGGTGGTGCTCGAGCAGCGAGTGGGTGTTCGAATGTACCTGACGCTGAGTGGCGCACCCGTCGCCTCGATTGAAACGCAGGGATTGACTTCATCATTCACTTCTTCTCTCAATCCCTTCGCGCCAGGCGATCTTTCAGTTAGTTATCAGGTCAGAAATACCGGTAACAAGCGGGTAGACGTTAATCAGACGATTCGGGTTGAGGGGCCGTTTGGTATTCCGTTGGGAAGTTCGGTACCCGAGCCGCTGAATAATCTCCTGCCGCGGCAGACCGTGCGGGTGAAGGTGCATTTGTCAGGAATTGGTGCATTGCTCTACGCGCTATCGACGATCGGCGCCACACCCGGGCCGATCGGAACAGCAGGGGTGGTAACAAGCGGCCCCGGGTCGACCTCCGCGCCAACTGCGGGTGAGACCGCCACCCCCACCCCAGCCAGCCCCACCATAGCGGCATCGCCCACAGCTGGCGCCCCAGACCAGAAGACGATCGATTACAAGAAGGTGACGGCGCAGTCATCCACGATCGCGATCACATGGACACTGTTGCTCCTGATAGTCATAATCGTTGCGCTCATCTATCTAGTCTGGCGCTACGTGTCTGGTACGCGCGAGAGATTTTATGCTGCAATAGATGACGCCGCCGCGACGGCGCGGGAGGAAGCGCTCGCGGGCCGGGACGAGACTGAAGCCCGATGAAGTTCGGTAGTGCTCCATTCATTTTCGTCGTTGCAGGGGTGGCACTGACGGCATTGCTGACGAGTGGATTTGCCACGCCAGCGACCGCGGATCCGACTTCTGTGCCCACTAGTGGGGCGCCAATAAGCGTGGTCATCCCCGATGATTCCACGTCCGATCCCGGCAACTCAGACGGTGGTCCATCCGGAAGCGGTTCATCGGGAGCTGGATCGGGCGGACCCGCTGCGGGCGGGTCGATGTCGGGCTCTGCAGGACATAATCCAGATGGATCCCCGATCCCCCCAAGCGAGCCGAAGCTGAACGCGTCTGGGTTGAAGCTCGATAAGACAAGCATTCAGGCCGACGACTGGATGATCGCCACCGGCAGCGGTTACAAACCCGGCGAGAACGCCCAACTTGTTCTGTATCCGGGCGCAGTGATCATCGGCAGCTACCGCGTCGACGTGAATGGGAACTTTTCGGCCAGGTTCCGCATTCCACATGAGACTCAAACCGGGTATCACGTCGCGGAAGCGACGGGGTGGGAATCGGGGTTCGTTGCTAACGGGAAATTCACGGTAGTTAGCCCGAACGGTGAATCCGATTGGCTGACCCTCTGGTGGGTTTATTTGGTCTTGGGCGTGCTCGTGCTCGGGATCCTCTCTTTGTTGATCGCCTTCCGGAGGGAGATCTTTACTTGGTTTGGCGGGGCGCCAGCATCCGGAAATCCAGCATGAAAGCAATAACCCTCACATCTGCGCCCGGCCCGCGTCAGCAGACGAGGAAGCCGACCGGCCCGCTGCCGTTTTGGTTGCGAAACCCACCGAAGAGTGGGCGTGCCCGAAAGCCAGCCCCCACACCACGGGAGGTCAGGTGGTGGGTCGCCGTCGTGTGGCTCGTAGCATCGACTCTGCTGCTCGGATTTGTCGCTCACGTCACACTGGTGGGCTCGCTTCAACATTCGCGCTCGCAGTACACCCTCTATCAGCAACTACGGACTGAACTGGCACTTGCTACTGCTCCTCTGGGCCAGCTCGACGTTAATTCAGCGCTCGTCCCTGACGGGACACCCATTGGCCTCATATCTATCGAAACACCTAATTTCACGCTGAACGAAGTTTTTATGCAGGGCACCACGAGCTCAGATCTGAGCTCTGGGCCCGGCCACCGGCGCGACACGGTAATGCCCGGCCAGAAGGGCACGAGCATAATCATGGGCCGTCAGGCAGCCTACGGGGGCCCTTTTGGGTACCTCAGCTCGCTTGCGCCGGGCGACCAGATCGTCGTGACTACGGGGCAGGGCATATCGAAATTTCAGGTGATCGGGATCCGGCGCGAAGGAGAGTTGCTACCGCAGCCCCTCAAGACGGGCGAAGGCAGGTTGGAATTAATTACGGCGGGTGGAAGCCCGCTCTTGCCTTCCGGAACGCTTCATATCGATGCCAACCTGACGACTGACCCGATGGAGACCCCATCTCCGGTTTTCACGAAAGAGGTTCTGAGCCCCGCGGAGTTTCCCATGGCGACAGATTCGAGCGGATGGCTGCCCACACTGTTCTGGGGGCAGCTGCTTCTCGCAGCGGTGCTCGGGCTGCGCTGGGTTCGATCGCGATGGGGAATGTGGCAGACCTGGATGATCTCCATCCCGCTGCTTCTAGCGCTCGGCGCCGCTACCGCGAATTCCGCCATGACCCTGCTCCCCAATCTCCTGTGAGACCCCAGTTCTCACCACCCCACTTTTTTGAGCCCAGACGGAGATCACGATGACCGATGAGACAGAAGTGCATACTCACGTTGACACGCTCGACGTGCGCGATCCAGAGGAAAAAGCCGAAATGAATTCGGCGGATCAAGAGAACGAATCGGATGCCGAGTCCCGCGCGGATGAGGAGATCAGAGATTCTGCCGCCGAGGTCGAGGCTGAATTAGAGTCGCAGGACTCTGAACCCCGCACGGAGAAGTTGGCCGCTCTCGTTACGACCAGCGGATCTGAAACCGAGGAACTCGTCAGGGTTGCCGAGCCGCGGGCCGAACTCGCCGTTCTTCAGGCCCGCGCAATCTCGGCATGGTTCGGCGATCGGAAAGTACTCGACCGCGTTGATCTCACCATGGAGGCCGGCAAGATTACGGCGCTGATCGGTCCCTCCGGGTGTGGTAAGTCGACATTTCTGCGGATCCTCAATCGGATGCACGAGATGGTGCCCATCGCATCGCTCGCCGGCGAGGTGCTGCTCGATGGGGAAGACATCTACGGCGCTAGCCGACGGCTCACTCAGGCCCGTCGGGATATTGGCATGGTGTTCCAGAAGCCAAACCCGTTCCCCGCGATGTCCATTTACGACAATGTCATCGCCGGGCTGAAGCTCACCGGCACCAAAGCAAACAAAGACCAGCGTGATCTGCTCGTGGAGTCGAGTCTCATCAAGGCCGGCCTCTGGAAAGAAGTGCGGGATCGTCTGAGGCAGCCGGGCGGTGGCCTCTCCGGTGGGCAGCAGCAGCGGCTGTGCATAGCTCGTTCGCTCGCCGTTCGGCCCCGTGTGCTCCTCATGGATGAACCGTGTTCAGCACTAGATCCGACCTCCACCCGCGTGATTGAGGAGACGATGCTCGAGCTCGCACACGAGGTCACGATCGTGATCGTCACTCACAACATGCAGCAAGCGCAGCGGGTATCCACAAATTGCGCATTCTTCCTCGCGGCGCAAGGGACGCCGGGCGTGATCGTCGAGCAGGGTGACACGGGTGTCATGTTCGACAGCCCCACAGATCCTCGGACCTTCGACTATGTGAACGGCCGTTTCGGGTAGCCAATGAACGATGTCGATGACCCATTTCGCGACTACCACCGGGTTCGATCGTGGGGGCGGATTTGTCGTGTTGTGGGCGTGCTGTGCTTGTGTATCGGGCTGGCTTCGGCGTGGGGTCTTGCCGCGAGCTTTGCCCAGCCGCCCATTACTGCCGCGTCGGCGAACATGACGGGCATCCCGAATCCGAACCCGCAGGCATCGGCGGTTGCGCTCGAAACCTCAGCTTTGCCCGCCCCGGCAGCATCGGTTCCGCCCGAGAAAGTGCCCGCCTCGGCGCCCGCGCTTCTTCCTCAAGCAGGCGCGTCAACATGGGCAATCCACATCGATACGACGGGCTATCAAGCCGAGATCAACAGGTGCTTGTGGGTGCGCATGGACTTGGGCATTCCTGCGCCGATCGTCGGCGCGCACAATTTTTGCGGCGGTGGCCAGGTGCTCCAAATGGCCATCGGTGACACCGTCGCTCTGAGCGGAACGGGCCTGGACGGCACCTACGTCGTCTCAGATTCTCGCGACGCTCACTCGGGAGAGAACGCCTTCACTGCGACCTCAGGGATGGCCGCTACGGTCATCCTGCAGACCTGCTACTGGGCGAACAACGGCACCGAGCGACTCGTCGGGCTCACCCGAGTCGGGTAACCTCGCAGTCATGACCGAGGTCGCGTTTTTTCAATCCGTAACGAGCGCCTTCGAGGTGCTTGGCGTCGCAGCAATGGTGACCGGGTTCGTCGTCGCGTTCGTCATCGCGATCTACACGTGGGTCAGCTCGCGCGACGGACGGGCGGCGTTCAAGGCGCTCCGCGATTCGATAGGGCTGGTCATCCTGCTTGGGCTGGAGATCCTGGTTGCGGCAGACCTCGTTCGCACTGTCACTTCAACGCCATCGCTGACGGACGCCATCGTGCTCGCGATTGTGGTGCTGATTCGCACGATCCTGAGCTTCTCGCTGCAGGTCGAGATCGAAGGCGTTGCGCCATGGCGGCGCGCGCTCGTGACTTCTCCAGAGTTGATGGCGCGGGCGGTAGCATCCGCAAAAAAAGAGAGAAATGACGCGGCAGAATGAATCCATGACCGACCATCAGCTTGCCATCATCGTTCTCGCCGCCGGGCAGGGCACTCGCATGAAGTCTGCGCGCCCAAAGGTTCTGCACACCCTTGCCGGGCGCACGCTGATCGGCCATGTGCTCGCTACCTCCCGTGAGCTCGCACCGACACGGGTGATAGCCGTCGTGCGCCACGACCGCGAGGTTGTCGTCAGGACCATCGGCGAACTCATGCCCGAAGCGTTGATCGTCGTCCAGGACGAGATCCCGGGCACCGGCCGCGCTGTGGAGGTCGGACTCGGGGCCCTTCCGGACGATTTCGACGGCGACGTTGTTGTCGTCAGCGGCGATGTTCCCTTGTTGGATGCCGCCACTCTCGCGAGCCTCATCGCCGAGCATCGCACCGCCAATGCTGCCGCAACACTGCTCTCCGCCATCCTCGATGACGCCACCGGCTACGGGCGGGTCATCCGGGATGCCGATGGTGCGCTTCTGCGCATCGTGGAGCAAGCGGACGCCACAGAAGCGGAACGCGCTGTCGCCGAAATCAACTCCGGTACCTACGTGTTCAGGGTTGCGCCGCTGCGCGAACAGCTCGCACTTGTGGGCACCCGCAACTCGCAGAACGAGAAGTACCTCACCGATGTGATCGGCCGTCTCAAGGATGCTGGAGCAACAGTTTCGGCGGTGCCCGTGCGTGACGGCTGGATGGTCGCTGGCGTCAACGATCGCGTGCAGCTCGCACATGCCGCCCGGCGCATGAACGACCTGATCGTCACCCGCTGGCAGCTCGACGGCGTGACCGTACAAGACCCCGCCACCACCTGGATCGATGCGGATGTAACACTTAACGCAGATGTTGAGCTGCTGCCGGGCACGCAACTCAAAGGCGCCACAATCGTGGGTGCCGGCGCAATAATCGGGCCGGACACGACACTGGTGGACTGCGAGATCGGAGAGGGTGCAACAGTGAAGCGCACCGACGCGACGCTCGCCGTGATCGGGGCCGGGGCATCTGTCGGGCCCTTTGCTTACGTGCGCGCGGGCACCTATCTCGGAGCTGACGGCAAGATCGGCACCTTTGTTGAGACGAAGAATTCGCACATTGGCGAGGGCAGCAAGGTGCCGCACCTGAGCTACATCGGCGATGCAACGATCGGCGAGCACACGAACCTGGGTGCTGGTGCGATCACCGCGAACTACGACGGTGTTGACAAGAATCCGACCACGATCGGCTCGCACGTGCATGCCGGAGCGCACAACGTTTTCGTCGCGCCAGTGACGGTCGGTGACGGTGCATACACGGGTGCTGGGGCGGTCATCCGCAAGGATGTTCCGGCCGACGCGCTCGCCTTGAGTGTTGCACCGCAGCGCAACATCCTGGACTGGGTGACGGCTAATCGCGACGTCGATGCCGGATCGGAGCCTTCGGCCGACGCGGCGGAGTAGCCAGCAGGTGGCCCATGTGCCACATTGCGGCATGGATTCCGTGGGGCTGCATTCAGAAGGGCTCGATTCTGTGAGGCTGCATTCAGCAGGGCTCAATTCCGTCGGACTCAATTCCGTGAGACTTAGAGAGCTCGAGCAAAACCCGAGCGTAGGCGTCGCGCGCGCAGAACACGGGGAGACCATCGTGATCACGGTGCAAGGGCGCCCTGTGGCGAAGATGGTGCAGCTCGAACCGGCGCGGCCGCGTCGCTGGGTTCCCTCGGAGGAAATCGATCGTATCTTCGCAGACATCGGTCCCGACACGACCTGCGCACGCCCGCAGCACAGACATCATGCTCGCGGCCCACGCATTCACACTTGGGGTTGCGCTCCTCACCCGCAACGTTGAGGACTTCGAACTCGTGAGCGACCTTGTCGAGATTCTCGACGGAAATTTGAGTGGTCCGGCCCGATAGAATTGGCGAACGCAGTCGTCGACAGAGAGCGGGGATCGTGTCCGAGATCAAAATCAGCGGACAGAAGCGGCTCGTGATCGTGTCCGGCCGAGCGCATCCCCAGCTCGCGATCGATGTCGCCGAGGAGCTGGGCGCCGATCTTGTGCACACGGATGCGCGCACCTTCGCAAACGGCGAGATCTACGCGCGCTACGACGAGAGCGTTCGTGGCTGCGACGCGTTCGTCATCCAGTCGCACACGAACCCGATCAACGAGTGGCTCATGGAGCAACTGATCATGGTGGATGCCCTCAAGCGCGCATCCGCGAAACGCATCACCGTCGTGTCTCCCTTCTACCCCTATGCGCGCCAGGACAAAAAGGGTCGCGGCCGCGAACCGATCAGCGCGCGCCTCGTTGCCGACCTGTACAAGGCCGCTGGCGCCGATCGAATCATGAGCGTCGACCTGCACGCAGCGCAGATCCAGGGGTTCTTCGACGGACCCGTCGATCACCTGTTCGCGATGCCGGTGCTTCTCGCACACTTCCAAAAAATCCTTGACCCCGCAACCCTCACTGTTGTCTCCCCAGACATGGGGCGCGTACGAGTTGCGGACATTTGGAGTGACAAGTTGGGTGCTCCCCTCGCGATCATCCATAAGCGACGCGACCCGCTTATCCCGAACAAGGTCACGGTGCACGAGATCGTCGGCGATGTCGACGGGCGCGTGTGCCTCATCGTCGACGACATGATCGACACCGGCGGCACAATCGTGAAGGCCGCCGAAGCGCTCAAGAGCGCGGGTGCTACGAAAGTTGTCGTGGCTGCCACCCACGCGATTTTCTCGGATCCGGCATCCACGCTGCTGCAGACCGACGTCATCGATTCGGTCGTTGTGACCGACACGCTGCCGATCCCGCCCGAGAAGCGCTTCCCGACCCTGACCGTGCTGCCGATCGCGCCGCTCCTGGCGCGCGCAATCCACGAGGTCTTCGACGACGGCTCAGTCACATCGATGTTCGACGGCGCGGCTTAGCCCCCGAAATTCACGCAACCGCGGAGTTAGTGGAGGCACGTCGGCGTGATGAGCCGCGGCACGCCGGTCGTTGGCGCAGAGCTCGACACTGAAGAACGAAAGCCGCTGTTATGCGAGCGCGAGCTCGTCGCCGACCTCTATCATGCCGGCGCGATCGACCGATGCGCCGACGGCAAGTGTGTGGTTGTGGTCGCGGTGTACCGAGCGAAGCACGTCGAGGTCTTTTTCAATTCCTCCGGGCTGCGGGCGCGTGACCATCACGCAGCGACCGATGCCTTTGAGGATCGTGAGCCGGGCATCCCCCAGTAAGACCGGGTACCCGATCAATTCCTTCTCGCCCGATCCCTCGAGCAGGATATTCGCCCGAAACCGACGGCGATCCCACCCGCCGAGCGTGCCGGTCGACAAAAGCGACACAGCTGACGCCTGCGTGTCACGGAATGATCCGCGTGCCCCGTCGAACGCCTCCCACTGGCTGGTGTCTTCATGCTCGAAGTCCTCTGGGTTTTGGTAGCGGCGTTCAACCGCCTCCGCGTTGCTGCGCAGGGTCACCGAGCGGCCGAGCCAGGTCGAGAGGGCAGCATCATCCCGCGCCACCGAAGCATCGGGGAGGGTGATCTCGACGCCACCCTCAACACAGCGCGCCGACGCGAAAAGCAGCGCAGCTTCGCGCCGGGCGGTGAGACCGAAGCCGGTTTCGACGTCAAAGATGGCATAGCCGCGATCGCCGAGGACGCCTTCCGACGTCAGCTCGGAGGATGAAACACGCTCTCCCTGCAGCGATTTGACCGGGTACCGCCAGATCTCCGCCACGCGCATGCCGTCACTGTATCGTCTGACGCGCGCAGCGGACTGGGCTTACCTGGCGCGTCCAGCGCCGCGAATGAGCCAGCCCGCGACAAAGTGTCCGCCGGAGTACTGAAAGTTGAAGTACTGAGTTCCGGCGACCGAGAGCACGGTGTAGGTGACGGCAAGCAGAGGGTTGCCGCGCTCGTAGAGTTGGGAGGTGACTATCACTACGCCCCGCCCCTGGCTCGCATCCTATTCGGAGGGCGTTCCGGATGACATCGAGCTGCCCACCGGGTCGCTCTACGATCTCGTTGCAGCATCCGTTCAGGCATTCGGGTCGGATGTCGCGCTCCAGTTCTTCGGGGCGACAACCACCTACGCAGAACTGGGCGCGCAGATCGAGCGGGCCGCCGAGGGCCTGCGCCTGCTCGGGGTGCAGAAGGGCGACCCCGTTGCACTCATTTTGCCCAACTGCCCGCAGCACATCGTCGCGTTCTACGCGGTGCTGCGCCTTGGAGCGATTGTGGTCGAGCACAATCCGCTCTATACGCCGCGCGAGCTTCGCCACCAGTTCGAAGACCACGGCGCACGCACCGCGATTGTCTGGAACAACGGCGTCAGCAACCTGCAGGACTTCCCGTCAGACCTGGCGGTCAAAAACCTCATCTCGGTCGACATCACGCGCGCGATGCCCTTCGGCATGAGGGCTCTGCTTCGCCTGCCCATCGCTCGTGCCCGCGAATCCCGTGCGGCCCTGACGACGAGCGTGCACGGCACGATCGTGTGGGAAGACCTTCTGAAGTCCGCCCCGATTGCTTCACACATCATCCGGCCAGACGCGAACGATGTCGCCCTCATCCAGTACACGTCCGGCACGACCGGGTTCCCCAAGGGTGCGACCCTCACTCACCTGAATCTCAACACGAACGCGGCGCAGGCCCGGGCGTGGGTGCCGACGGTAACCCTTGGGAAGGGCGGCACGGTCTACGCCGTGCTGCCGATGTTTCACGCCTATGGGCTCACCCTGTGCCTCACGTTCACGATGAGCATCGGCGCGCGGCTGGTGCTGTTTCCGAAGTTTGATCCCGACCTGCTGCTGCCGGTCATCAAGAAACATCCCGCGACCTTCCTTCCTGCCGTACCACCGATCTACGAACGGCTCACCAAGGCGGCGGTCGACGCGGGGGTGTCGCTGAAGGGCATCCAGATCTCAATCTCGGGTGCGATGCCGCTGTCGGC
>JAYSPT010000058.1:0-1701 GCA_043721995.1 Salinibacterium sp. | reverse complement strand
GCAATGACAATCACTCCCATCGATCTCACCCAGCGGCTGGCGGGCAAGGTCGCGGTTATCACCGGCGGTGCCAGCGGAATCGGTCTCGCAACCGCACGGCGGTTCGCGGCTGAGGGTGCGACTGTCGTGATTGGCGACTTCAACGCCGATGCGGGGGAGAAGGCCGCGGCCGAGGTGGGCGGACTGTTCGTTAGGGTCGACGTCACCAATGAAGCGCAGGTCAACAACCTCTTCGACACCGCACAATCGACCTACGGCTCTCTCGATATCGCTTTCAACAACGCGGGCATCTCGCCACCCGATGACGACTCAATCGAGACCACCGAACTACCTGCCTGGGATCGCGTGCAGGATGTCAACCTCAAGTCGGTCTACCTGTGCTCGCGCGCCGCGCTTCGACACATGGTGAAGCAGCGGTCCGGTTCGATCATTAACACGGCGTCATTCGTGGCGGTCATGGGTTCGGCCACATCGCAGATCTCCTACACGGCATCGAAGGGTGGAGTGTTGGCGATGACCAAGGAGCTGGGTGTGCAATTCGCGCGCCAGGGCATCCGCGTGAACGCACTTTGCCCAGGACCAGTGAACACGCCACTACTGCAGGAACTCTTCGCGAACGATCCCGAACGCGCCCAGCGTCGGCTGGTTCATATTCCCCAGGGTCGCTTCGCCGAACCGGAGGAGCTGGCGGCGGCCGTGGCATTCCTTGCGAGCGACGACGCGAGCTTCATCACCGCCTCGACCTTCCTTGTCGACGGCGGAATCAGTTCTGCATACGTAACGCCGTTGTAGCCGTTCCGATGAGCGATGACGAGGATGTTGGCCAAAGCCTGATCGATGAGGCGCTCTTTCGACCTCTCCGCCACGGCAACGCCTTCGAGGACACCGTCGCGCGCCTGCTGCAAACGATCCGGCTTGGCATCGTGCCGCCCGGCGATGCCCTCCCGGCTGAGCGCGAGCTTGCCTCCCGATTCTCGGTCAGCAGGGACACCGTGCGCGAAGCCATCAGGTCGCTATCGGATGCCGGCTACCTGGTGTCTCGCCGGGGCCGGTATGGCGGAACCTTCGTCAGCGCGGTGCTGCCCACCGCTCCACAACGGGATGCACCGATACCGAGCGCGGCCGAGATCGAAGACGTGCTCGCACTGCGCGAGATTCTGGAGGTTGGGGGCACCCGGGCTGCCGCGGGCAGGATGCTCGGTGCGGCCGAGCGGGACCAACTCTGGACCCGACTGGAGGAGACCAGCCTCGCGTCAGCGCCCGATTATCGGAGACTCGACTCGCGGCTGCACCTGACGATCGCGGAACTCGCTGGCGCACCGTCGTTGGTGTCGCTGCTCGCGGACAACCGCACGAGGGTCAATGAATTGCTCGATGGGATCCCACTGCTGGCCCGCAACATCGAGCACTCCAACCAGCAGCACCGCGCCATCGTCACCGGGATTCTTACGGGCAGCCCCGAGCGTGCTGCCGACGCAATGCGAGAGCATTTGGAGGGTTCTGCCGCGCTACTCCGTGGCTTCCTGGCCTGATCCTTTGCTCAGCGAGAAGCGGGCATGAGCCTCAACTCGCGGCGCCGATCGCCTGGGCGAGATTCTTTTCGCGCGCCTCCTGCGACTTCGCGGCCGCCCAACACTCAACGAGGGTGCGCTGCCTCGAGTACGACAGCGAGGTGAACTTTTCCAGCACACCGGCCAAGGC
>JAYSPT010000057.1:0-11142 GCA_043721995.1 Salinibacterium sp. | reverse complement strand
CGGACCGTGAAAATCGCCGGTGACACAGCAGAGGTCAGCGTGACCGGCATCGGAACGCTGACCTCCACAGTTCGCTAGCTACGCCTTTCGCGGCCGGCGTGAGGTGAGGAGTATTACACCGAGCAGCGCCGCGATGGCGGCAGAAATGCCTACCAGTGGAACCGCGCGCAGATCGGCGCCGGTGCTGGCGAGAGCTGGAGCCGGCAGCGGCGTGTTGACGAATATCGGTGCGATTAAGAACGTCTCCGAGTAGTAGCTGAAGGGGCTTTTCGTATACTTCGTCGCAGTCGAGTCGAACAGCTCCCCCGTTATCCACGAGTTGCCCGACGCTGGGTCGAATGCCATCACGTTCGAGTCGCAGGAGTCGCTCTGAATCCAAGCGATTCCGTTGGCGTCGAATGCCACGCCGTCCGGCCGAGCTGCGGAGGTCTTGCCGGCCAGGCAGGTTGCGATGGGCCAGTTTCCAGTGATTCCGGTATTGGTTGCGACACCCGTCGCGCGGTCGATTGTATACACGCCCCTCTTGTTGTTGTTGTTGAAGGCGTAGATCGTGTCGGTCTTGTAGTCGTAGCCCATTGCACCGAGGTTAACCGGAGCCATGCTGCCAATGAGCGTGGTGGTGGCCGTCGTGAGGTCGATCCCATAGAGGGTGTCGCCTGATATGTCGCTGTAGCCGGAGATGAACGCAGCACCCGAGTTCGTGATGTTCAATTGCCACGCGTTAGGTGCGGCGCCGTTGATCGGGGCGACGATCGTAATTGCACCGGTCGTGAGGTCGACAGTAGCGAGAGCGTCCGCTTTGTTCGGCGCGTAGACGATTATGTAGGACTTGCCGTCGACTGGATTGGTCTGCCCGCCGCCAGCGCAGCCTAACTTCACGCCCGGGCTTCCCACGGGCGTGGAGGCTCCATTGACGGTGAATGACCACAGCTGCGGCGCGACGGTGTCACAGTCGATGTTGTACAGCGCCTGGCCCGTCGGAAGGGTCGGGGCATCAGCAGCGTGGGCGGGAGCAGCCCCGAACGCGATCGCGCTGGCGATGCCGAGGATAGCCGCGCCGGACAGTAGTTTTTTCATCGGGTTCCCATGCTCCTTAAACGCCCCACCTGCTGTGACGCGCCCTCAGGATAGTGCATGCTGTGCGTTTGCCGTGCATTTATTCGGCCAACTGCAACAGGACGCCCTGGCAGCCGTTGCCTCGTCGACGTTCGGTGCAGTCCTGCGCCCGGCCCGGCCTAGAGAAACTCCATCCGCTCAACTCGGCGGCGAATAAACTGGCGTGGATGTCTCTCACCGTTCCCTTCACCACAGCCACTGGCCCCAGCATCACGGTGCGCTTCTGCCCGTCACCCACCGGCACGCCCCACGTGGGCCTGATTCGGACCGCATTGTTCAACTGGGCATACGCACGCCATAACGGTGGAACGATGGTGTTTCGAATCGAGGACACCGACGCCGAGCGCGACAGCGAGACCAGCTACCTGCAGATCATTGACGCGATGCGCTGGATGGGTATCGACTGGGATGAGGGCGTGGAGACCGGCGGGCCACAGGCTCCCTATCGCCAGTCGCAGCGGACCGATATCTATCTCGGCGTGATCGAGCAACTGAAGGCCGCGGGCCATCTCTACGAGTCCTTCGCGACAGCCGAGGAGATCGAAGCTCGCAACGTCGCCAACGGTCGCGATCCGAAGCAGGGCTACGACAACTTCGAGCGCGACCTTGCAGACGCAGACCGCGAGCGGTACCGAGCGGAGGGCCGCCTGCCCGCGCTACGTCTCCGCGTCCCCGACGCGGATCTCGGATTCGATGACCTGGTGCGCGGCGAGATCACCTTCCCCGCCGGCTCGTTCACCGACTTCGTCGTCGTGCGCCCGAACGGAGCCCCGCTCTATACGTTCGTCAACCCGGTGGATGACGCGCTGATGGGTATCACGCACGTGCTCCGCGGTGAAGACCTGCTCTCGTCGACGCCACGGCAGATCGCTCTCTACCTCGCTCTCATCGAGATCGGCCTCACCGACTTCGTGCCCCGGTTTGGCCACCTTCCCTACGTAACCGGGGAGGGCAATAAGAAGCTCTCCAAACGCGACCCGGAGTCAAATCTCTTTCACCACCGCGACCGCGGCTTCGTGCCCGAAGGGCTCGTTAACTACCTCTCACTGCTCGGATGGTCGCTGGCCAACGATCGCGACGTCTTCTCGCAGGCGGAGTTGATCGCGGCCTTCGACGTGGAAGACGTGAACCCGAACCCGGCCCGCTTCGATGTGAAGAAGGCCGAGTCCATCAACGGTGACCACATCCGCCTGCTTCCCGTGCAGGAGTTCGCGTCGCGTCTCGTGCCCTACCTCGGCGGCCTCGTGAAAGATGATGACGACATCCGTCTGCTTCTGAAGGCGGCACCCCTCGTGCAGGAGCGGATGCAGCTGCTCGGCGAGGCATCAGCCCTGCTTTCCTTTCTTTTCATCCCTGACGACGAGCTGACCTTCGACGCGGATGCCCTCCCGGGCGCCGAAGGACCGCAGGTTCTCGACGCTGCCCTACCCGTTCTCGAGAGCGTCGCCTGGACCCATGAAGCGATCGAAGCGGCGCTGCGCGCCGAACTGGTCGACACCCTCGCGATCAAGCCGCGACTGGCCTTCGGAGCATTGCGCTCAGCGATCTCGGGCAAGCGGATCAGTCCGCCGTTGTTCGAGTCCATGGAGTTGCTCGGCCGCGAATCAACACTCGCCCGGGTTCGTAAGTTGCGCGCTGCGCGGTCGGACTGACACTGACTCGCAGGCGCTCGCTCGGTAGGCTAAACTCGACATTCGGTCCGGCTCCGGCCAGGCCCTGTGGGGTATGGTGTAATTGGCAACACGGAAGATTCTGATTCTTTTGTTCTTGGTTCGAGTCCAGGTACCCCAGCTTCTGTACGCTTCGGCCATGCGCCTCGCTCGCCATCTGCGTACTCACCTCCTGCGTGCTCCGCAGAGGCCTCGAGCTGTACATCCGGCTGCCGGAAGCCGACCGCCGGAAGATGCTGCAGTACGTGCCGGGCGCGGAGCGAGTCTGCCGGTGCCGGTGCCGGTGAAGGTGGCGGTGGCGGTTGCGGTGGTAGCTTCGGCGGTGGGGGAGGCGGTGGCATCTAGTGGCGACGATGCCTGACGCTCCCGCCGACCCTGATGTGCTGATCGAGCAGCGGTGCCGGATCGGTCTCATCACGCTGAATCGACCGCGCGCGATCAATGCACTGAACCATGGCATGGTGAACGAGATCGCGCTCGCGCTCGAACAGTGGTGCACCGACGAGTCAGTGCACACGGTCGTGCTCACCGGTTCGGGTGATCGCGGACTGTGTGCGGGTGGGGATGTGGTGGCGATCTACCGCGATGCGCTTGCCGCGAGTCAGGGCCAGGGTGGCGGTGAAGCCGTGCGGTTCTGGCGTGACGAATACGTGCTTGATGCTGCGATCGCCCGTTATCCCAAGCCAGTCGTGGCGCTCATGGACGGCATCGTTCTCGGCGGAGGCATCGGACTCGCGGCCCATGCCAGCCACCGAATTGTCACGGAGACGTCATCGTTGGGCCTTCCAGAAACCACGATCGGGTTCGTTCCGGATGTCGGTGGTACGTACCTCCTGTCCCGTGCGCCAGGCCAACTCGGTACGCATCTTGCGCTGACCGCGGGTTCCATCGACGGGGCTACCGCCATCGCGCTCGGTTTCGCGGATCGAATGATCGTGCGCGACGACATCCCGAAGCTCATCGACACCCTCACCGATGCGCCGAAGCTCTCACGAGGTGACGTGGATGAAGCCATCGACCTTTTCGCGATCGAACCGCCGACCTCGGCCCTCCTCGCCGACCGCGTCTGGATCGACGACGCCTACTCCGCAGAAACCGTGAGCGAGATCCTCGATCGGCTGGGCGCTCTCGGCACGCTCGAGGCTGCATTCGCCGCCGAGACTATCCTGCGTAAGTCGCCGACCGCGGTGAGTGTGACCCTCGAATCGCTCCGGCGCGCAGCGCACCTCGGTTCACTCGAGGAGGTGCTTGATCAGGAGTTCCGGGTCTCGACGCGATCGCTGCACTGGCCAGACATCGTGGAGGGGATTCGCGCGCAGGTAGTCGACAAGGACAGGAATCCGCAGTGGAATCCGGCACGGCTGAATGAAGTGGAACTCGCGATGATCGAGGCTTGCTTCGCGTCACTCGGTGCCGCTGAACTCGGACTATCAAAACGGAAGCCGACTCGGCCGTAGCTACAGGTCGAGTGCGTCTCCCGGCTCGAGAGCGAAGAACTCTCCGCCACCCTGCGCAGTGACAAATTCGACTCGACCGTTCGCCATGTTCTTGCCGATAACCGAGAGCACTGCCTCGTGTACGGGGAACGTCTTGCGCGGCTTCACAGCGGCGACGTAGTCCATCACGTCACCGATCTTCAGCCACGGTGCACCCACCGGAACCGCGAGCGTGTCCACCTCCACGGGTGGCACCGTGAACGAGTCTCCGGCGTAATAGAGCGTGTCATCGACGAGCACAGCCACGTTGTCAACGATTGGGATCGACGCATGGATAACGGCATGCTTCTCGCCGAAGAACTTCAGGGTGAAGGGCTCGACGGTGATCAAATCGCCGTCTTTGACGGTCTCGACAGTGAAGTCCGCAGCCGCGCTCGCAACGCCAGAGGGACCGAAGATTCGTGCATCCTTGTTGTTCCCGAGAATGCGATGCAGTTGCTCGGCAGTCCAGTGGTCGGCGTGCTCATGGGTCACGACGATGGCGACCACTCCGAGCAGGTCGCTCAAGGGAAGGGTGTAGGCACCCGGATCAATGACAACGCTGGAGCCGCCCTTCTCGACGACCAGGCAGGAGTGCTCGTACTTCGTCAGTTTCATAACAACAGGCTAACCCGCCCCGCTGCGGCGTTAGTGGATACTTATCCCCGTGACGACACTGAAGCCGCCGACGAAAGCGCTGCGCCTGATCGTGGCGATCAACCCGGCCGCATCCTTCGGCAAGGGTCACAACGTGGGCCCCGCCGTCGTGCAAACGCTTCGTGCGATCGGTCACGACGTGACGAGCCTGCAGGAACCCGACTTCGAGCAACTCATGGAGGCGGGCCGCAAGGCCGTGGCGACCCGGCCCGACGCGTTCATCGTGGTCGGGGGCGACGGAATGGTGAACCTCGGGACCAACCTTCTCGTGCACACGAAGGTTCCGCTGGGCATCGTGCCGTCGGGCACGGGCAATGACATGGCCCGGGGGCTGGGCATCCCGTTCGACAACACCGAAGCCGCAATTGACCAGCTGATCGAGCAACTGGGCAAGCCAGCCCGCGTTCTCGACGCCGCGCAGGTGCACTACATCGACGACGAATCGGGCGAGCCAATGACCCGGTGGTTCGCGTGTGTGCTCTCTGCGGGGTTCGACGCGATCGTTAACGAGCGGGCTAACCGGATGAGGCGACCGAAAGGTCCTAGTCGATATCTGTTCGCCCTCGGGCTCGAGTTGATCAAACTGAAGCCGATCACCTATCGACTAGTTATGGATGGCAACGAGCTCAACACCACGGGTGTGCTCATCGCGGTCGGCAACAACATCTCGATTGGCGGCGGGATGAAGGTGTTGCCTGACGCGCAGGTCGACGACGGAATGCTCGATGTGCTCGTGGTTCAGGCGCTCTCCCGTATCTCGTTCCTGCGCATCTTCCCGCGCGTGTTCAAAGGGGAGCACGTCACAGACCGGCGGGTGTCGATCTACCGTGCCAAGAAAATCCGTATTGAATCGGATGCCGTCGTTGCCTATGCAGACGGCGAGCGCATCTCGTACCTGCCCCTGGACATAGAGGTGGCGCCCGGCGCGCTCAGGGTGCTCGCGCCCGTGCCGGTTGAATAGTCGCGGGCCTAAACAGGGGCCGCGACGGGAGAGTCACGAGCGACGAACAAGTTTTGCCGGTGCTTGCCATGTATGGCATACTCGGGTAGTTGTCGTGACGGCCCCATCGTATAGCGGCCTAGTACGCTGCCCTCTCACGGCGGTAACACCGGTTCGAATCCGGTTGGGGTCACGGTAGCCGAGTCCCGGAACTTCGGTGATAACGGGTTCGGTCATATTCGACGGTCAACAGGAGTGTCGCATGGGTGAACCGAGTTCGTATCTCGCATTGGCGAAAGGCACTCCCGTGCTTACCGCCACCGGAACATCCATCGGCACTGTCGAGCATGTTCTTCAGGATGATTCGCTCGACCTCTTCGATGGAATTGTCGTCAAGACGCGCGACGGCTTGCGCTTCGTCGACGCAAACCGGGTGATGCACATCACCACGACGGAGGTCGCGACCAGCGTCGCCGCAGACGAGGTCGCATCCCTTGGTAAGCCCGATGGCGATCCGCTCTTCGAGGCCGATCCCGAGCAGTTTCAGGAGATCGGGCTCACTGCCTGGTTCGGTCGCACATTCATGCGTGAGCACTGGACGCGCAATCCTGACCAAGACGAGCACTAGCCCGACCGACGGTGCGCCCGATCCGGTAGACTCGATGCAGCGAAGGGGAGTATCCCGCCCTCGTTGAGCCCGTCATCACGATCCGCAGCGTTGCGGGTCCGGGCCAGCGGCATCCACGATTCTTGACAACAAGACGGCGGATGCGGGAGAGACTTTCGGACATTGTCCGTGCCTCTCCTTCGATTGGATACCAGTGCATACTGAGATCCCCACCTGGTTCATAGTCGGATCGTTCGTCGTACTTCTGCTCATTCTTGCCGCAGACGTCGCGCTGGCCTACCTTCGACCGCACATTCCGAGCACCCGCGAGTCCGCGATCTGGGTCTCCGCCTATGTCGGGCTCGCTCTGGTATTCGCCCTCGCGCTGTACCTCATCGGCAGTGCCGACCATGCGACGGAGTTCATCACCGGCTGGTTGACCGAATACAGCCTGTCGGTCGACAACCTCTTCGTCTTCGTCATCATCATGGGCAGGTTCGCAGTGCCGCGGAAGTACCAGCAAGAGGTGCTCATGGTGGGCATCATCATCGCACTGGTGTTGCGCGGAATCTTCATTTTGCTGGGTGCCCAGCTGATCGAGAACTTCTCGTGGATCTTCTACTTCTTCGGCGCATTCCTCGTCTACACGGCGGTGCGGCAGTGGTTCGAGAACCATCAGGATATGGAGCAGAAAGAAGGTAAAGCCATCGCGTTCCTGCGCAAGCGCATCGCGATCTCCGAGCACTACGACGGCGCGAAGCTGCGCACTGTGGTCAACGGAAAGAGGGTTTTTACTCCGATACTCGTGGTGTTCGTCGCGATCGGTACAACCGACCTGATCTTCGCCGTCGACTCGATTCCGGCGATCTTTGGAATTACGACCGATCCATTCCTCGTCTTCGCTGCGAACGTGTTCGCGCTCATGGGACTGCGCCAGCTGTACTTCCTGCTTGGCGACCTCATCAACAAGCTGGTGTACCTGCACTACGGAATTGCGTTCATCCTCGGCTTCATTGGCGTGAAGCTCGTTCTGCATGCCCTACACGAGAACCAACTGCCGTTCATCAACGGCGGTGAGGGTGTCGCGTGGGCGCCTGAGATCTCGACCTGGGCATCCCTTTTGGTGATTGTCGTGTCGATGGCGATCGCAGTTGTGGCAAGTCTTGTCAAGCTTCGCTTGGACAGGCGAGCCAACGCGGAGCGATTCGAGACGTAGTCCGTTGCTGGCCCCATCCCACGTCGATGGGTAGTACTACCCATCGACGCCATTTCCGCCAGTCGGTCAGCGATTGCTAGCGTGGGAGCTTCACAAGCGCGCCCATTGGGCTCGCACGACGGGGAGGTGCGAGTGACACAGACTCGGCATGTGTTCGATCTACCCGACGTCACTGCTACGTTCATGGTCGCCGCGCACTCTGACCGCGGCGCAGTTCGGGCCCTCAATGAGGACAGCTTCCTCGCCATCGCCCCGCTGTTCGTGGTCGCAGACGGTATGGGTGGCCACGCTTTTGGCGACCGCGCGAGCCAGGCCGCTGTGGCCACTTTCGTGAAAGCAATCAATTTATCGGAGCCGGTTCGGCCGCAACAGGTGCTGGACGCCATCACCTCGGCAAACGAAGCCGTGCTCGCTCTGCCGGGTGATGCAATCTCCGGCACCACAATGACTGGTGTGGCGTTCGTAGCGATCGGGCCGGCCGAGAACCACCATTGGATGGCCTTCAACGTGGGCGATTCGCGCACCTACAACTGGGATGGCCGCACCCTGAAACAGCTCACGGTTGACCATTCGGCCGTGCAGGAACTCGTCGATCTCGGGGAGATCACGCGGGCCGAGGCGGAGGTGCACCCGCAACGCAATATCGTGACGCGCGCGCTCGGCGCAACCGCGGTGGTAGAGCCAGACATCTGGCTGCTGCCCGCCCGTGAACGCCAGACCTTCCTCTTGTGCTCCGACGGCCTCACCAAAGAACTGAGCGACGACGAAATCGCCCGCATCATCATCTTCCACAACTCGCAAAGTGTCCGCGAGGAGGGCGAACCGGCGGTCTGCCTCGCTGAGCGACTCGTCAATGCAGCAATCGCGGCGGGCGGTTCTGACAACATCACCGTGGTGATCGTGGAGTCCGAACTCTCCGGTGGTTCTAGCGTCCCTCATGACGAGGATACGATCGAGCGCGGCAGTATTACGGGGATGCTCGAAGACACTAGACCGAGGGGATAGGAATGTCGGTGCGCGTGATCACGGCAGCCTCCGGTGGTTGGGCGGTCATCGCCTCCGGCGGGCGCACCCTTATCGTCGACGCTCTGGATGACCGCGATTTCGTCGAATCGGCCTGGGCTGCCGTGCAACTGCCCACCGGTTTCCAGTCGCTGCTCGACCTGCTGACTGCCCGCGGCCTCGTCGCCACTCCCGCGTTCGCACTTGTCGAGTGGTTGCCCGGGGGCGAGCCCAAGGTCATTCTCCGCGGGGATTCACCGCTGCAGATGACCGGCACCGCCGGTGTGGACCAAGTTTCCGCTGCGGGTGTGTCGACCTGGGTCGATCGCGTCCTCGTCGGCCTCGACGCACTGGCATTCACAGTACCCGGCGCTGTGCCTGGCCCAGGTGCGCCCCTCCCACTCGAGTCCGGGGTGGCTGCGGGAGCGGCCGTGACAATCGGCGCGGTAGCGGCCGTGGCAGGCGTAGTACCGATACCCGCGGCAGCCGCGCGCGCGGTTCCCCCCGTCACACCTGCTGTCCCGGCCGCAGCGTCGCGGGCACCTGCCTCTTCGCCCGAGCCCATCGACGTGGATCCCGGCACGACTATGGCGAGCCTCCCCGACCGTGATCCTGCTCAATTGACGGTGGAGGAGTCCGAGCCTGATGCGGCCGGGAGCTACGACTTCCTGTTCGGTGACACGATCGTGCGCTCGGTGGCAGATGCCGCCATGGTCGAGCCCGACGTCGACCAGGAGACCGCGGCATCCGACCCGCTCGCTGGCGACCACGACGGACACACCGTGCTTACGAGCGACATCGAGAAACTGCGCGGGTCGCGCAAGTCGCGCGGTACCGCAAACGCCCCGCCCCGGCCGCCCACTCCTCCCCCCGCTCCGGCGCTCGTTCTCGTGGTTTCGAGCACAGGGATGCGCGAGCCGCTCGAACAGCCGATCCTCGTCGGCCGGTCACCGAGCGTCAGCAGGGTCTCGGGTGGTCAGATCCCGCGCCTCATCACTATTGTCGGCACCGACCAGGACATCTCGCGTAACCATGTGCAGGTCGCGCTCGAGGGTGGCACTGTTGTCGTAACCGACCTGCATTCCAGGAACGGTACAGCTGTGCTTTTGCCCGGCAAGGACTCGCAAAAGCTTCGCCCTGGTGAGCCGACCGCGGTGATCGTCGGCACAGTCATCGACCTCGGTGGCGGGATCACGCTGACTGTGGAGGAGCAATGAGGCGGCCGACCTCGACGCCGCCCGAGCTGCCGGGCTACAGCTACGTCAAGCTCTTGGGCTCCGGTGGGTTCTCCGATGTCTTCCTCTACGACCAGAGGTTGCCTCGGCGCAGGGTCGCTGTCAAGGTGCTGCTCATCGAGGAGGTCACCGCCGCGAGCCGCGCAGCCTTTGTCGCCGAGGCGAATCTGATGGCGCAGCTCTCGGCGCATCCCTATATCGTCACAATTTACCAGGCCGATGTCTCTGCAGATGACCGCCCGTACTTCGTCATGGAGTACTGCTCCGGGCCGAGCCTTGCCGACCGGTATAAGCGAGAGACCTTCGCGGTGGCCGACGCGCTGCGCACCGGGGTGCGCCTGACAAGTGCGGTCGCGACGGCGCACGCCGCGGGCATTTTGCACCGCGATATCAAGCCCGCGAATGTGCTCAGCAACGACTATGGCTGGCCAGCACTGACTGACTTCGGCATCTCGTCCGCACTCGACGACGACGCTCTTCCCATGCACACCATGACCGTCACCGATGCCATCAATGACACGGCGACGAGCGCCACCGGACAGTCGGTGGGAATGTCAGTGCCGTGGTCGCCACCCGAGATGTTCGACGACGATCCCCAGCCGGATGTCCGCAGTGACGTTTTCTCCCTCGCCGCCACAATCTGGACGATTCTGGCCAACCAGACACCGTTTGAGGTCAGTGGCAGATCCAACGGCACCCTCGACCTGATCGGCCGTATCGAGCGGGGCGCCATCACGCCGATGTCACGAACTGACTTGCCGCGATCGCTTCTTGCGGTGCTCCACAAGGGCATGGCGTCCGACCGCGCCGATCGCTTCGCAACGGCGGTCGACTTCGCCCGCGCACTACAGCGGGTCGAGCTTGAGCTCGGCTACACCCCAACGACGATCGATGTCCCAAACCTGACGATCTCGGCACCTGACCGCGCTGCGACCGAGGGTGGCGAGGACGAAACGCGCGTCCGCTCCGTGGCAACTATCGATGCGCAGCCAGCCATCCGCACGCCGCCGGCCACAGGCTCTGCCGAAGCCACCGTCGTTCGTGCCGCGACCAGCGTCGACGCGCAACCGCGGGTGACAGTTCTTCCCACCGAAACAGTGATCCGTCGCCGCGAGCCTGCGGAAAGGCCGGTGGTCGCTCCTCTTGAGAAGCCGGATGTCGCTCCTCTTGAGAAGGTGGGCGCCGAAATCACCGAGGTGCGCTCGCGCACCGGCCGCGTCGTCG
>JAYSPT010000056.1:0-4378 GCA_043721995.1 Salinibacterium sp. | reverse complement strand
TACCGACGCGAGCAGCTGATCGGCGAACAGCGCTGGCCATTGCGGGTATCGCTGTGGTGCTTGCCCTGGTGATCCCGGCGGCACTTCCCCCGACCCGCTCCGATGCTGCGGCCGGTGCCAACGGTCCGGCCGCTGTGGTGACCGGCATCAACCCAATGATTACGCTCGGCAACGATCTGAGGCAGGGCAGCAAGACCCTCGCGCTCTCCTACACGACGACCGAGCCCGGCGGCGAGTATCTGCGTCTCGCGACGCTGGACGACTTTAACGGCGCATCCTGGCTGCCCGCAGCGGATGTTCCCGCTCCCGGAAACGACGTCGCCAAGATCGGTCCGGTACCCGGTCTTGGAGCAGGCATCCGGGTGACCGATGTGACGAGTGACATCACCGTCGCGAGCATCCTGACCCGCTGGCTTCCCGTTCCCTATGCCGCGCAGAGCATCACCGGTCTCCAGGGCAACTGGGCCTGGGAGCCCGACGGCCTCTCGGTGCGCAGTGATATCTCGAGCGCGCAGGGCCAGAAGTACGAGGTAAAGAGCATTCAGCCGACACCGGCTGTCGACCAACTCAATGCGGCTGGCACGACGGTCGAGCCCGGATTCGAGCGATACCTCGCGTTGCCCACTGGCCTGCCCCCTGTAGTCGCCGACACGGCTCGCCAGGTTGCAGGCAGGGCCACTACCAATTACCAGAAGGCTGTCGCGCTGCAGAAGTACTTCACTGACGGCGCATTCACCTACTCGGAGCAGGCGCCCGTCCAGAAGGGCTATGACGGATCCGGGGCAGCAGTGCTCGCGGCTTTCCTGGCGGAAAAGAGCGGGTATTGCGTGCACTTCTCGTCGGCCATGGCTGCCATGGCACGAACGCTCGGTATTCCGGCGCGGGTCGTGGTCGGGTTCATTCCTGGCCTGGCCGTCGCGACGGATACCGCGGGCGCCCCGGCCAGCGTTGACGCCACGCCGGTGCGTTACACCGTCACGACGCATGACCTGCATGCCTGGCCCGAGCTATATTTCGCAGGAATCGGTTGGCTTCGCTTTGAGCCGACGCCCGGCCGCGGGTTCGCCCCGTCGTTCGCACTGCTCGCCGTCGATAACCCAAACACCCCGAACGTGGATGAGTCGGCACTATCCGCCGCGTCGGTCGCCCCCACCTCCGTGCCGACATCGACCGCCAACCCGAATGCGCTGCCCGACCAGCAGGACCAGCAGGCCGGGCTGAAGGATGTGACGGTGCAGGCGCCCTCGAGGCTGTACGTGTTCGTGCCGTTCCTGCTCCTGCTCGCGGTGCCGTTTGCGATTCGCACGCTGCGCCGCAGGCGTCGGATGCGCGAGGTTGAGGGGGGATCTGCCCGGGACGCGTGGGACGAGATCCGCGACCGGGCACAGGACCTCGGGATGAAAACAGCAGATTCCCGGACCCCCAGGCAGCTCAGTGCTGACCTTGTTCCCCGGCTCGATGATGCCGGAAGCGCTGCACTGAACCGCCTCCGGGAGTCCCTTGAGGCGCAGGTCTTCTCTGACCTCTCAGGGCACCCTGAACCCGACGACGTGCGTGTCGTATCCCGCTCCCTCGCGTCCACTGCCAGTCTCAAATGGCGTCTTGCGGCCGTATTTCTTCCCTGGTCTCTCGTTGCAGGGCGGATACCGCAGCGCCAGACTGTGCAATAGCGGGCCCATTCCGGTTTGGCTATTTACCTGCCGGTCGTGAACCGAAACAATGGGGAAATATTCGCCCCGAATACTGGGTAAAACCCGAAAGGCAGCAATGACACTCGTACGCGCAGCGATCACCCAAACCACGTGGACCGGTGATAAGGAATCGATGCTTGACAAGCACGAAGGATTCGCGAGGCATGCCGCCTCCCAGGGCGCCCAGGTCATCTGCTTCCAGGAGCTTTTCTACGGTCCGTACTTCGGTATCACTGAAGACAAGAAGTACTACCGGTATGCCGAGCAGGCGGATGGACCGATCGTGCAGCGATTCGCAGCCCTCGCGAAGGAGTTGAACATGGTCATGATCCTCCCCATCTACGAAGAGGACATTACCGGGGTCTACTACAACACAGCTGTTGTAGTGGATGCCGACGGCACGGTCCTCGGCAAGTATCGCAAGAACCACATCCCGCACCTCGACAAGTTCTGGGAGAAGTTCTACTTTCGACCCGGCAACCTCGGCTATCCGGTCTTTGACACGGCCGTCGGCAAGGTCGGCGTCTACATCTGCTACGACCGCCACTTTCCCGAGGGATGGCGCGAGCTCGGTCTCAACGGAGCCCGCATAGTTTTCAACCCGAATGCCACGAAACCGGGACTCTCGAACCGGCTGTGGGAGGTCGAGGGACCGGCCGCAGCTGTGGCCAACGGATATTTCGTTCTGCAGCCGAATCGCGTCGGCAAGGAGGACAACGAATACGGCGACCTCGCGGTCGACTTCTACGGCACCAGCCAAGTCATTGACCCGCGCGGCAACTTCGTCGGGGAAAAGGGTTCGGGCAGCGAGGAGGAGCTCGTCATTCGCGACCTCGACATAGACATGGTGCAGCAGATGAGGGACGACTGGCAGTTTTACCGCGACCGCCGTCCAGAGACGTACACCTCCATCCCCAAGCCGTAGTTTCACCAGATCGGGAGCCGCGCAATGAAGACGCTCATCAAGAACGGCCTGGTCGTGAACTCGACCGGCACCGGAGCCGCAGATGTTCTCATCGACGGAGAAACCATCGCCGCAGTGCTCTCGCCGGGCTCGACGCTGCTCGGCTTCAATCTTGAGGCGAACGTGGACAGCGTGATCGATGCGGCGGGCAAGTACGTGATTCCCGGCGGGATCGACGCACACACGCATTTCGAACTGCCCTTCGGCGGTACCGAGGCATCGGACACGTTCGAGTCGGGCACGCGGGCAGCGGCCTGGGGCGGCACCACGAGCGTCATCGACTTCGCGGTGCAGACCACCGGCACGAAGATTCAGGATGGCCTTGCCACCTGGCACGCGAAGGCCGCGGGCAACTGCGCGATCGACTACGGCTTCCACCAGATCATGGGCGGTGTCGACGAGGATTCCCTCAAGGCGATGGACGGGTTCGTAGACGAAGGCATCACAAGTTACAAGATGTTCATGGCCTACCCGGGCGTTTTCTACTCGGATGACGGCCAGATCGTGCGGGCGATGCAGAAGGCCGCCGACCTGGGCCTGCTGACCATGATGCATGCCGAGAATGGCCCCGCGATCGACGTCTTGGCTGCGCAACTCGTTGCCGCGGGCAAGACCGATCCGTACTACCACGGGATCGCCCGCGCCTGGCAGATGGAAGAGGAAGCGACGCACCGCGCGATCATGCTCGCCAACCTCACTGGCGCTCCGCTGTATGTCGTGCATGTCAGCGCCAAGCAGGCGGTCGACCAGCTCGCCTGGGCGCGCGATAAGGGCCAGAACGTGTTCGGGGAGACTTGCCCGCAGTACCTGTACCTTTCTCTCGAAGACCAGCTCGGCGCATCCAGCGATGAATGGGGAGCATTCGAGGGCGCGAAATGGATTTGTTCCACGCCGTTGCGCTCACGCGAAGAGGGCCATCAGGATCACATGTGGCAGGCGCTTCGCACCAATGACCTGCAGATGGTGTCGACCGATCACTGCCCGTTCTGCATGAAGGGTCAGAAGGATCTTGGAATCGGCGACTTCCGCAAGATTCCAAACGGTATCGGCTCGATCGAGCACCGCATGGACCTCATGTACCAGGGTGTCGTCACCGGCGAAATCAAGCTTGAGCGGTGGGTGGAACTGGTCTCCACGACACCCGCCCGCATGTTCGGCATGTACGGCAAGAAAGGCGTCATCCAGCCCGGGGCCGACGGAGACATCGTGATTTATAACCCCAACGGCCACACCTCGATTTCGAAGGAAACGCACCACATGAACATGGACCACTCGGCCTGGGAGGGCTTCGAGATCGATGGGCACGTCGACACCGTGATCAGTCGCGGCAAGGTCATCATCAACGACAACCAGTATCTCGGCGCCAAGGGTGACGGCAAGTTCGTCAAGCGTGGCCTGACGCAGTACCTGGTCTGACATGGAATTCGGGGCAGTACTCCAAACCAATCCGCCGGCATCTCGCACGGTCTATCTCGCCAAGCTCGCCGAGCAGTACGGGTTCGAATACGTCTGGACGTTCGACTCGCACCTGCTCTGGCAGGAGCCGTACGTCATCTACAGCGCGATTCTCGCCGAGACCCACCGTGTGATCGTGGGTCCGATGGTCACGAACCCGGCGACGCGCGACTGGACCGTCACGGCATCCGTCTTCGCGACGCTCAATGAGATGTATGGCAACCGCACGATCATCGGCATCGGGCGTGGCGACTCGGCCGTACGGGTG
>JAYSPT010000055.1:0-10506 GCA_043721995.1 Salinibacterium sp. | reverse complement strand
GAGCGTCGCCAGGAGCTCATCGAGATCTGGAACAAGGCGACCGCCGAGGTTGCGACCGCGATGCAGGACAACTTCGCGTCAGACAACAACATCAACCGCATGGTGTCGTCGGGTGCTCGTGGTAACTGGATGCAGGTTCGCCAGATCGCCGGTATGCGTGGGCTCGTGTCGAACCCGAAGGGTGAGATCATCCCTCGCCCGATCGTGCACTCCTACAAGGAGGGCCTGACCGTGGCCGAGTACTTCATCTCGACCCACGGTGCTCGCAAGGGCTTGGCTGACACCGCACTGCGTACCGCTGACTCGGGCTACCTGACCCGTCGCCTTGTGGATGTTTCACAGGACGTCATCATTCGCGAAGACAACTGCGGCACCACCAAGGGCCTCGACCTCACGATCGCGGCCAAGGGTGCCGACGGCGTTCTGGTGCGAGATGTCAACGTCGAGAACTCGGTGTACGCACGCAGCCTCGCTGAAGATGCGCTCGACGCCAAGGGCAAGGTCGTTGGTCACGCCGGGGATGACATCGGTGACGTTCTCATCGATAACCTCATCTCCGCGGGTGTCGAGCAGGTCAAGGTGCGTTCGGTGCTCACGTGTGAGTCTGCCGTCGGTGTGTGTGCGGTCTGCTATGGCCGCTCGCTCGCGACCGGCCTGCTCGTCGACATCGGTGAGGCCGTCGGTATCATCGCGGCCCAGTCGATCGGTGAACCTGGCACCCAGCTGACGATGCGTACCTTCCACACCGGTGGCGTCGCATCGGCCGATGACATCACCCAGGGGCTACCCCGCGTCACCGAGCTGTTCGAGGCTCGCACCCCCAAGGGTGCCTCCCCGATCGCGGAGGCCGCCGGCCGCATCACCATCGAGGACACGGATCGCGCTCGCCGCCTCATCCTGACCCCCGATAACGGTGATGAGCCGATCGCCTACCCGGTACTTCGTCGCGCGACCCTCCTCATCGAGGACGGGCAGCACGTCGACCTCGGTCAGCAGCTGCACGTCGGAAACCTTGACCCGAAGGAAGTTCTTCGCGTCAAGGGCGTGCGCGCGGTGCAACTGCACCTCGTTGATGGTGTGCAGGGCGTCTACCGCTCTCAGGGTGTTCCGATTCATGACAAGCACATCGAGGTCATCGTTCGCCAGATGCTTCGCAAGGTGACTGTTGTCGACCACGGTGACACCGGGCTGCTTCCCGGCGAGCTCGTCGACCGGCTCAAGTACAACGACCTGAACCGCGCCGCACTCACCGAGGGCAAGCAGACCGCTTCGGCTCGCCAAGAGGTCATGGGTATCACCAAGGCATCGCTGGCTACCGAGTCGTGGCTGTCGGCCGCTTCCTTCCAGGAGACCACGCGTGTTCTCACGCAGGCCGCCATGGAGGGCAAGTCCGACCCGCTTATGGGCCTCAAGGAGAATGTCATCATCGGAAAGCTCATCCCGGCTGGCACGGGTCTCCCGCGCTACCGCGATGTGTCTGTCGAGGCAACCGCCGAGGCGAAGGCCGAGCGCTACCCGAATCGCATCTTCACGGATGACGCGTCGTTCAGCGAGAGCGACCTGAGCTTCGTCGATTTCGACAGCTTCAGCTCGGATGGCTACACGCCGGGTACCTACAACTAGGCCCCGATGTAGCTCACGAAAGCCCCTCCCTTCCCCGAAGGTGAGGGGCTTTCGGCGTGTTGTACCCCCTATTCGCGGGTATGTGCGCTACGGCCGTTGTCGCATAGCGTAAATACTCCGTGGGGGACTGGACGTTCCGGTATTTAACCCACGCTTCTTTTCGAGAGGTGGGTCCGGATGTCATCGCTTGCGGAAGTGCTCGTTATTCGTGGACTCATGCCAATCGAGAGCCTCGACGTGATCACCGGCGATCCCACCAATGACGACCTGCAGATCCTTAACCTCGTCGACCAGGGGAAAGTTACCTACTCCCAGGTGGCATCCGCGCGCGCCGCGCTCGCGGGTCTTCCGTTCGTCGAACTGATCGATTTCCCTATCGATCGCAACGCAGTCGCGCTCGTTCCGGCTGCCCTGTGCCGTCGCCACGAACTGATTCCCATCAGCGTCAGTGGAGACCTCCTCACGGTTGCCATGGCCGACCCGGGCGATGTGTTCGCGCTCGATGACATCCGTGCTGCAACCCGTATGCGGATCGCCCCCGCGGTCGCTGAGCGCACCGACCTGCGGAACGCGATCAACCGCGTGCTGCGCAATGACGGTGAGCTGAGCGAGCTCACGTCAGTGCTCGAGGAAGACCACAAGCCGTCCGGCGATCTCGTGCCCGCGAGTGCACAGGCCCTGGAAGACGACGCCCCGATTGTGCGATTCGTCAACCTGCTCATCAGCCAGGCCATCCAGGACCGGGCTTCAGACATCCACATCGAACCGGCCGAGTACGAAATGGGTGTGCGGTACCGCATTGATGGCGTGCTGCACGACATGCAGCGTGCGCCGAAGCAGATTCAGAACGGTGTCATCTCGCGGTTGAAGATCATGTCGGAGATCGACATCTCCGAGCGGCGCAAGCCTCAGGACGGCCGCATGTCGGTCATGCACGGCGGTCGCAAGGTCGACCTTCGTGTGGCCACTCTTCCCACCGTGTGGGGCGAGAAGGTCGTCATGCGAATCCTGGACAACTCGGGCTCGACCCTGAACCTCGAAGACCTCAACCTGCTCGAACGCAACTTCGAGGCCTACAAGTCCTCGTACACGAAGCCCTACGGCATGATCCTCGTCACTGGGCCGACCGGTTCCGGCAAGTCGACGACGCTGTACTCGACGCTCAACACCGTGGCCAAGCCCGAGGTGAACGTGATCACGGTCGAAGATCCGGTGGAGTACCGGATGGCCGGAATCAACCAAGTGCAAGTGAACACCAAGGCCGGACTCACCTTCGCGAGCGCGCTGCGGTCGATTCTGCGATCCGACCCCGACATCGTTCTGCTCGGTGAGATCCGAGATCATGAGACCGCGCAGATTGCGATCGAAGCGTCGCTCACCGGCCACCTTGTGCTCTCAACCCTCCACACCAACGACGCCCCCAGCGCGATCACCCGTCTCATCGAGATGGACATCGAGCCCTTCCTGGTCGGTTCGGCTTTGGACTGCGTGGTCGCCCAGCGTCTCGCGCGTCGGCTCTGCGAGCGTTGCAAAGAGACGTTCACACCCACGGCCGAGCAGATGGTTAGCCTGCGCGTCGGGTACGACCCGGCCGTGCATCCCCTACCGCTGCTGCACAAGGCGAAGGGATGCTCGGCCTGTTCGAACACCGGCTACCGAGGCCGCATCGCTGTGCATGAGGTGATGCTCGTTACCGAGGAGATCGAGCGGCTCGCCGTGCTTCGGTCCTCCAGCGCCGAGATCACTCGCGTCGCGCTGGAGCAGGGAATGATCTCGCTTCGGCAGGATGGCTGGATGAAGGTCCAGCTCGGGTACACCACTATTGAGGAAGTTCTGAGGGTCGTCGCGTGATGTTCTCGCGCTCGGGGGAGTCATCGACGCTCGTTCTGGGGAAAAGGGGAACTGAAAATGGCTAACGACGGACCGATCTACGAGATCCCTGTGACGTACGGGCAGGATGTGACCGCGACGCCCCCGTCGAGGTCATCCGCGCAACCGGCCTACACGACGATCGCACCCCCCGCACCCCCCGCACCTCCCGCCGTTCCGGCCGCGGGCCGGGCGAAAGTGGCGCCCGAAGCGGCCCCGCTCGCGTTCCTCAATCCGCCGCTCGACGCACCGCCCCCAGCGGCCCAGACTTACAACCCGGAGCCTGCGGTCTACAACCCTGAGCAGCCCTCGGTCTATAACCCGGAGCCTGCGGTATACAACCCTGAGCAGCCCTCGGTCTACAACCCGACCGCCCCGTCCGTTTACACGCAGTTGGATGCACCAACTCCCGCACCCGCAGCGACTGCACCCGCTCCTCTGCTCGCCGCACCAACCGCCGCGCCCGCGGGCTTCACGATAGCGACCGCCGCGCCCGCGGGCTTCACGATACCCACGGCCGACCCGAACTTCGGCGCAGTGCCGCTTCCCTCCTCGTTTGTCGACACGCTCGTTTCGTATGCCCTCAACTCGCCGCCCGTGCTGTCGTCGAGCATGGCGCCGCCCACGCTCGCGCCACCACCGGCCGCTGTGAAAGAGCCCAGGGTCTTCGCGAGCCCCTCGACCGACGGAGACCTGCTGGCCGCCCTCGATCGGGTCGTGGAACTGGGCGCATCCGATCTTCACGTCACGGTCGACTCTGCCCCGATGTTGCGCCTGCATGGGGACCTGATGCCCGTGCCTGGCGGATTTCCCTGGGATTTCGAGAAGATCCGCTCCGCGCTGCACTCCATCATCACCGACGAGCAGCGCGCGATATTCGAGACGGAACTTGAACTCGACCTCGCTTACACCCTCTCGGCGGACGCTCGATTCCGGGTGAACATCTACCAGCAGCGGGGCAGCATGGGTGCGGCTTTCCGACTCATTCCCACCGAGATCAAGCAGCTCGGCGAGCTGGGCGTTCCGGATGCCATCGGTCGCTTTGCGCGTCTCCCGCGCGGACTCGTCCTCATCACCGGCCCGACCGGTTCCGGCAAGTCGACGACGCTCGCGGCGCTGATCGACCTCGTGAACCGCGAACGCGCAGACCACATAGTCACCGTTGAGGACCCGATCGAGTTCCTGCACACGAACAAGAAGTCACTGGTCAACCAGCGCGAGGTCGGCGGGGACACGCACTCCTTCAACCAGGCACTCAAGCACGTGCTTCGGCAAGACCCGGACGTCATCCTGATCGGTGAGCTCAGAGACCTCGAGACCATCTCCGTAGCCCTGACGGCGGCCGAAACGGGCCACCTCGTGTTTGCCACTCTGCACACGCAGAGTGCCGGGCAGACCATCGACCGCGTGATCGACGTGTTCCCGCCGCACCAGCAGGGCCAAGTGCGCGCACAGCTCGCCGCTACCCTGCAGGGCGTCGTCTGCCAGACGCTCATAAAGCACGCTTCCGGGGTCGGTCGGGTCGTCGCGACGGAGGTCATGATCACGACTCCCGCGCTCGCGAACCTCATCCGAGAGGGCAAGACCTACCAGGTGCCCTCCGCCATGCAGGCGGGGCGTGACCAGGGCATGCACACGATGGACCAGCACCTCGCCGAGCTCGTCAACGCCGGCACGATCACCCACGAGGCGGCGATGGAGAAGGCCCAGGACCGCGAAGACCTGCTGCAGCTGATCCGGCGCGAAGAGGCATCCGGTCGCTTTGGCGCGCGCACGATGTCGATGGGGAACTAGTCGATGGCAACAGCAACTAAGGCCTTCGCGTATACCTCGCGGGACTCTTCGGGCAAGCTCGTTAAAGGCAAACTCGAGGCCCCCAACGAGCCGACGGTGGTCTCACGCCTCAGGGTCATGGGCCTGTCGCCGGTATCAATTCAGGAGACCACGGCGGGTACCGGCCTCAGCCGGGAGATCAGCATCCCCGGGCTTGGCAACAAGTCCGTCGGCCTCAAAGACCTCGCGATCATGAGCCGCCAGATGGCGACGATGATCGGCGCTGGGCTGTCGCTTCTCAAGACGTTGAACATCCTCGCCGATCAGACGGCGAACAAAAAGCTCGCCGCGACCCTGGCCGACGTGCGCACCGACATCGAGAGCGGTGGCTCGCTTTCCGAAAGCCTCGCAAAGCATCCCCGTGTCTTCCCCCGCCTGATGATTTATCTGGTGCGCGCGGGTGAAACCGGCGGATTTCTCGATGGGGCGCTTGAGGCGGTCGCGGATAATTTCGAGTCAGACGCAAAGCTTCGCGCGACGATTCGTTCGGCACTGACCTATCCAATAGCGGTCTTGTGCATGGCGGTCATCGCCGTCATCATCATGTTGATCTTCATCGTGCCGGTGTTCCAGCAGATGTTCACGACCCTGGGCGGGGAGCTCCCGCTGCCGACCCAGGTGCTCGTCGTGCTGTCCCGCAACATGATCTGGATCGTGCCGGTACTTCTTGTCGTGATCATCGGGTTTAACATCTGGTGGAGCCAGAACAAGCAGTCCGAGGCCGTGCTCAAGGTCGTCGACCCTCTGAAGTTGAAACTTCCGGTGTTCGGTCCGCTGTTCCAGAAGGTCGCCATTGCGCGGTTCTCCCGAAACTTCGCCGCACTGATCGGTGCCGGCGTGCCGATTCTGCAATCGCTGGCGATCGTGGGCGAGACTTCCGGCAACTGGGTTATCGAAGAGGCCACGAGGAAGGTCCAGGAGTCCGTTCGCACCGGCAACTCGATCTCGGGGCCTCTGTCGCAGGAGAAGGTCTTTCCTTCGATGGTCGTGCAGATGATGGCGGTCGGCGAGGATTCAGGCTCGCTCGAGACCATGCTCACCAAGATCGCGGACTTCTACGACGACGAGGTTGCCGCTACGGCGAAGGCATTGACGTCCCTCATCGAGCCCCTCATGATCGCCGTCATCGGCACGATTATCGGCGCGATGATCATCGCACTGTACATGCCGATCTTCACGATTTTCAACCAGATCCACTAATGCAGTACCCCTGAACTGGGGTCGCGTCGTTGCGCGATTACCCCTATTCGCGGGATTACATCCCACCGGCCGCGAGGCCACGATTACTGGTGGGGGGCGATGGTTTCGGTGGCCCGCCTGTCCAGCATCCACATCACATGACGGGAACACAATGATCATTCGCATGAACAACGCCATGGCGGCTCGCCGCAACGGCCTCAAGGACGGGCAGAAGGGCTTCACGCTCATCGAGCTGCTCGTTGTCATCATCATCATCGGCATCCTCGCCGCGATTGCCATCCCGGTCTTCCTCAATCAGAGGACGGCAGCTTGGAAGGCTTCCGTCGCGACCGACCTCAAAAATGCCGCAGTCGCCGTCGAAACCTTTGGAACCCAAAACAACGGTCACTATACTGGCTTCACTGCCGCGGCGGTCACGCGCGCTACAGTGACGCCGCCGTTCCAGGTCTCTCCCGACAACACCATTACCGTGACGCCTTCTGCCAACTCGTTCACGATCCTTGGAAGCAACTCGAACATCGCCGGTGGGACGCAGAGCTACGACAGTGCCAATGGCGGCCTCCAGAAGTGGACGCCGTAATCTGAGCTGGACCAAGAAATGCGGGGCGCTGGGAAACGGCGCCCCGCATTTCTCCACAACTATCCGCAAGGAAAAATGCCGTGATGAGATTTCGGGCCACGCTGAAGAGCGCCTCCCTGGACTCCGGCATGACCCTGGTCGAGGTCATCGTTGCGATCAGCATTATGGCGATAGTCGCGACGGCCGCAATCAGTTTGGTCATCTCGAGCATGGCCTCGGCCGCCTCGCACCAGCGTCGCAATATCGCGATTACGATCGCAAACCAATTGATGGAGTCAGCAAGCGCGCAATCGGCCGCCGTAAACCCGGCAACCACCGTCAGCTTTCTCTATCAGGGTCGCACTAAGGCCGAAGTGCAGGCCGCGTGGAGCACGCTCTCGTACGTCACCGGGAAAGATCAGACCTACCCGGAATGGGACCCCACGGCAACCGGGGCACCACCCGCCGTCCTTCTGGTCACGGACCCCAGCCCGCCGACGCGGAGCGGCACGATTTACCACACTCACATGCTTATCGGCGCCTGCTACCAGCCGATAGCGGGCGGAGACTGCACCGTATTCAATCCATTGATTTATCCCTCGGAACCGGCCACCCCACCGGCGGGCTTCACCCAGTTGATCAGGGTCATGGTGCTCGTGGACTGGACGGCCGGCAGCGAATGCCCCGCCTCGGCCTGCACGTATCAGACCACCAGCCTCATTGATCCCCATGGTGACCTCCAATGGAACGGACCGTGATGCGCCGCCTGAAGTCGCTCCGGTCGGGGATGAGTTCCGATAGCGGGTTCACATTGCTCGAACTGATCGTCTCGATGCTGGTTTTCAGTATCTTCACCGGGATGATTCTCGCTACTGTGATCGCGCTTGCTAAGGGCGCAACACGCGCCCAAGTGGTGTCTGAGTCCACAGCGGGCGTTCTGGTGGTTTTCGCGCAACTTGACCGCCAGGCTCGCTACTCGGATTCCATCAACTACCCGGGCGTCGGGGCGGGTGGAAACAGTCGCTATATCGAATTCCGCACACCCGCTAGCAGCCTTCAGAGCGGCATTCCGCTCTGCACGCAGTGGCGATTCACCCCCGGTTTGGGTCGAATCGAGCAGCGTCAGTGGAACGACGTTGTGGGCTCCGTCAAGACTCCATGGGCGACCAAGCTCAACTACGTCATCGATCAAGGCGGCGTGGACTACCCGTTCGGTATGAGCCCGGCAGGCGTGGCCGTCGGCTCAGCCCAGCAGCAGCTCGTCGTGAGGATCAAGGCGGGAAACGATGCGCTAAATTCCGGTGCTGAGATCACCACCGCATACGTAGCGCGAAACAGCTCCCTCAACTCGCAGAGCAACTCCGACACCAGCGGAGACAAGGTCAGCGTGAACCCGGTGTGCCTGCAGACAGGGGACAGACCATAATGCTGCTCATTCAAGGCACAATTCAGCGTTTCCGACGAATGAATTACGCGGGCGGTGCCGAGAGTGGCATTGCTCTGCTCACGGCACTTTTCTTCATGGTGCTCGTAGCTGGCCTCTCATTGGTTCTTCTGGGCGTCATCCTGGGACAAACAACTCAGGGCTACGTCGAACAGAAGAACACCAAGACGGTATACGCTGCGCAGGCTGGGCTTCAAGCGACTCTGGGGATCCTTCGCTCTGCGGCCTTACCGCCCGACGGGGCCGGCAATGTCTTCGGTGATGTTACAAAGTTGCCCTGTACGGTTGCGGGATATGTCGATGGCAACAACACCGGCACAAAGTACAGGGTCACCGTGGCCTACTACCTGGAGGATCCGCTGGGGCACGACGACGCGTGGCGGTCCAGTCACAAGATAGCGCTCGTGGGCACCTGCGTTGTAATTCTCCCCAAATACGCGCTGATTACGTCGACCGGTGCCGGTCCTGCAGTCCCTGGCAATGCTGACCCGAACTATGGAAACCGCACCATCTCGGCGGTCTACAAATTTAAGGTCAGCAACATAAACATCTCTGGCGGTCAGATTCTCAATCACAGTGGCACGTTCTGCCTGAGTGCGAATACCGCAACTGCCGGCTCCGTGATTCACTTTCTCCCCGTGGCTCAGTGCCTGAACAATGACCTGCAGCTGTGGGTCTATGACCTCAACTACCAGATCCAGCTCGCCAGCACCGGGGCGAACAACGCCGCAGGCCTGTGCATCACAGGTCCGCTCGTGGATGGACAGGGCACGCAAGATGCACTGCTCCTGCCCTGCCTTGCCAAGACTGATCCGCTCAGATGGAACCAGCTGTGGAGCTGGACAGGTGACTACTCGTGGAGGGGCCAGAAGCAGATCATCAGCAACGGACCCAGCGGCTACTGCCTCTCTCCAGATTCCGCCGACGGGTCGGACCTGACCGGCAAAAACCTCGAAATCCGGAACGGATGCAATGGAACTTTCGACCCGAGCGCCCAGGTCGGCGCCGGGCCCGCCGGCTACCTCACCAACCAGATCGTCAACTACAAGGAGTTCGGACGCTGCGCAGACCTCACCAACGAGAACCTGAACTCCACGTTCATGATTTCGTACCCGTGCAAACAGGACCCAACCGGTACCGGCAACCAGCTGCACTGGAATCACAAGTGGTACTACCAGGAGCCAACCACGGGCTCGACCTGGACAGGGCAGGTATACGTCAACTACAACAATGACGTGACCCAGAAGTACTGTCTCAATGGCCCTGCGACGGGCAATGACATCTACTTCACCACGTGCAACGGTAGCGCACAGCAAGTGTGGACCCGCGTGTACAACACCGGTGACTACTCTACGAGTTACCTGTTTGTCGACTACCACGGCCACTGCATGGCGACCGACCCGACCGCGCTGTTCAACGGATTCATCTCGGAAATCAAGATGCAGATCTGTAGCGGGTCCCTCGCCCAGAAGTGGAATGCCCCTCCCACGTATGACCCCTCGAGTTTCGGCGGATTCCGGGAGATCGCGGGGTGATCGCGGCGATCACCGTGATCGCCGGCGTACTCGGATTGCTGATTGGATCCTTCCTCAACGTCGTGATCTACCGCGTGCCCGCGGGCAAATCGATAGTTGCACCGCCGAGCGCCTGCCCGACTTGCGAGCATCCGATCCGCTGGTACGACAATCTGCCCGTCACCTCCTGGCTGGCGCTGCGAGGCAAGTGCCGGGATTGCGGTGCCCCGATCGCGGTTCGGTACCCGCTGGTTGAACTCGGCACCGCCATCTTCTTCGCCGCGGTGGCAATCGTGCTCGCGCCTGCCATCGTCAACACGGTCAGCACCGGCCAGTCCGTTGGCGCGATCCTGGTGCTCGTCGCCTTTCTCTATTTCGCTGCGGTAACCATCGCACTCGCCCTCATCGATATCGACATTCATAAGCTCCCGAACGCGATCGTGTTCCCCTCGTACCTCGTCGCG
>JAYSPT010000054.1:0-3308 GCA_043721995.1 Salinibacterium sp. | reverse complement strand
GGGATCTGGCTGAGCGTGGCATCCGCGCCATCCTGGCTGGCCACCGCGGGCGCGGGCGATGCCCTCGCGGGCATCCTGGGCGCACTACTCGCGACCCATGCTTCCGAGATTGCCGCCGACGCGACGATGCCGGCGCGCCTTGCTGCAACGGCATCCGTCATTCATGGACTCGCTGCAACGGCGGCGAGTGGCGGCGGGCCACTGACGATTATGGATCTTGCCAGCGCGATCCCAGCAACCATCGCGGCGATGCTCAGCAAGTTGCAGGTGAGCTCAGGTTAAGCTGGGGCCATGACGTACACAGCGCCGGTGCGTCAGCGTGTCCGGTCGGTGGCTACAGCCGTTGTCAGAAACCCAATCAGCGTCTGGGTTGCGTTTGTGCTGGTGCACCTCTGGCTGGGACTGGTCAACCTCTACGGGCCGGGTCTGCCATTCGGCGATGTCACAATCGTCTACAAGTTTTGGACCGATGAGGCGCTCAGCGCTCACTTCTGGGTTGGCATCGACAGCGTGTGGGTGTACCCGATCGTCGCGCTGGTCCCGATGCTCATCGCCACCGCATTTGGCCCCGACCAGTACGGCAGCACTTGGCTGTCGATGGTGATGATCCTCAATGCTGTCGCGTTCGGGTTCGTGACGGGATGGGGGCGCTCGCGTGAGCGTATACCGGTCGCCTGGTGGTGGCTCGCTTTTCTCTTCCTCCTTGGCCCGATCGCCCTCGGCCGTATCGACTCGGTCAGTGTGCCGCTTGGCATCGTCGGCCTGCTGATCATTTCCAGTCGGCCGCGAGTGGCCGCAGTCGTCATCACGATCGCAACCTGGATCAAGGTGTGGCCAGCTGCGCTGCTCCTCGCGGCCGTGATCGCCCTCAAGTCGCGCTGGCGGATCATTGCAGCCGCTGCCGTCACCTCAGTGTCGATCATTCTTGTCGCCCTGTTACTGGGCAGCGGTGCCAATGTCTTCACTTTCATTACCCAGCAGACCGGCCGCGGACTTCAGCCCGAGGCACCGATTAGCACGTTTTTCATGTGGCAGGCCCTTGCGCGCGTACCCGGAGCAGCGGTTTTTTACGATCAGAACATCCTGTCATTTGCGGTCAGGGGTCCGGGCGACTCGGTCGCGATCGCCCTGATGACCCCCGTGCTCGCGGTCGCGATTCTCGCCATCGCGCTTCTGGGATTGCGCGCTGTGCGCAGGGGCGCAACTCCCGGCCAGCTTCTGCCAGCACTGTCTCTCGCACTCACTGTGGGTTTCATTGCTTTCAATAAGGTCGGCTCACCGCAGTACATCGCATGGATTGCGGTACCGATGGTGCTCGGCATTGCCACCAGTGCTGCCGGTCGCGGACGATCGTTTCGAACACCCGCGATTCTTGCGCTGGTGATCGGTGCGATGACCCAAGTGCTGTATCCGTACTGGTACCACTGGCTGATCAACGTCAATCCGTTGCTGGTTTGCGCACTCACGGTGCGCAACGTGCTCGAATTCGTGCTGCTCGGGTGGGCTATCTGGGCGATTCTCAAGTCTCCTTCTGAGGCCGACGAGGAAGAGCCGAGCGTTGAAGATTGGCTGACGTCTGCCTGGCCACTAGGCCCGCGACGGGAGAGTGTTGACGACGAGGCCGCTCCGGTAGACGCACCGAGCCCGGTCAGCACGGTCGGTCCCGTTGGGCTCGCCGCATCTGCGGGACTGTGAGAGAAGTAAGTAGACGGAGGCCTCATGCTTGTTGCATTCTCGGTTGCGCCCAGTGGGGGAGACGACGAATCGGCGTCTGTGCATGACGCCGTCGCGGCAGCAGTCAGGATCGTGCGAGAGTCGGGACTTCCCAATCACACCGATTCGATGTTCACCACGATTGAAGGCGACTGGGATGAGGTCTTCAGCGTGATCCGCCGGGCAACTGAAGTGGTCGCAACTTTCGGTCCCCGGGTGTCGCTGGTACTGAAGGCGGACATCCGCCCGGGCTTCACCGGGGAGCTCAACGGCAAGGTTGAGCGCCTCGAGCGAGCCTTGAGCGAGCTGGACTCACAGCTACCCCTACCCGAAAGTTAGACTGGGGTTCGCTCGACGGTGAGCCTGTCCTGACGCTCTTCCTGATCGGCTCCCGATGAACACTCTGTCCCCCGCGCGCGTGCGGCTCGCAATCCTTGCACTCGCGCTCGGGGGGTTCGGTATCGGGCTTACCGAGTTCGTCGCGCTGGGCCTGCTTCCCAATATCGCGCAGAACCTGCTGCCGGGCCTGTATTCGGCCTCTCCTGAGAAGGCCGTGGCGCAAGCGGGCCTGCTCGCCTCCGCCTACGCCCTTGGAGTCGTGGTCGGAGCTCCCACCATCGCTGCACTCGCAGCACGATTCCCTCGCAAGCAACTGCTGATGGCGTGCGTTGCGGTCTTCGTAGTCGGGACAGTCTCATCCGCGCTGCTACCGACGTTCGGACTCGTGCTCGTGGCCCGGTTCGTTGCCGCGCTCCCGCATGGCGCCTATTTCGGGATCGCGGCCCTTGTTGCCGCTTCTCTCATGGGTCCGGGAAAGCGGGGCCGCGGCGTCGCAATCGTGCTCTCGGGCTTGACGATCGCCAACGTGATCGGGGTGCCCGCAATCACTGTCCTTGGGCAGTCCGCCGGGTGGCGCGTCGCCTACCTCGTCGTGGCTGCCGTCTTCGTGCTTACTTTTGTCGCGGTCTGGCTTGTGGTGCCTCAGATGCCGGGCAACCCGGAGGCCACGATGCGTCGCGAACTTGGAGCCTTCCGACGCTCGCACGTCTGGTACACCCTGCTGCTCGGATCGCTCGGCTTCGGCGGATTCTTTGCGGTCTACACCTACATTGCGCCGGTGGTCACAAATGTGACGCGTTTGAGCCCGAGTGCCGTTCCGCTCGCACTCGTCTGCATCGGTCTCGGGATGACGGTCGGCAACCTCGCGGGCGGCAGGGCGGCTGATCACCACGTCTTGGGAACGATCTTCGTATGTTTCGGCTTGTTCGCGCTTGCCCTGCTTGGCTACGCGCTAACGGCTCGGTGGCCCGCGGGGCTTTTCGTTTTCATCTTCGTCATCGGCTTCGCGTCTGCGGCCCTTTCCCCGGCGATCCAGACCCGCTTGATGGATGTTGCGGGCGACGCCCAAACGCTCGCAGCGGCGATCAACCATTCGGCTCTCAACATTGGTAACAGCCTCGGAGCGCTTCTGGGCGGTGTCACGATCGCAGCCGGGTTTGGTTACCTTTCACCCGCTTGGGTGGGGCTTGCGCTGTGTGTGCCCGGAGTCTTTTTCGCGATTCTTAGTGCGTCACTGCAGAAACGGTCGAGACTGC
>JAYSPT010000053.1:0-3221 GCA_043721995.1 Salinibacterium sp. | reverse complement strand
CGCAAATGCTGCGATGAGCACGCCCGCAACCACAACAGCCATTGACGCCGCAGCAATCAGCAGCACGGTCAGGGCGCGCGTACCCTTCGGCTTGACGGTATGAGTGACACCATGACCAGACGGACGCGTACTCACGGCACGCGCGGCACGAACAGGTTGCGAATCGGTTGTGATGGCTTCGGAATCGTGAAGGTCGAAGAGGCTGTCAATGCCGTCGTGCTCCAGCTGGCCGGTCATCCCGGTCGCCGCGAGCAGGTGTGGCAGGTTGATCGACCCGGTGAGGATGATTTCTCCCGTGCCCGTCAAGGCACCACGAATGTCGCTGCCACCGGGAATCGACGGGAGCACGAGTGCGTGAGTGGTAGTCGAGCCGCTGCCGACCCGGCGGTTGATTGTTGTCTCGGGTACCTGAAGCAGGTCATCAAGGTCGGCCTGCGTCGACCAGTGGCCGACCGGGCGGCTCGAACCGGTGATCGGCTGGTTGGGGTTAGTGATCGCATCGAACTCGGCCATCGCCGTGAAGAAACCGTCAGCGCTCGGGCGAGCCTCGGTGCTTTGGTGAGCATCAGCTCTTTGGTGAGCTTCGGCTCTTGTGTGAGCTGCAGGGAGCCGAGTTGCATCGTACGAGGGGGTCTGAACCGGTTGCGGTGCGACGATCGGAGCTGGCGCACTCTGTGCCGGGGTGAGGTCCGCTATGGCTGGCGGCGGTGCCCCCTGGTAGCTGTGCTCTTCTGGCGGTGTGGGGATGAAAGGCGCTGGGTCGTAGGCAGCGGCCGCAGGGCTCCGGTGATCAGCCAGCGGCTGGGCGTCCCACGCGGGAGACTGGGGAGTAGCCCACGTGTCTGCGATGCTGCCGGATGCTGCGTGTTCTCGCGCAGCGAGCATCGTGCGTAGTTCGCGACGGGTTAGGGTCTGCTCGCCCTTGCGGTCGGCCATGTCGGGCACTTCGACGGGAGTTGGCGCCAGCGAAGAGAACAAACCTGCGGCGACGGGAGCGTGGGAGAGGAATACCGCCGGTACGGCTGGTGAAGCGGACTGCTGCGGCTGCGCAACCTGCGGCGGGACCTGCGAGACGACGTGGGAGATGACAGGTGGCTGCGTTACCGGAGAATACGCCGGTCGGTTCTCGGTGTAGTACGAGACATCCCCGGGCTGGCCAGGGATCGGCGCGACGGGAGCGTTTGCAGCCTGTGTGGCACGCTGCGCCTCAGGGCTAAAGTCGCGCACGCGGTACGTGGGCGGCTCTGCGGAGGTCTGCCCACCGGTCGGCTCGAGTGGTGTTTGGTCGAATGGCGATTGCTCGAATGGTGTTTGTTGGATGAGGGGCTGCAGAGCACTCGCCTGCGTGGCGTACGACAGTGGCTCGGCGACCGGAGTGGGGACCGGAGCAGGAATACCGGCTGAGGGCGACGTGTGGGGCGTGCCCGAGGAGCGACGACCGGGGGCGGGTGCTGCCACATCGGGCCTGGGCATCGCGGGGGCAACCTGTGCGGCTCGGCGAGAGGTGGGGTCCCAGACATCGCCAGTCGAGGTAGAGGCCGGAAAGTGCTGCGGCGACGCGGCAACCTGCGTTGATGGGAACTGCGCGAAACCATTCGGCGGGGTTACTACCTGCTCGGCGGTCTCGCCACGCTCGCTCTGACGTACTGCGCGACGCGATTGCGGTGGCGGGTTTTGAAAGGTGGTCATCGAATACTCCGATACAAGTGGTGTTTGGCGATGTATTGAACTACACCATCGGGAACCAAATACCACACCGGGAAACCCCGGCTGACCCTGCTTCGGCAGTCTGTTGAAGAGATTGCCAGCGCAGGCACTTCAAGCGAGCTTACGCCCTGCTCGGGCAATCCGCTAACGGTGAGCCGGTGTCCCGGGCGAGACACAGCAACGAAATGGGCGAGCTTCCAGACCTCCTCAACGTCTTTCCATTCGAGAATCTGCGCTACGGCGTCGGCTCCTGTAATGAAGAACAAATCGGCGTCCGGATGTGCCTTGTGGATGTCGCGCAGGGTGTCAATCGTGTACGTGGGGCCTTGGCGCTCTATGTCGACGCGAGAAACTGTAAAACGAGGATTGGCGGCCGTCGCGATCACGGACATCAAATATCGGTGCTCACCCTCGGTAACTGCCGTTTTCATCCACGGTTGCCCCGTGGGAACGAAGATGACCTCATCAAGCTGGAAATTCTGCTGCACCTCGCTTGCGGCGACGAGGTGACCGTTGTGGATCGGGTCGAAAGTGCCGCCCATGACCCCAATTCGCGCACGACGCGGAGGTTCCGTGGCCGTGCCGTCGGCACGCCCTTGTGCTTGCTCGGCCATGCGTCGCGCCGAGACTAGTGACCCGCGTCGTGCGAATTGTCGCCCTGCGAACTTGTACCGGATCGGGCGTTCGTCTTGTCGCTGTGCCGGTTTGCGACATCCCGGAAACTCCAGGTCACAATGATGAGCGTAAGGAACACGACCGCGGCGATCGCGGCAAACGCGAGCGGCGGCATGATGAGCGGAGCGAGCTCCTCTGTCTTGGCCATGGCGGCATTCGCCAGCACCGCGGCGATTAACGACATCATGCGCTCCTCCTTAATCGGATGCTTAAGTCTAGCCGCGCACCTGGCCCGAGCCGCGCACAACCCACTTCGTGCTTGTCAGTTCTGCGAGGCCCATCGGTCCGCGGGCATGCAGTTTTTGGGTCGAAATGCCCACCTCTGCTCCGAATCCGAATTCACCACCGTCGGTGAATCGCGTGGACGCGTTCACCATCACCACGGCCGAGTCGACCTCCGCGATAAATCGCTCAGCGTGCTGGAGGTCGTTGGTGATGATCGATTCGGTGTGCTGGGTGGAGTATCGGCGAATGTGCGCGAGTGCGGCATCCAGATCGTCTACGACCGCGACCGCGATATCCAGCGACATGTACTCGGTCGCCCAGTCCTCTTCAGTAGCGGGCACAGCGTCCGCGAACAGCGCGAGCGTGGCCTCGTCGCCGTGCACAGTCACTCCGGCGTCGCGTAGTTTCGCGAGCACACCAGGCAGCAGGCGACCGGCGGATGCCCGGTGCACCAGCAGCGTCTCCAGCGCGTTGCAGACACTCGGCCTCTGCACCTTCGAGTTGTGCACGATCTCGATGGCGGAATCGAGATCCGCCGACTCGTCGAGGTAGACGTGCACGACGCCAGCACCGGTCTCAATGACCGGAACCGTCGATTCGGTGACCACGGAGTT
>JAYSPT010000052.1:0-5716 GCA_043721995.1 Salinibacterium sp. | reverse complement strand
TCGTCCCTTTCCAGATAGCCTGATCGAGTGACCAAGCACGGGTTTGATACTCTACGCACGGCAAATTTCGTTTTGCTCACCACGTTTCGAAAGAGCGGGGAGGGCGTGCCGACGGCGGTGTGGGCCGCTCCAGCCGGGGAAGCGCTCATGGTGACCACGATGTCCACGGCCGGCAAAGTGAAGCGAATCCGGAACAATTCCGCTGTCACTCTCAGCGAGTGTTCAATGAGTGGCAATGTCAAGGACGGTGCTGAGATGTTCGCCGGCACGGCCGAGATCGTGGAGGATCCTGCGCGCATCGAGGAGTACAACCGTGCGCTCGCGGCGAAATATGGGATTCAGTTCAGTGCAGCGAATGCCCTTGAGCGCCTACGGAAGGTCCCGAGGGTCATCCTGCGCATCACGCCTGCGTAGTCGAAATTCGCTCCTGGCCGACCCCGGTCGATTGTCCCGGAAATGTTGGTGGATGGTGATTCCATCGGTGTATGGAGCAAAGCGCCCTCGACCAGCGACATGCGGATGTTCGCGTCGAGTTCGCCGTCGCTCGCGCGGAGTTTGCGCATAGTTCGGCGACTCGCGCTCATGCCGAGCAGCTGGCCGCGATCAGCGCGACGCTTGCTGAAGCGCGGGCGTTTCCCGAGGTGTTCCTCGGTTTGGCAACAATCGCGTCGAGCGAGGAGGTCGAGTTTGCGGAGCGTGCAGCGATTGCCGACTTGGCAACGCGTTTGCTGCTGTCGGAAGGCACGGTACGAGCGCAGGGACACCAGGCAGACACGCTCATGCTTCGCATGCCGAGGCTGTGGGCCGCATTCCGCGAGGGGGATGTTTCGTGCGCCAATGCGGTGGTCGCGACTGAAATCGTTTTCACCCTTGGGCAGCCTGAGCAGTGGGAAGCATTCGAGTCGGCCGTGCTCATGGCTGCTCAGAACCTGCCGCCCGCACGATTCCGCACCCGTGCTCGCGTGGCGCGAGAGCGGGTCGTGCCTGAGCAGCTCGCCCAGCGCCACCGGCGCGCAGCCGAAGAGCGTCGCATTTGGATGGAGCCCTGGCTCGACGGCATAGCGTGGCTGACTGCCTACGTTCCCGCAGACCGAGCGATTCCGGCGATGATGCAGATCGAATGCGCAGCGGAGTCGCTCCTCGGCCAGGCTGACGAGACCCGCACCCTTGCGCAGTTGAAGGCGGATGGTGCCGGCGACCTCGTGGCGGGCATCCTCGGCACCGAATCCGGCTGGGCAAGCGTGACGGTCGGTGTGACAGTACCGGTGCTCACGCTGCTCGGCCAGTCAGAGAATCCGGGGAGCCTCGAAGGCTACGGCCCGATCGATGCTCAGACCGCCAGGGAACTTGCCCGGCACGCGCCGTCCTTCTTTCGAATTCTCACCCAACCTATTACAGGCACGATTCTCGACTTTGACCGTGTCATCTATCGCGTGCCCGCTGACCTCGCCCGACGAGTGCGGGATCGCGACAAAGGTTGCACCTTTGCGGGCTGTGGGCGACTGGTGAAGAGTTGCGATATCGATCACACAGTCGCCTGAAAAGACGGCGGCAAGACGAGCCTCCACAATCTCGCGTTGCTGTGCCGAAACCATCATCGTCTGAAACACAAGGCCGGCTGGAAAGTCGACGATGTCGACCTCGACGGCCACACCCGAAGGCGAAAATGGACTAGCCCCACTGGCCACATCACCTACGTCGACCCACCGTTTTAGGGGCTTTCGAGGTGCCGCCCAGCTGTGCCCACATGATGTCAGCCATCACGCCGGGGTAGCATCCGACTATGGCCACGGATACTCAGCCTCTCGACCGCAATGACACGGGGAAGGGTTCTCTCAGCGACTACCGCGGCGTGCTTGAACCTCGAAGCAGAAAAGTGCGCATTCGTCTGGCGGGTAGCAACCCGCATCAGAACGACATCCGCGAGATTGCGGCTGCCGAATCGACAGAGCTCGAGACCGGCTTCGGCCGACGCACCCAGGATGAAGAGCGGGTCGATGCTCCCATCGAGGTGCGCCTGTTCACCGGCACTCGTGTCAGTGGCCCGGTCGGATTTGTGCCGCGCGGGTTGGAATCGGTTGTCGATGAGACGCTCTCTCGGCTGGAGACTCTGGGTCGCAAGCCGCGCATACCGGTGGAGATCACCCGCAAGGGCGGCCGGTATCGCGTCGAGTTGCTGATCGGGCTGACGAGGGACTGAGCTGTGAATCTCCGACCGGCAAACTTCATCGGTGCCGCGGCCCTCATATCCGGATGCTGCGCGCTCGCCCTATGCCTGGTGCTGCCACTGGCTGCAGAGCCGGCCACTGCCGAGCCAGCAACCGCCCCGCCAGCAACCGCCGAGCGAGCCGCCACGATCACCCCCGACATCACGCCACCGACGACCACCTCGACGACGACCACCACCGCTTCGACGAGCATCGCTTCGACCAGCACGGCTTCGATCGGCCTCACGGCAGACCAGTACTACTCGTCGCGTTGGGCCGAAATTCAGCGGGACGTGTCGCAATTCGCGCGGCCGGACGTGTCTGCGGTGCGGGTTGTTGCCGATGGCGACTGGCGTCGCACGGTCCTGGAGTGCGTGAGTGTTTACGGCCTCGCTTCCGGTGCAGTTAACGCCTACCGCATCAGCGAACTGATCTGTGAGCAGCAATACCCGAGCGTGACCCATCTGGAGTTCGCGAGCACTGTCGCATCCCGCGCGCGCCTCTACGACTTTTACGAGAAAACCCTCCGTCCGTGTCTGGTGCTCTTCGGACAACAGACGCTCGACACGCCCGCCTACCGAACCGCGATGCAGCCGGAGCCGTTCTTCTGGAGGATCAATCCGCCGCTCTCGCCCGATAGCATCGTTCACTATCGGATGCAGCGTTGCCCCGCCCCGGTGCTGCCCTCGACCTGAAGACCCGATAGGCTTCACGCACTACACGCCGACCCGAATGCGAGTAACCGTGCGCACGCCTCTCCTCCGCCTCGCAGCCATGGTCCTTGCTGGCGGTGTACTCATCGGCATGTCGTTACTTGGCGGGATGCCGGCACGCGCTGCGACCGCGAGTGATTGCGCAGTTGGCAACACCCTGGATGCGGCGAGCAGCTCGGCGTCCGATATCCAACTGAAGCTGGATGACCCTACTGTCTCGCTGATCTGTCTCCGCGGTACGTTCAGCGTGACGACCATCCTGAATTACCAGCACAGTGTGACGCTCTTTGGGCTGCCGAGTGCAGTGCTGCAGGTTCCCGCGCCGGTCTTGCCCGCAACCGGGAACGGGATCCTCACCACTGACGCAACCGACACCCTCACGGTGCAGAACCTTCGCTTCACGGGGGGCCGAATGCCGGCGGGTTTCGGCGGGGCGATTTTCGGCGACACCGTCAACGTGATCGATTCGACATTCGATGACAACCAGGCGAGCCGCGGGGGAGCGATCGCTGCTAGCGCGCTGACCATCAACGGATCCTCGTTCACGAACAACTCGAGCGACCGCGGGGGAGCGATCGACAGTACTTCGGCGACAATCATGACGAGCACCTTCGCAGACAACACGGCAACGAGTTTCGGCGGGGCGATAGTAACCGGTCTGCTGACCCTCGATTCATCGACGTTCGACTCGAATTCCGCAGGCACCTTGGGCGGGGCCATCGCGGCCGACGTCGTCGATGTGACGAACTCCACCTTCGTCGGCAACAGCGTGTCGGATGTCACGGGCCGCGGCGCAACCCTTGTGATTTCGAGCGGTACCGTCCAGCAATCGACGTTCCGCGGCAACCTCATCAATAAGCCGAGCGGCGGCCAGGCGATCTGGGCCTCCGGCAACGACCTGCTTGTCGTGCGGGGCAACATCTTTGCCGATGACAACGGGCGCACCGAGATCGCTATTGATGGCAATACACCGGTGGCGACGGATGAGGGCGGCAATCTCTTCACCACGGACCAGGTGACGGAGAACTACTTCACCGCGGCCGCGACCGTCGACGCGAGCACACATTTCGGACTGAGCTCTGCAGCCATTTTCGGATCCTCGGTGCTCGCCGACAACGGCGGCAGCGTGCAGACGATAGCGCTGCCAGCTAACAGCATTGCGATAAACGCGGTTCCCGGAGCTTCCACGATCACACGTGACGCACGCGGGGCCACGCGGACCGCGCCGAACGATGCGGGGGCGTTCGAGTATGTGCCACCGACCCCGGCACTCGCAGCGACCGGCGCACAGACTCAGGGGCTCCTCGGGTCTGCGGCGGCCCTCCTGGCAGTGACGCTCATGGGTGGAGGCGTGCTGTTGACGCGCCTGAGCCGACGGACGACCGCCCGCTAGCAACTTGGTGGGAGGCTGAGCCCAACAAGCCGCGTCACTATCGTGTTTTGCATGTTCGCTGGTAAGCTCTGTGAGGTTGTTACAGCGCTGCTGTGGCACCGGAGCAGGCTGGCATGAAGCTGGTCATCGGTGGTGAATTACCCAAACGCGGAGTTGCATCGCGAAGGTGGGTGACTTTCTACTGTTGGCCAGAGCAGCATCCACGAGGATGCACCGCCAAAGCGCCGGCCCTTGATCCAAGGGTGCGCCCCTTTCTGCCCGCTCCTGCTCTGTGCTCCTCGACAACCGGCCGAGTAGTCGCCCACACGGGGCGACGACAAAAAACTAAAGGAGAAACCCCCCTTGGAGGGTCCAGAAATCACATTCGCCGAAGCCGTTCTCGATAACGGCAAGTTCGGCAAGCGCACGGTTCGTTTTGAAACCGGTCGCCTAGCGCAGCAGGCACAGGGTGCCGTCGCTGCATACCTCGATGAAGAAACCATGATCCTCAGCGCAACGAGTGCCAGCAAGGCACCGCGGGAGGGATTCGACTTCTTCCCCCTAACCGTCGATGTCGAGGAGCGCTCGTACGCGGCTGGCAAGATCCCCGGTTCGTTCTTCCGTCGCGAGGGTCGCCCCTCCACCGAGGCAATCCTCGTCTGCCGCCTCATCGACCGGCCGCTGCGCCCAACCTTCGTTGAGGGTCTGCGCAACGAGATCCAAATCGTCATCACCGTGCTCTCCATCGCACCGGACGAGTTCTACGACGCGCTGGCCATCAACGCGGCGTCGCTGAGTACGCAGATCTCGGGCCTTCCGTTCTACGGCCCGGTGGGCGGCATCCGTCTCGCGCTGATATCGCACGCTGGGGAAGCCGACCAGTGGATCGCATTCCCGAAGTACAGCCAGCTCGCTGAGGCAGTCTTCGACCTCACGGTCGCAGGTCGCCTGGTCACCGATGCTGATGGCAATGAGGATGTTGCGATCATGATGGTCGAAGCCGAAGCCACCGAAGGCAGCTGGGACCTCATCAAGGCCGGAGCCACCAAACCCGATGAGGCAGTGGTTGCCCAGGGTCTTGAAGCGTCCAAGCCGTTCCTGAAGCAGCTCATCAAGGCCCAGCTCGAACTCGCAGGAAAGGCCGCAAAGCCGATTCAGGAATTCCCGCTGTTCCCGCCATACAGCCAGGGCACTTACGACGCGGTCGCCGGCCTCGCGTACGACGAGCTCAAGCACGTGTACCAGATCGCCGATAAGACCGATCGCCAGCATGCCGACGATGCACTGAAGGATCGCGTCAAGGGTCACATTGCGGGCGAGGTCGATGCAGAGCGCCTTCCGGCATCCGCACTCGGCGAGGTGTCTGCCGCGTACAAGTCGGTGAGCAAGAAGGTCATGCGCGCACGCGTGCTGACCGAGGGCGT
>JAYSPT010000051.1:0-9115 GCA_043721995.1 Salinibacterium sp. | reverse complement strand
TCGAAATCTTCGCAGTTGCACCGGGCGGGTAGAGGCTAAAGCCGTTGGTTGGCCTTCACGGGTACGAGCAGCAGCAGGCCAACGAGCAGCACTAAGACGATACCGAGGATGCCCCAGTACTGCGCACCGAAGATGCTGATGAACAGGGCGAACAGCACGGGTGCAAGAAAGCTCACCGCGCGGCCCGTGGTTGCATAAAGGCCGAATACTTCCCCTTCGCGGCCGGCCGGCGTCACCCGCGCAAGGAAGGTGCGACTAGCCGACTGCGCCGGCCCGACGAACAGGCTTAGAACGAGTCCGCCGATCCAGAATGCGCCTTGGCCAGCATCGTGAGCGAAGAAGATTCCGGTACCCGCGATGATGAGACCGACGAGGGAGAAGACAATGACCGGCTTCGGACCGAACTTATCGTCGAAGAGGCCAGAGATGAACGTGCTGATGCCAGCGACGAGGTTGGCGGCGATCGCAAAAATGATGACTTGGCTGGTCGAGAACCCAAAAGTGCCCTTGGCTAAAATTCCGCCGAACGTGAAGACGCCCACGAGTCCGTCGCGGAACAGGGCACTCGAGATCAGGAAGAGCACAGTGTTGCGGCTTTCCTTCCAGAGGATCCGCACGTCGCGTACCAGCACCACATAGGACTGAAAGAAGCTGACGCGATCACGGCGCTGATCCTTGGACATCTCGGGCACAGCGAACAGTATGGGCAGGGAGAACACGAGCATCCAGGCGGCGCAGATCAGAGCGATGATGCGGATGTTCAGGCCATCGTTGTGCGTTACACCGAAGAATCCACCGCTGTCGGCCGACAGCCCGACGAGGCCGAGCAATACGAAGAGCAGGAGCACGATTCCGCCAAGGTAGCCGGAGCCCCAGCCGAGGCCGCTCACCTTCCCGACAGTCTTGGGGGTGGACACCTGAATCAGCAGTGCGTTGTAATTCACGGTCGCGATCTCGAAAAACACCGTGCCGACGCACACCAGCACCACACCGAGTAGGAAGTACTGTGGCGAGGCCTGCACGAGGAACATCAGCGCCATGCACACGACCACGACGGCGGTATTGATACCGAGCCACAACTTACGGCGGCCGCTTGCGTCGGTCCGCTGGCCGAGTATTGGCGCGAGGAGCGCAACCATGACTCCTGCGATTGCGAGGCCATAACCCAAGCCAGACGAGAGTACGGCGATTGCGGCATCGAGCGCCTTGTGAGCCGGACCCGAAGCATCCGCCTCGGCTCCGGCCGCCGCGTTCAGCGCTGGATCAATGAAAAGTGTGCTGGTGAGGTAAACCGTGAATACGAAGGTCGTGATGACTGCGTTGAAGGATGCGCCACCCCAGTCCCAGAAGGCCCACGCGACGACTTGGCGGCCCGGGATCCTTTTCCCCTCCTGGAGGTCGAGCCCCGCGATCGGCACCGCCGCTCGGCGCGAGGGGTTGGGCACCGCGCGGTCCGTCATCCCCCCGGCGACCGCGAGCGCTTCATCGTTTCCGGCGAGCTGGGCAGTGCGATCCGAGATCCGATCCACGTCGTTGTGGGGGTTGCTGTCCGTCATGGTTCACAGGCTAGTGGTGGCGCGCAAACAACGGGAGTGCAAATTGTTCGCCAGTGGATTTTTGCATCGTCGTGTTCGATCCGGTCGACACGGTGATGTGCCGCTTCACCCACGCGGGACTCGTGGTGCGGGTGAGCGCCACATGAGGGACTACTCGCCGCAAGGCTCTCCCACGCGATGAGGGCAATATACGTTCAGGGCAGGTGAGTCGGACTAACCTTGCGTGCCCTGCCCCGGGTGGCGACTTGTCTCTAACTTGAGCCCCTGACGCTCAAGTTTTTGGTGACCGGTCTTGACATCGAGTGTCCACTACCCCAAACTTGATATGGCACGACTCAACTTGGTCGTGCATCGCTTAAAGGAGACAGAGCATATGGCTCGAGCAGTAGGAATTGACCTGGGAACCACCAACTCGGTGGTCGCAGTTCTCGAGGGTGGAGAACCCACCGTCATCGCGAACGCCGAAGGCTTCCGCACGACCCCATCCGTCGTGGCCTTCACCAAGGATGGCGAGGTGCTGGTCGGTGAGACCGCCAAGCGCCAGGCCGTCACCAACGTTGATCGCACGATCGCTTCCGTCAAGCGCCACATGGGCACCGACTGGAAACAGGACATCGACAGCAAGAAGTTCACCGCGCAGGAGATCTCCGCCCGCATCCTCGCGAAGCTCAAGCGCGATGCTGAGCAGTACCTTGGTGAGCCGGTGACGGATGCCGTCATCACCGTTCCCGCGTACTTCAACGACGCAGAGCGCCAGGCCACGAAAGAGGCCGGCGAGATCGCAGGCCTCACCGTGCTGCGCATCATCAACGAGCCGACCGCGGCCGCACTCGCATACGGCCTCGACAAGGGCAAGGAAGACGAACTCATTCTGGTCTTCGACCTCGGTGGTGGAACGTTTGACGTCTCGTTACTCGAAGTGGGTAAAGACGACGACTTCTCCACGATCCAGGTCAAGGCGACCGCCGGCGACAACCGACTCGGTGGCGATGACTGGGACCAGCGGGTCGTTGACTACCTGATCAAGAAGTTCAAGGAAACCACCGGGGTTGATGTCTCGAAGGACAAGATCGCGAAGCAGCGGCTCAAGGAAGCATCGGAGCAGGCGAAGAAGGAACTGTCTTCGCAGACGTCGACGACCATCCAACTTCCGTACCTCTCGCTCACCGAGAATGGCCCGGCAAATCTCGATGAGACGCTCACCCGCGCCAAGTTTGAGGAACTCACGACTGACCTGCTTGAGCGCACCAAGAAGCCCTTCAACGACGTCATCAAGGAAGCGGGCGTCAAGCTTGCGGATGTCGCACACGTCGTGCTCGTCGGTGGTTCGACCCGCATGCCGGCCGTCGTCGAGCTCGTCAAGAAGCTCACCGGCGGTAAGGAGCCGAACAAGGGCGTCAACCCTGACGAGGTGGTCGCCGTCGGCGCCGCACTCCAGGCAGGCGTCCTGAAAGGCGAGCGCAAAGACGTTCTCCTCATTGATGTCACCCCCCTGAGCCTCGGTATCGAGACCAAGGGTGGAATTATGACCAAGCTCATCGAGCGCAATACGGCCATCCCGACAAAGCGCAGTGAGACCTTCACCACCGCTGACGACAACCAGCCGTCGGTTGCAATCCAGGTCTTCCAGGGCGAGCGTGAGTTCACCAGGGACAACAAGAACCTGGGCACCTTTGAACTGACGGGAATCGCTCCGGCCCCCCGGGGCATCCCGCAGATCGAGGTCACCTTCGATATCGACGCCAACGGCATCGTGCACGTGTCTGCCAAAGACAAGGGCACCAGCAAGGAGCAGTCGATGACGATCACCGGCGGCTCGAGCCTGTCGAAGGAAGACATCGAGCGGATGGTTCGCGAGGGCGAGGAGCACGCTGCGGAAGACAAGGCGCGGCGCGAGACGGCCGAGGTTCGAAACACCGCTGAGCAGCTCGCATACTCGACTGACAAGCTCATCCGTGACAACGACGAGAAGCTGCCCGCCGATGTGAAGAGCGATGTGCAGGCCGATGTGGATGCGCTCAAGACCGCGCTCGCCGGCGACGACGCAGCGGCAGTCAAGATCGCCTTCGACACGCTCACGGAGAGCCAGCAGAAGCTCGGCCAGGCCATCTACCAGACCAGCCAGGAGGCGCCCGCGGAGGGTGAAGCCTCCGAGGAGGCTCCTGCCGCTGGGAGCGATGAGGACATAGTCGATGCCGAGGTCGTCGACGACGAGGAAGAGCCCAAGAAGTAACAATGGCGACCCAAAAGAACAACGACGAAGAGCAGGGCGAGCCGAAGATCCGCGATAAGCGGAGGGTGGATCCTGAAACTGGCGATGTTCGCGAGCCAGCCGCCACCGAGCCCACAGCACAGGGTGCGGACGCTGCGAATGTTGATGACGAGGAAGAGGAACTGACCGACGAGGACAGGGCGCTGCTCGGTGGCGCAACCCTCGACATGCTCGCCGAAATGCGCTCCGACATGCTGCGCGCGCAGGCAGAGCTGGTCAACTTCAGAGTTCGTGTCGAACGTGACCGCGCTGCCAACCGCGAGGCGGTGATCGCTGAGGTCATCCGCTCGTTCCTGCCCGCCCTCGACGATCTGGCGCGAGCGGAAGCTCACGGCGACCTGGTCGAGGGTGCACCACTCACAATCGTGGCCCAGAAGCTGAGGTCATCCTTCGAGAAGTACGGACTCAAACAGATTGGTGAGAAGGGGGACCTCTTCGACCCGGCATTCCATGAGGCCGTCGTGCAACTGCCAACACCCGGTGCCACGGCGAACACCATCGCCGACGTCATCGAGCCCGGCTACGTGCTCGGGGATCGGCTGGTGCGGGCTGCGAAGGTCGCCGTAGCCGTTCCGGCCGAGTAGCACCGGCAGAAAACGGCAGCCCGTGGCAAGCCAGGATTGGTTCGACAAGGACTTCTACGCGGTGTTGGGCGTCTCAAAAGACGTCACGCCCGCCGACCTGAAAAAGGTGTACCGCAAGCTCGCTCGGCAGTATCACCCGGATTCAAACCCGGGTGATTCCAAGGCCGAAGCGAAGTTTAAGGAAATCAGTGAAGCACACTCTGTGCTCGCTGACACCGAGCTTCGTCGCGAGTACGACCAGATCAGGGCAATGGGATCGGGCGCGCGCTTCTCCGCCGGGGGTCGCCCGGGCCAGCCCGGCGGCTTCGAGGATGTTTTCGGTGGCCTGTTCAACTCGGGTGGCAGCCAACAACGAACCACCTACCAGTCGGGCGGGACGAACTTCGAAGACCTGCTGGGCGGAATGTTCGGTGGGGGCGGGTTCGGCACGTCGAGTGGCGGATTCCGCGGTGCGGCCGGGCCTACCAGGGGTAGAGACGTCGCCGCCTCCACCACGTTGGACTTCATCACGGCGATCAACGGCGAGACGATCAAGCTGCAGCCAGCCGGCGGCAAGCCCATCAACGTGAAGATCCCTGCCGGGGTTAATGACGGACAGAAGATCAAACTCAAGGGCAAAGGTGAGCCCAGCCTCGACGGCGGGGCAGCCGGTGACCTTGTGCTCACGGTCAGCGTTCGAAAACACCCGGTGTTTCAGCGCGACGGCCTCAACCTTCGCGTCGATGTACCGGTCACTTTCGTGGAGGCGACCCTCGGTGCAACGATCGAGGTGCCGACGCTCGGAGGCGAGCCCGTGAAACTCCGTGTCTCTGCCGGTACGCCGAGCGGTCGCATCCTCCGAGTGAAGGGTCGTGGGGTGACCACAGCCAGTGGCACTGGCGACCTCCTCGCGGAGGTGCAGGTGGCGGTGCCCGGCCGAATTACCGACGAGGCGCATGCCTTGCTGCGCGAGTTCGAGAAGGCGATGCCCGAGGAGAACCCGCGGGCCGAATTACTCGACCGGGCCAAGAGCGACCGCTAATGGACGAGTTCTCGCCACTATTCGCCATTGCGGTGGCGGCAGAACTTGCCGCCATGCATCCGCAGACCCTTCGGCAGTACGACCGGCTCGGTCTCGTCTCCCCGCGCCGCACGGCAGGCCAGTCACGTCGATATTCGATGCGGGATGTGGCGCAACTGCGGGAGATCGCGGCACTCAGCGCCCAGGGACTCAACTTGGAGGGCATCCGGCGAATCCTTGAACTCGAGAATCAGGTTGCCGGGCTCACTTCGCGGGTTCGCGAGCTCGAGCACGCGCTGGCAGACGAATTGCTGGCTCGTCCCGGAACGAGAGTTTTTGCAGCGGGATCCGCGGGTGAGGTGGTTTCCCTGCGTGCGGGCGCACGAGCCCAGCGACCCAACCAGCTCGTTGTGTGGCGACCGTCGCGTCGGGGACTCACGCCATGACCCTGATGCAAACATCCATTGCCGATGCCACCGACCGCCTGCTGCTCGATGAGGCGGCGATCGCGCTTGCTGGCGCAGCTGCGGGGGAGGTCGTCACCATCGGCGATGATGAGGGTGCGCTCACCCTGGGGGCACTGGCAGCGGGAGTCTCACGCGTCCGGGTGTTCCAGGATTCGCTCGCGAGCGAGCAGTCGCTGCAGGCCCAGACGCAGGCAGGCTCAGTCACGAACCTGACGCTGGGCAGGGAGCTGCTGGCCGGAGCGAGGGTCATTCTCCTGAAGTTACCCAAGGGCCTCGCCGACCTGGAGGACATCGCTGCAGACATCGCCGCATTCGGCGCCCCAGACGTAGTGGTGTTTGCGGGTGGCCGCATCAAGCACATGTCACTGTCGATGAACGAGGTGCTGAAGCGCCACTTCGCGCGCTTCGACGTGACGCACGCGCGGCAAAAGTCGCGAGTGCTCGTGGCGCGTGAGCCGATCACGGGCGGTGGCGCACAATTCCGCCGCGAATTCAATACCGAACTGGGCTTGTGGATCTGCGCAACGGGCGCCACGTTCGCCGGAACGAAGCTCGACATCGGAACGCGCGCACTTCTTGCGGAGCTGCCTCAGGTGGCTCCGGATGCGACCTCCGCTGTAGACCTCGGCTGTGGGTCGGGCGTGGTGGCAGCAATCCTCGCGCGGTCGCGGCCCGCACTGCAGGTGCTCGCCACAGACGTATCGGCGGGTGCTGTCGCATCCACCACCGCCACAATTGCAGCCAACGGACTGACGAACGTGACGGTGCTGCGGGACGATGCCCTCTCCACGCAACCGGACGACTGCACCGACCTCGTCGTGCTCAACCCGCCGTTCCACGACGGAACAAAACTGGACACCGTGACGGCGTCGAAGCTTTTCGCCGCCGCTTCGCGGGTACTCAGGCCCGGCGGCCAACTCGTCACCGTCTACAACTCTCACTTGGGCCACCGGGCAGAACTGGACCGGATCGTCGGTGCCACACGGCAGCTTTCTCGAACCACAAAATTCACCGTGACTCTCTCTACCAGACCACAGGCGACCATCCATACCGCACACAAAGCAGGGCAATAATGGCGAACATGCAGGGTGCCCCGGGCACCGACGAAGAACAGCAGACCGCGCTGCAGCGGTATGGCATCAATCTGACCGATATCGCGAGGTCAGGAAAGCTGGATCCAGTCATCGGTCGGGATGCCGAGATCAGAAGGGTCAGTCAGGTGCTCACGCGACGCACCAAGAACAACCCGGTACTCATCGGGGAACCCGGTGTCGGCAAGACCGCAGTCGTCGAAGGCCTCGCCCAGCGCATCGTCGCAGGTGACGTCGCGGACTCCCTCAAAGACAAGCAGCTGGTTTCGCTCGACCTCGCGGCGCTCGTCGCCGGCGCAAAGTACCGCGGTGAGTTCGAGGAACGACTCAAGGCGGTCCTGAAGGAGATCAAAGAATCCGACGGACAGGTGATCACATTCATCGACGAACTGCATACGCTCATGGGCGCGGGCGGCGGTGATGGCTCTGTCGCGGCATCCAACATGCTCAAACCCATGCTGGCGCGTGGTGAACTGCGAATGATCGGGGCGACAACGCTCGACGAGTATCGCCAGTACATCGAGAAGGATGCCGCACTCGAGCGTCGATTCCAGCAGGTCTTCGTCGGAGAACCCTCGGTGGAGGACACCGTGGCGATCCTGCGCGGACTCAAAGAACGATATGAGGCGCACCACAAGGTGGCAATCGCCGATGCCGCTCTGGTCGCGGCCGCAATACTCAGCAACCGCTACATCAGCGGCCGCAAGCTCCCCGACAAAGCGATCGATCTGATCGATGAGGCTGCATCCCGGCTCAAGATGGAGATCGACTCCTCCCCTGTGGAGATCGACCAACTCAAGCGAGCGGTCGACCGCCTGCGCATCGAAGAGCTCGCGCTCAAGAAAGAGAAGGACGACGCCTCGAAGGCGCGACTGGAGAAGCTGCGTGACGACCTGCGCGTTCGTCAGGCCGAGCTGGGCGAACTTGAGGCGCGCTGGAAGGTGGAAAAGGCGTCTCTCACCGGTATCGGTGACCTCAAGACCCGGCTCAATTCCGCCCGTATCGACCTCGATCGCGCGATGCGGGAAGGTGACTACCAGAAGGCGTCGAAGCTGAACTACGAGACGATTCCCAGGATTGAGACGGCGCTGAGTGTTGCGGAATCCAGTGAACCGACCGGACCGCGCATGGTGAATGACCAGGTCGACGAGGAGGACATTGCGTCGGTCGTGGCTGCCTGGACGGGCATCCCGGTGGATCGACTCACCAAGGGCGAGACCGAAAAACTTCTACACCTCGAGAGCGAGCTCGGCAAGCGCCTGATTGGCCAGAAGGATGCCGTGCAGGCGGTGTCAGAGGCGGTTCGCCGCACGCGCGCGGGCATCTCGGACCCCGACCGTCCAACCGGCTCGTTCCTCTTCCTCGGCCCGACCGGCGTTGGAAAGACCGAACTCGCAAAAGCGCTCGCCGCGTACCTGTTCGACGATGAGAAAGCTCTCGTACGCATCGACATGAGCGAGTACGGCGAGAAGTTCTCAGTGTCGCGGTTGGTTGGTGCTCCCCCCGGGTACGTCGGCTACGAGCAGGGAGGGCAACTCACCGAGGCGGTTCGGCGCAGGCCATACTCGGTGATCCTGCTCGACGAGGTCGAGAAGGCGCATCCGGAGGTCTTCGACGTGCTGCTGCAGGTGCTCGATGACGGCAGACTGACGGACGGTCAGGGCCGCACGGTGGACTTCCGCAACGTCATCCTGATTCTTACCAGCAACATCGGAAGTCATTTCATCACCGACCAGAATCTTTCGTGGGAAGAACGCAAGCTCGCGGTCAACGAGCTCGTGCGCCAGGCGTTCAAGCCTGAGTTCATCAACCGGCTCGATGACATCGTGGTGTTCTCGCCCCTGTCAACCGATGACCTTAGCCAGATCGTTGAGCTGTATATCGACAGGCTCGCGCGTCGTCTCAGCGATCGCCGACTCGAGCTGGCGGTGACTCCGGATGCTCGCACCTGGCTAGCGGAGCGTGGATACGACCCCGTGTACGGGGCACGCCCGCTGCGACGCCTGATGCAGCGGCAGATCGACGACAAGCTGGCGCGTTCCCTGCTCTCCGGCGACATCCGCGACGGCGACACCGTGCTGGTCGGAGTAGCCGGAGGCGGCGACGATCTCGTGGTGACTCGCTTGGAGCAATAGTGCGGCAGCG